>JBIOUJ010000113.1:0-21166 GCA_044867025.1 Pyrinomonadaceae bacterium | reverse complement strand
GGCGACAGAACTGTGAATATCCGGAAGAGTGGTTCTTAGATCTTTGTGCTCTTTTACGGTAGGCGTTGTACCTGGATGCGGTCAGTACCACCTGCGGTAGCGGGTGGGTCGGTGATGAGCATCGATACGTTATTGGACGGTTGACCCACCCGCTACCGCAGGTGGTACTGACCGCATCCAGGTACAACGCCTACCGTAAAAGAGCACAAAGATCTAAGAACCACTCTTCCGGATATTCACAGTTCCGTCGCCGACGGTGAACTTGAAGTACGGGCCGCCGGCGCCGGCGCGGGCGCGGACGGTGCGTTCCGTGATGCCGGGTTTCTCGCGTGAGGCGAGGCCGTCGTAGGCGTTCACGATCTTTCCCGTACGCAAGACTTCTGCGTCAATGTCACCGCTGAAGCCGTGTGGCAGATCGACGTTTATCGTTCCCGAGGCGATGCGAATATCTGCGCCACTGCCTCGCCAGCTCCGAGAGGGAATGGTCAAATTAATAACGCCTGCGGTGATGGTAGTTGAGACGACGCCACCAGTCAGCGTTAACGCGGTCTCACTCTCAGTCGCGCTCACGCGCATTGCGCCTTCGACACCCGAAAGCTTCACGTCACCATGCCCCGCATTGATTTCCAAATCCGTGTTCGCCGGAACGCGCAGACGATAGTCGATCTTCCACGGCAGGTTGAGAAGCTTTTTAGAAAAGTTCTTGGCTGTTCGCTTCATGAAAACGCGATCGTGTGTGCCGGTTGTGAGAATGCTTATGTGATTTAGATCCTCGTCAAAAACAAAACTATTCACCGCGGCGAGTTGGTCCAGGTCAGCCTCTGTCGGTCCTTTCAGCTCGATATTAGCCGTGAGCTCAACCTCGTTGCGCGACCAGCCCTCAACTGTCACTGAACCTCTCGGCGCTCCGATCAAAGTCACTGTGCCGCCGTATGCGAAGCGAGCCGTTTCGCGGCGTGTCGTGGTACGCGTGAGTAATTGGGTTTCAGGAGCAGCTTGAGGGAAGACCGGAATAACGAACAGAGCAACAAGAAACAGAAGTTTAATCATCGCGCTCATAGTAGCTGTGTTTCCCGCAATCTGAAACAAAAAAAGGACGTCGCGTTTACTCGCAACGTCCCCGACCACGATTCAATACAAAGCACTTACCTTCGCATAAACGTAATCTGTCCGCTGAAGTTGGTTACAGACACAGATGAACGCCCGTCGCCAACATCGCCGGTTACTCTTCTGCCATCCTGCGACTTGAAGTTGTTGTTCCAAAAATCATTCAACGCAATCCTTCGCGCAGGTGACGCAGCGACTAAGCGAAAATCCGAATTCCCGGGAATGCGAATCGTGATGTCGCCCTTGTTAGACTTGAATTCGTACGTGCCGCCGCGTGAAAACTCGCCGTCAAAGAAAATGTTTCCGATAACGTTCTGTGCGATCACGTGTGAAGCAGCGATGTTGGTGAGCTCGATGTCGCCTTCTGACGACACGTGCGCTCTTACCAGACCACTACTAATGTTGCTAACGTAGATGTTGCCGCGAACGGTTTCCAAATCCACCGATGAATTAACCGGAACCTGTAGTTTGAAATTGATGTCGCCCACATCGCCGCCCATGCCGCGATTGTCGCTCATCACATCGACTACCAGGCTCTGATCGCTCTGCCTTGGAACGACGTGAGCTTTCTTCGACTCGATTGTCGCGGAAAGACGTATCTCGTCTTTATTCCACGATTCAACCACGATTGTGCCGGAGACATTTCTCAACTCAATCCGAACATTCTTTGCAACGGGATATCGCTTCGAAAGTTTTTGTTGCGCCTGAACGGTGAAGGTCAACGCGAGGAGAGCACCAACTGCAAAAGCGCCGGCGCGAATTGATGTGCGCCAGGTTAAGAATCCAATTTTCATTCGTGTGGGGCTTTTAATCAAAACAGTTCCGGGGACTCAGTATTACAAATCAGAAAAATCTTGCAGCAACGTGAGCTTGTCGTTCAGCGCTTCGTTGAGCATCTGCTCGGAAACCTCATCGTGTGGATTTCGCTTCAAGTCTTCGAGCGCATTGGCGACGGCCTCGTCGATGAACTTCATGTTGCGATCGAAAGTCGCGCGCATCTCAGGACTCCAGCGCACCTTGTTAACTTCAATTCGCTGATTCCAGTAACTGATCACCTGCTGCTGTCGTTGCCATACCTGATCGTTTTCGTTCGAGGCTGCAACCTGAGTAACAGTAGCTGGAACTGTATACCCACCCCAACGACGCAGGCCCACCACGGTTGCAAGTGAAACCAACAATACAATCGCGACTGCCGAGGTCGCCAACTGCGGCAATGAGAGCTCCCAAGTGTGGCCCATGAGCCGGCCGAGAAATGATCGTCGCGGCGCCGGAGTGGCGGCGATACGGCCTGGAATCTCCGCCTCGATGACGTTCCGGATGCGAAGCCAGAGCGCCCTTTCATTGGGCGGCGCCTCATACTGGCCGCGCTGCGTTCGGCAGAAACCGACGATGGACGTCAGGTCCTGGCGAACACTGTCGCAATCCAGACACTGCTTCAGGTGCGTATTGAGAGTGAACTCATCCGTCTGGCTAATCGATCCGTCAATCAGATCGTGGATGAGTTCCTGACATGTCTCGCAGTTCATTGCTTACCACCTTCGTTCTGTCTTAATTAAGCGCACAATCCGAACAAACTGTCTGCGACAGAACTTGTTACCGGTTGTCATCAATCAAGGGAAGACTGCGTTGTTTCGACTAACTTGACCCGCTGGCTACTAGCTTCGAGGCTATTCACTCAAATTCTGTTGCCTCAGAAGCGTCCGTAATTTCATCCTGGCCTTATGTAGCTGCGACTTCGACGTACCTACCGAACACCCCAGCATCCTGGCAATTTCCTCGTGTTCATGCCCTTCGATGTCGTGAAGCGTGAACACCGTGCGGTAACCGGGCGGCAGTTGGGCAATAGCCTTGTCGAGGGCTATGCGGTCAACTACGGGCATGGAATTGGGGTTTTCCGTGCCTTTAACTATCTGAACCGGCGTTTCGCCGTCTTCAGTCGTGGTCTCCATGCGTACTCCGCGTTTGCGGAAGTGCATGAGCACCTGATTTACCGTCAGGCGGTGTAGCCAGGTCGTAAAGGCTGATTCACCCCGGAAACTGCCTATTTTTCGAAAGAGCTGAATGAAGACCTCTTGTGCGAGATCTTCAGCCTCCGACACATTGCCCGTCATCCTCAGGCAGAGGGAGTAGACGCGACGATTATGGCGCTGGTAAAGGTCCTCGAAAGCTCCCATATCGCCCTGGGCGGCTTTCTGAGCCAGCTCATAATCTGTCGTTTGCGGTGTCTCGGTTTCGGCTGCGGTCACGTGACGCCTGCTCGGGCAAGCTCGTAAGAAATTTCACAAAACTTCGAGCTTGTTTTGGCTACGAACCTCACGATTCCGCGAGTTTCAAGGGAGCAGTACTGTTTCCTCTGAAATGCCCGCGTGGGGATGCGGTGCGAAGGCTCAGTACCCTCAACGCGGCTGTGATGCGGCCCTTCGCGCGCGTCGTTGCCTTACCCGACCCTAAAAATAGTGATTGTCCCAGCCGAATCAATACTTTCAGACGGCTGGGTTGCAGGATAGGTGATACGCGCGCGTGTGACAAGAGGCGACGCATTAAGCGATAACTCAAAGGAACCTGCAACGGAAGAAAAGTCTTGCTCCCCTGGACCGCAGAATCAATAATGAGTGAGTCACGCGCGGCTAAAGCGCCGCATTTTGCTCCCATACCATGAAAACCAAAACAGGTCTTTTTTACATCCGGCTTCTTTGTATGCTCATCGTTGGGCTGTTGATGGTCTGCACGATGGATTTACCTGCGGGCACGGCCACAGAAAGAGGAGGCTGCCCTGATTGGGGCGGCAGACGTCTGCGTTCGACAAACTCCTCATTCGCGTCAATCCAGCATACCGTTGGCGTCGGTCTCGTGTCGGATAATGGCGATAAGGGTCAAATCACTCTTAATGAGCGGGTTATTACTCGCGACACCTACACTCCAGATGTCCTCGCGCTCACCTTTTTTCCAAGACTGCCCACCGAATTGATACGCGACCCGGCGCGGCCGCAGCGTGTGATTACCGAGCCCGGCGAGAAAGGCGGTTACACGTCTCAGTCAATCAGGCAAATCAAGACCCTGGAAACATTCGTCGATATCGTTGTTCTCAGTGAATGGGAGTACGAGATTCGTTTCTATCGTCTGGACCAGGGGAGAGGTAAACGAAACGGCTTTTACACGTTCGCGGGCGAACCATACTCTTTAACGAATGTTAGAAACCCAAACCCACCACAACTTGACAGCCTGGAAATCACATTCACGAAAGATGGAACCACAATCAGGGGCGAATACAAGTACGATGAAGAGTCGGATACGTGGACGTTCTGGCGTAATGGTGTGGAGACTGTCAAAAAGCTCTCAGAGATAAATCCAAGCAATCGATGCGAACGGACGGAGACGCGATTTGATCTAAAACAAGGGAAGTGGTTTAAGACGCTTAAGATTTTTAAGGGTTTTCCATGGGGACAGGACATTATCAAGCAGATTGAAGATCCTGACGGCGAGGCACGAACCACAACTTACAAATACTTTGAGGATCCTAAGGACCGACATTACACGTTCCTCAAAACCACCATACATCCGGATGGGACCATACAGCAGCATAATCGTCATCCGGACCCACTTAAGAACGACGCTCCGTAAACCCTAGGTCCAGTACGTTCGATCCAACGAGCGGTAGCCCACGGCTTCGGAGACGTGGTTCGAATTTATCGTCTCCGCGCCTTCGAGATCCGCAATAGTGCGGCTGACTTTCAAGATGCGGTCGTAGGCGCGGGCGGAGAGGCCCTGGCGACGCATGGCGTTCTCGAGCAGGGTTTCACTGTTGGTATCGATGCGACAATAGGTGCGAATCATGCGCGGTGTCATGGCGGCGTTGGAGAAGATCTTCTCGCCGGCGAAGCGGCGTTGTTGACGTTCGCGCGCGTGGATCACACGTTGGCGAATGCTTGATGAGCTATCAGTTTCAGGGGCAGCTTCGCCGCGAAGCTCGCGAAACTTTACGGCGGGGACGTCGATGTGGATATCGATGCGGTCCAGCAGTGGTCCAGAGATCTTGCCGACGTATCGCTGAATTTGGTTTGGCGAGCAGCGACACTCGCGCGTGGGGTCGTTCCAAAAGCCGCAAGCGCACGGGTTCATGGCGGCTGCCAATACGAACGAGGCTGGAAATGTCAACGACATGGACGCACGGCTTATTGTTACGTGTTGGTCTTCCAGAGGTTGCCGCAGTACTTCGAGCACACTGCGATCGAATTCCGGTAATTCATCAAGAAACAGCACGCCCTGATGCGCCAGTGAAACCTCACCTGGCCTCGGCAAACTTCCACCGCCAATTAGACCCGCATCGCTGATCGTGTGGTGCGGTGAACGAAACGGACGTTCAGTGACGAGCCCGGCACGTCCTGTTAGACCCGCCACCGAATGAATCTTCGTCAACTCGAGTGCCGCTTCGAACTCCAGTGGGGGCATGATCGTCGGCAAACGTTTCGCCAGCATCGTCTTGCCGGAACCCGGTGGACCGATGAGCAGAATGTTATGCCCACCGGCAATCGCGATCTCCAGCGCTCGCTTCGCCGACACCTGCCCGCGAACCTCTTTGAAGTCGACTCTGTAATGGCCGGTTCGTCCAAGTATTTCGGCGACGTCGACTTTCAGCGGTTCAGGCGGACTCGACGAACGCAAGTCAGCGACGAGACGAACTGCGCTGCGAAGGTCTGCAACCGGATACACGTTCACGCCGGCAACCACTGCCGCTTCCTTCGCGTTTTCTTCGGGAAGTATCAGATGCCGGATCGACCCTTCTCGCGCGAGCATCGCAATCGGCAACGCGCCTTTGATCGCTCGCACGCGGCCATCGAGAGAGAGCTCGCCCACGCACAACACGTGAATCAGGTTGTGCTGCTCCGCGAGATTGCCGCTGGCGCCGAGAATTCCCAACGCGATTGGCAGATCGAAGCTCGCGCCCTCTTTGCGAACATCCGCGGGAGCGAGGTTGATCGTCGTCTTTTGAAATGGAAAGAAGTGCCCGCAGTTCTGAATTGCGGCGCGTATGCGTTCACGCGACTCGCGCACGGCAGCGTCGGGCAGTCCGACGATTGTGACCGGGGGCGTTTTATCGGCTTCGCCACGAAACGGCGTGAGATTGACTTCGATGTCGACGAGATCGGCGTCTATGCCATAGACGGCGGCGGAGAGTGTTCTGAAGAGCATGTGAGGCGGCTCCTGATTTGAAAGTGAGGTTTCACAGGATTTACAAGATTAGACATGATTTACATGTCAATCCTGAACAATCATGAAATCCTGTCTACCGACGGCGCGATGATACAGGCGCTGACGACGGAATCTTTATCTGTTGACCGGCACGAAGCTCAGCATTAACGGAAATGCCATTCAACCGCGCGACATCGTTGGCGTCGAGATTACGCGCCGCAGCGATTCTCGCAATCGTGTCGCCTTTGCGAGCGCGCACAGTTTCGATGCCCGCAGCCGGCGCACCTTCTGATGTCGAAGCAGTCGATCGGACCCACTTCGTGAGTTTCACACCGCCGCTCGGCGCAACCAGCTTGGTAGTCGACTTCAAATCCACACCGCTGTTCATCGCCTGGAGCTGAGCGGCATTGATGCCGGTTCGATTCGCGATACTCTGCCAGTCTTCACCTGGCGCAACTGAAATCAACCTTGCCGTCTCGCGTCTCTCCGGCGGAATGCGCTGAATCAACGCAGCAAACTGTTTCGCACGTCCTGCGGGAATGCGCACGTTGTAGGTGTCGCCCCGCGGGGTCGTGTCTCGTTTCAACTCCGGATTCAGAGTGCGAATGTAATCGACGTTCGTATCGGTTGCCTCGGCGACCAACTGCAAACTCGTCGCGGTTGGCACCTGCACTACATCGTACGACCACGGAGCATCCGGCTTGATGCCTTTGAATCCGTACTTCTCAGGATTCTTCGCAATCAGGATCACCGCCAGAATGTTTGGAACGTAGTTGCGCGTCTCCTGTGCGATGTACGGATAAATCATCCAGAAGTTGGCACTACCTGCGCGCGCGATGGCACGATCGACATTGCCGGCGCCGGTGTTGTACGCCGCCATCGCCAATTCCCAATTGCCGTTGTAGCGCTTCGCCAGATCTTTCAAGTGCCGGGCTGAAGCGCGCGTCGCCTGCTCGATGCTGTTGCGCTCATCGATGTATGCATTCTGGCGCAACTGGTACATACGGCCGGTGCTCGGAATGAACTGCCACAGTCCCGAGGCCGAAGCCCACGAAACTGCTTTCGTTTTCCACGCGCTTTCGACTTGACCCAACCACGTGATGTCGAGCGGCACACCTTCTTCCGCGAAGATCTTTCGTGCGAGTTTCATGAACTGACCGGAACGGCGCAGCCCAGTCTCCATCGTGCTTCGATTACGGCCCTGGTAGTAATTGATGTATTGCTGAATTAATGGATTAAGAGTGAATGAGAAGTTGACGTTCTTCTGCGCTTGTTCCAGCGCCAAAAGATCTTCACCAGAAACTTCCTTCTCCCGATCGGTGAGCACGAGTTTGCTCAAGTCGTCGAGTGGCGAAGGCTCAAACTTCTGATCGCGAAAACCGATCTGCGGTGGAGTCTTTGGAGTTGCAGGATCCTGCGTGTTCTGTGCAACGAGCTGAGCGTTGACTGACGCCGGTGCATTCGGTTGCGTCAGCGGTACCTCTTCACGATAAATGCGCTCGACTAACTCGAGGTAGTAAGTCTGCAAACGTTGGCTTGCTCTTACATCAAAGCCCGACTCCAAAATCGAATCGACGGCTTTATCAAACTCTTCTCGCGCCTGCTCTCGCTTGTTGTCTTCGAGGTTGAGCTTGCCTCTGCGGAAGTGATCTTCCGCTCGCGTGATGATCTGTGCGACTCGTCCTTCCGACTGTTCGACTTCGGATGGAATTGCGCGGGCAGACGACGCTGTCGGAATCTGTCCGAAACTGTTTGTCGCTGAAGCGACGAGCGCCGTTAATAAAGCCAAACGGGCCATCAGACGAGGAAAGCTCGCTGCCATCAAAATAGTAGTACTCCTAGTTTGTGCGGTATCTGGTGGCTCCTCTATGGTTAGCGCACACTAAGCGGAGCCAAAACACAGCGAGGTTACCACACGGTTTTTTGGGGTGTCAACGAATCCCCTGCTCTGAAACACAGTCTTAAACAGTAAATTTTTCCACCAAAATCTATTGTCGGGATAAATCTATTGTCGGGATACTGATGCGGCCCGGTCGCCCCGGGTTGTGCTACTAAACGCGCGAGATGGTCCATGGTTGCAAATTTATAGGAGCACTTGTTTTCTCTGCGTATCTCTGCGTTCCTCTGGCGCCTCTGCGGTTAAAGGTATGTTCACCGCAGAGGCGCAGAGGAACGCAGAGATACGCAGAGAGTAGCAAAACGCCGCAAGAGCATTGATTCGGTACACAACAGTTCCGAGGCCGTTTCGCAACGAAATGGCTAAATACCTAAAAGAGCAACTTTTAACGTGCTCATAGCCTCGTAATCCCCGAATGGAACACTGCTTGCCCAAACCTTCGCAAGGGCGTGCTCTCCCTGTGTCAGAAATTGAGAAGTTCTGAAAATCAGGCAATAACGATTACCCAAATAACCATGTCAACAGTCGTCAAAAGAGAATCCACGTTACATGAATTCCCCAGGCGGGCTGACCTCAGCGCCGTCGCTTCGAAGTCAGAATTATTTTTTAACCGCGAGCTGAGTCTTCTCGAATTCCACGCGAGAGTTCTGGAAGAAGCGCTCGACGATCGCAACCCGCTGCTCGAGCGACTGAAATTCTTGTCCATCTTCTCTTCAAATCTGGACGAGTTTTTCATGATTCGAATTTCCGGACTCAAGGAAGAGTTAGATGACGTCAATGTAGTTTCGCTTGACGGCTTAACCCCGTCGCAACAATTGGCGAAGACGAGGGGACGAATTCTCGACCTCGTCGACGAGCAGGCTCGTTGTCTGCGCGAAGAGATCTTGCCGCAACTGAAGGAAGCAGGAATCTCTTTGATTCGGTATGAATCATTGGCGCGGCATGAAAAGGAGAGTCTCAAAGACTATTTCACAGAAAAGGTGTTTCCGATTCTGACGCCGCTGGCTGTCGATCCGAGTCACCCGTTCCCTTATATCTCGCCGCTCAGCGTGAACATCGGTTTGATGGTTCGCGCGCCGAAGGATGTGAAGTTTATCGGCCGCGCAAAAGGCGGAGAGTCGAGGTTTGTCAGAATCAAGGTTCCTGAAACTGTGCCACGGCTTGTTCCGGTCGGTTCTTCGGGATCTCGGTTCGTACTGCTCGAGGAGCTTATCAAAGCAAACATTCATGCACTCTTTCCCGGAATGGATCCTGGTCCATGCCACATGTTTCGCGTCACGCGCGATGCCGATATCGACATCAGAGAGGAAGAAGCTGAGGATTTACTCAGCTTGATCCAGGAGGAATTACGCCAACGAAGGTTTGGTACTCCGGTGCGTCTGGAAGTTTCTCCGGACATGCCACCCGAGATGATCGAGTATCTGACGTCGTCGCTCGATCTCGAGGCAAACGACGTCTACGTGTTTGATGGACCATTACATCTTCAGGATCTGATGTCGCTGTACGACTGCGATCGTCCTGACCTGAAGGACGCGCCATTCAGCGCGAGAGTTCCTGAGTGGTACGAAGAATACGACTCGATCTTCGACGCAATCAGAGAGGGCGATCGACTGCTGCACCATCCTTACGATACCTATGATTGCGTCACAGGATTTATCAATCAGGCTGTTGATGATCCTGACGTCGTCGCAATCAAGATCTGCCTTTACAGGACTGGACCAGACTCGCCGATTCCACCGGCCTTGATCAGGGCTGCCGAACAAGGCAAACAGGTAACGGTCCTGATAGAGCTGAAAGCGCGCTTTGACGAAGAACACAACATCGAATGGGCGCAGAAGCTCGACCGCGCAGGCGTGCACGTGGTCTACGGCATCATGGGTCTTAAGACTCACGGCAAGCTGACGCTCGTGGTCAGGCGCGAAGGCGACATACTCAGGCGTTACGTCCACATCGCATCCGGTAACTACAATCCGACGACGTCGTGCACGTACACAGATCTCGGAATGTTTACCGTCGACGACGTGATTGGTCGAGATGCGACTGAATTGTTCAACTACCTGACAGGTTTTTCTGAGCAGACCGATTATCGAAGACTGATGGTCGCGCCTGTAGATCTGCGCGAGAAGCTCAATGCGCTGTTCGATCGTGAGATCGAGCATCAACGCGCTGGAAGGCCGGCGCATATCGTTGCGAAGTTCAATCGCCTGGCTGATCTGCAAATCGTCGAGAAACTTTACGAGGTTTCGCGTGCGGGCGTGCAGGTGGATCTGATCGTTCGTGGTATTTGCATGTTGCGCCCGGGAATTCCTGGTTTGTCAGAGAACATCCGGGTGCGAAGTGTTGTTGGCCGGTTTTTGGAGCACAGCCGTGTGTTCTGGTTCGCGAACGGTGGTGATGATGAGGTGTTCATCGGTAGTGCTGACTGGATGTCGCGAAATCTGAAACACCGCATCGAGGTTGTTGCGCCGGTAACCGATCCGAAGGCAAAACGTTACTTACGCGACGTGTTGCTCGACGCGTATCTGAGCGACAACACGAAGGCGCGCGAGCTGCAAGCCGATGGTAAGTATGTGCCGATTAATCAAGGCGGCGAGGCATTCAACAGCCAACAGTATTTCATCGGCCGCCCCCGCATTGATTGATATGTGTTAGACAGGACTCACAAGATTTTTCATGATTAACATGTTAATCCTGCAAAATCATGTAATCCTGTCCCACCGTTGTCCCCTCTTCCCCCCAGGCCCCTCGACACATCTCTAACCGCGGAGAACGCAATGAAAACTCGTAGTCTTATTGTGCTGGCTCTACTTCTGAGTTTGACATCGATTGACACCACTTTCGCAAAGAAGAAAAAGAAAGAGGCACCGAAGGGCACGCCCATCCTTTGGCAACAACCAACGGATATTACATCGCGCAATCTCTATCTTGGACCAGGCGGGACGGACATGCGTCCGGATCTCCGCCGCATCACGTTCATCAAAGAAGAAAAGGGCGGCTACTCGAAAAAGTATGAAGTGCGTGACGGCTCGGGTCGCGACTGGGTCGTGAAGATCGGTAAGGAAGCTCAATCAGAGACGTCGGCGATCAGATTGCTTTGGGGCCTCGGCTACGTTACCGAAATCAATTATCTCGTGCCGCGAGTAACGATCCCCGGTAAGGGCACTTTCACGAACGTCAGATTCGAAGCGCGTCCTGACAAATGGAAACGAAGCGGCGAATGGAAGTGGAAAAGCAATCCGTTTATCGGGAAGCCGGAATTTCAGGGTCTGAAGATCATGATGGCCCTGATCAATAACTGGGACCTCAAAGACTCGAACAACGAAATGCTTCAACTCCGCGGCGACGATGGTAACGAACTCTGGTACATCATCAGCGACCTCGGCGCGACGTTCGGTCACGCGAGCACCACACCTCTGTTGTGGCGTTTCACGCGCAGCCGGAACAATCCAAAGAACTATGCGAAGTCGAAGTTCCTGGAAAAGGTCAAAGGCGATCGTGTCGTGCTGCACTTTGGTGGAAAGAACCGCGGAATAATGAAAGACATCAGCGTTCACGATGCGCAGTGGATGGCAAACCTCCTCTCCCAACTGAGTGACGATCAGATTCGTGACGCATTTCGCGCCGCGAACTACAAACCCGACCAGATCAACTTGCTCGCGCGAACGGTGCGAGAGCGGACGAACGAACTGCTCAGCCTACGGCCCAGCATTCAAATCGGCAGAAACTGAACACGATGAATCAAAAGAGAAAAGAAGTATTCACACTCATCGTTGTTTTCACCGGTGTCGTGCTGCTGAGCGCATTCGTTGTCTACTATCTTACTGGCGGCAACCGGACAACTCCGCAACGCACAACTACGGAAGCTGTTAACCCGACACCACAGGCTCAAGAGCCTAATGCGGTCTTTGGACCTGATGAGCGAGGGGCGCCCGCGGCTCAGGTTGGCGACACTTTCATCGATCGACTGTTTGGCACGAGGCACAGCACCGCGTACGTGAGCGGTGACAATTGGGCGGAGACGATCGGCAGGATCTCGTTAAGATTTGTTCTCGCGGCCCTGCTCGGCGCCGCGCTGGCGTTTCGTCCGCGCAAGCGAATTCTCGCGCTCAAACGCAATCCTTACGTTTCGCAAACACAAATACTGCTCGCCATCGTCGCGGCAGCATTGATGATCATAGTCGGCGACAATGCGGCACGTGCGTTTGGTATTTTCGCAGCCGTTTCTCTCGTGCGATTCAGAACAAACATTCGCGATCCGAAAGAGATCACGGTGTTACTGATCAGTCTCGCGTTGGGACTCGCTTCAGGGGTCGGACGCTGGGACCTCGCTGTTGTCCTGGCGGTGTTCTCGTTGATCGTGCTCTGGATATTGGAGTGGCGCGAGCCTGGGCTGGTGTTCCGCTCGATGGAGTTGAAGGTGACGACGAAGGATGTCGTCTCGACTCAGAAGGCACTGCGAGATGTTTTCAGGCAGCACGGCTTCGATAAGGAGCTGCGGGCTGTGGATCGTGAAGCGACGGAAGAGTCGCCGGGCAGCATTGTTTACTCAGTCGATGTGAGTCCGACGGTCAGTACTGACGAGATCAGCGCGGACATTCTCGCGATCGACGGGCAAAATGTTCAGGGTATTGAGTGGGACCAGAAGAAGAGCTACTCGTATCTTTATCAGTAAAAGCGGCCGCAGATTTACGCGGCTGAGTTTTATTTACTTCCGGTGGTGGCGGTTGTCACTATGGCCGCAGCCTTGTTTTGATGGCTTTCGGCGTAGTCCTGGACGAATTTCTTCATGTCGCCGTGTCCAAAACGCGTGTAGAAGTCATACTTCTTCATCTCGGCGTAAACCTGATCGTAAGTCCAGTTGTAGTGATTGAACCTGTAAACAGCTCCAGCAACGCCTGTGCGATGGCGGCCACCGGCGCAATGCACGTAGAACTTTCCGGTTGAGGGATCGTCAACCAGTTTTAGAAAAGCTTCGATTTTCGAGGTCTCCGGATACGAGCTGTCGCTCATCGGGATGTTCACGTACTTCATTCCGAGAGCTTCGACACTTCCCTTTTCATACGACTTCGGATCGTCGCGGAGGTCGATGACTGTTTTGATTCCAAGTGCTGCTAACTCCTGATACTCGCCTTCCTTCGGTTGCCCGCCGCGGAAAAAGCGGTCGTCCATCTGGCCAAAATTTTTAATGCTTACATTTGAAACGCTGGCTTGCTGCTGACTGAATGCCGAGACCGACGAGACCAAAACCAAAGAAACAACCGCGAATAAAACAGAAAGGTAGCTGCGACTTGATCTAATCATTAAAACTCCTTGTTTTGTGGCTTACGACTTCGCGCGTCGCGGGAACTATTTCCAAAACCGAGCAGTAAGATTCACCAGTCTTTCGCACGGTTGTAACTTCGGTTTCGACTAAGTTGACTGCATTAAACTCAAGCAGGCCGGGCACTAGCGGCCTGCGGCATTCGCTGTGGCTTCGGCGCTGGCGTGGCCGGAGGCAACACTCTTTCGGCCAGTGCTTCGCGAAAAACCTGCCGCATATTATCAACAAAAACAAAGCGAATGTCTTTGAAAGGCTCCTTTGGCACCTCGTCCAGGTCCCTGCGATTCTGCTGCGGCAGGATGATCGTAGTCACGCGCGCCCGCCGCGCAGCCAGCACCTTCTCTTTTACACCACCAATCGGCAGCACGTTTCCACGAAGCGTGATTTCGCCCGTCATGGCCACATCTTTTCGGACCGGCCGGGTCGACAATGCGGACACCATCGCGGTCGCCAGGGTGATACCTGCTGACGGACCGTCTTTCGGAATGGCGCCTTCGGGGATGTGTATGTGTAGGTCGTAATTGTTGAAGTCTTCCTCGGCGATATCCAGCTCTTTTGCGCGGGATTTCGCGTAGGAATACGCCGCCTGAGCCGACTCTCGCATGACGTCGCCGAGTTGGCCGGTCAGGACGAGGTTTCCCTTGCCTTTCATTCTCAACGCTTCGATGAAAAGCACATCGCCGCCGACGGCTGTCCACGCGAGGCCGGTTGCAACTCCCACCTGGTCCTTTTTCAAGACTTCCTCGGGAATGATCTTCGGCGCGCCGAGAAACTCGTGAATGTTCTTCAACGACACGCGAATCCCGCCTTTGTGCCCTTCAGCGATCTTGCGTGCGACTTTTCGACAGATCCTTCCGATCTCACGCTCAAGCTGGCGCAGTCCCGCTTCCTGTGTGTATTGCTGAATGACCGTCGTCAGCGCGGTTTTCGAGATGTGCAGATCTTTGGCGGTGATCCCGTTTTCTTCCATCTGTTTCGGGATCTGGTGGCGAATGGCGATCTCGCGCTTTTCTTCTTCGGTGTAGCCGGCGAGCCTGATCACTTCCATGCGATCGCGCAACGCAGGTTGAATCGTGTCGAGAATGTTTGCCGTGGTCATGAAGATCACGTTCGACAGATCGAATGTGACGCCGAGATAGTTGTCGCGAAAAGAATTGTTCTGTTCGGGGTCGAGCACTTCGAGCAACGCTGACGACGGATCGCCGCGGAAGTCAGCGCCGACCTTGTCGATCTCGTCGAGCATGATCAGCGGATTGTTTGTGCCCGCCTGTTGAACTGCCTGGATGATTCTTCCCGGCATTGCGCCGACGTAAGTTCTGCGATGGCCGCGAATCTCCGCTTCGTCGTGAACGCCGCCCAATGAAAGTCGCACGAACTTTCGATCGAGAGCACGCGCGATTGAACGGCCGAGAGACGTCTTGCCGACGCCCGGAGGTCCAACCAAACACAGGATCGGGCCTTTCGGTTTCTCTTTGAGCTTACGCACAGCCAACGCTTCAAGGATTCTGTCCTTAACCTTTTCGAGTCCGTAGTGATCTTCGTTTAGAACTCGTTCAGCCTTTTGCAATTCGAGGTTGTCGACGGAAGATCTGGACCACGGAAGATCGGTCATGATCTCCATCCAGTTTCGCAGCGTTGCTGTTTCGGCAGCGTCAGGATGCATGCGCTCGAGTTTCTTCAGTTGTCGCAGCGCTTCATCTTCAGCAGGCTTCGGCATCTTCGCGGCTTCAATCTTTTCGCGGAACTGCGCCGTCTCTTCCGCGAGTTCATTTCCCTCACCGAGCTCGCTCTGGATTGCCTTGAGCTGCTGGCGCAAGTAGAACTCTCTTTGCGAACGATCGATGTCGGCGCGTGCTTGAGTGTTGATTTCCTGCTGGACGGTGAGGACTTCGATCTCCTTGTTCAAAAGATCGTTGACGCGACGCAGCCGCGCGGTTGTGTCGGCGATGTCCAACACAGATTGAGCATCTTCGACTTTCAGCTCGAGGTTTGAAGCAGAGAGATCGGCGAGACGTCCGGCGTCGTCAAGGTTCGCGATTATGGCCATCACTTCGGGTGAAATGTTTTTCCCGAGGTTGATGGCTTTCTCCATCGATGCACGAACGTTTCGCACCAGCGCTTCCACTTCGAGCGAACGCTCAGGCGGAAGCACTTCCTGCATCACACTCACTTTCGAACGCAAATACTCGCCCGTTGAATCAACGGATTCGATTTGAGCGCGCGCGAGTCCCTGGACCAGGATGCGTATGCGACCATCAGGCAATTTCAACATGCGCATGATGACCGCGGCCGTTCCGATCGCGTAGAGATCCTCAGCCGTTGGTTCTTCCTTGTCGAGGTCCTTCTGCGAGGCAAGGAGAATCATTCGGTTCTCCCCAAGCGCCTCGTCGACTGCCCTGATCGATTTTTCCCGCGACACAAATAGCGGCACGATCATAAACGGGTAGATCACGATGTCGCGCAAGGGCAAGACCGGCAGCTCGTTTGGGATCTGGAGTTGTTGATCGGTGTCCGTCGTCTCGATTGCTTCGGAAAACTCTGGTTCTTTGGGTAGTGCCATGGTGTTGTCTCTTCTCTGCGTATCTCTGCGTCCTCTGCGCCTCTGCGGTGAACTTGCGCCCTTAACCGCAGAAGCGCAGAGATACGCAGAGACTTTTTAAAATCACAACTACTCAGACCCTGTGGTCTCGGTCGTAACTGTCACTAAAACCTCCTCTCCTCTTCGATCCTGAATCTTGGGAAGTCGAATGATAAGCATGCCGTTCGTCAGTTCTGCTGTCGCATCTCTTATGGACACGGTCCAGCGTAGCGGTACGATGCGACCAAACTTACCAAAACTACGTTCGGAACAGAGGTACCCGATTATTCGCCGGCGATTGGGCCGCCGTTTCTTCTCGCCCCAGATTCTCAACTTGTTGTTGGTGAGCCCGATCTTTATCTGATCGGCAGTCACGCCCGGAAGTTCGATGCGGATCGAGATCGCCTGTTCTGTTTCACAGAGATCTACAGGCGGCGCCCACGCGCCGGAGGCGAGAGGATTTTCGGCTTCAGTGGCTTCCTGTAAAGCGGCGTAAAGACGTCCGACACGGTCGCGCAGACGCTGCAACTCAAGCCGCTCTAAACCGGTCGCACGAATAGGTTTGATCATTACAAATTCCCCGGTTCGTATTACTTCTTATTTGTCGGGCCGCCGGCCCGCGTGCGCACGAGGTGTTTGAGCTCCGTCATGAATTCCGAGACGTCTTCAAACTCCAGATACACAGACGCAAAACGAACATATGCGACTTTATCCAATTCTTTCAAGCGTCGCATGATCATCTCACCGATCTTACTCGTCGGACGCTCGCGTTCGGGAGACTCCTGAACATACTTTTCGATCGCGTTGACGATGCTATCAAGTTTGCCGGACGGCACGGGACGTTTTTCGCAAGCTCTCAACAAGCCGGCCATCACTTTGTTGCGGTCGAAAGTTTCTCGGCGACCATCTTTCTTGACGACCATGTACGGGATCTCGTCGATGCGCTCGTAGGAGGTAAATCTTCGTTCGCACCGGAGACACTCGCGTCTGCGGCGGATCGCATCGCCCTCGCGCGACTCACGCGAGTCAACAACTTTGTCTTCAAGATAACCACAGAATGGACATTTCATCTCAGTTGAACCTCCTCAGAGGGCGGTGAAATCATGCTGCGTAACTTCGTGAGGCTGAGGTCGCCGCGGATTACGTAAAAGACTCCAAACAAAAGCGCCGGTGCGAAATCGATGAGGTGTAAGACGATCGAAAGCGCGGCGGCGGTCTCGCGGTTCTTTACGCCGATGAACAACAATCCCGTAGCTGTCGCTGCGTGAAAAGCGCCGGCGGCGCCACCGGGCGTCGGCACCAGCGAACCCACGAGCGCCCACCCAAGCACGAATATCGTTTCGGGAAAACCAACATCGAGATGGAACGCTCGCATAACCAAAAGATTGGCTGCCGCAATCGCAAACCAAAGTAACGCCGTCCAACCGATTGTCTCCGCCAGCTCGCCAAGATTGACGAGGACGCGTAGCGCTTGAGCGAGTTGTTCCAAAACCCGCAATACAAGGTTTGCCAAACGCTTTGGAATGAAACGCCATCGTGCGAATAAGCGTTGGAGAAATTCGATAACCGATGATGACGTCGCTCTAAACCACGCGAGAAAAGCGATCCCGAGCACGGTCGCGCCTAACAAGCCAAACCCCGCCAGTCGAACCTGATCGAATGAGATGTCGAGCGCGAACGGCGGTCTGAACCAGATCAGGTTGATGGCGAACAAGAGCGAAACAGCCGCCATGTCGTAGATTCGCTCGACGACAATCGTGACGAGCGACGCGCTCGGTCTTACTTGCGGGTCGCGCATCGAAAGCGACACGGGCCTCACGAATTCGCCCGCGCGGCCGATAACGAAAACGGCACTGAACCCGATGGTGGTCGCGGCAAAGAGATCGGCGAACCGGGCAGCGCTCAACGGCTTCAATAGCGCTCCCCACCTTAAAGCCCTGAATAGGTAAACCGAGCAAATAAGAAGGATCGCCGCCGCCAGGAAATAAGGATTCGCGTCGCTGACCGACCGCCGGACTTCAGTCCAATTGAGATTGCGACCGAACCACCATAGAAAAGCCGCCGCGACCAGACACAGAACCCCGAATTCAATGTATTTGCGATAGCTCGGCGTGCTGGGCATCAGAGTCAGAGTCTGGCCGGAACCACAACATGTTGGGCCGGTCGCCAAGGCTACTACATGTCACCAGTCTGGGCAAGAATTGCTACAAAGAAGCACAAAGGATACAAAAGGAAAAGCAGGTGCTTCTTGTGCCTCTTTGTGGCAAACTTTGCTGAACTTTAGTTTGGCACCTGTCGTAATCGGCTCCGGACAAGGGTTTGGCCGCCTTTGACGATTTCCGACCTACAGGTACCTGGAGTAGATACGGTGGGAGCTGTTAAGGCTTTGGCAACAAGCGAAGGAGCCGAATTGGTTCGCAGGTGTCGCGCGGGCGACGGCGCGGCGTGGGAAGAGATTGTGCAAAGTTATTCCCGTCGCATTTATAACCTCGCCTACCGCTTCACCTCTCGCTCCGACACCGCAGAAGATTTGACTCAGGAAGTTTTCGTCAGGGTTTACCGTTCTTTGGATCAATACGACCCCAAGCAGGGCGATCTCCAAAACTGGCTGATGAGGCTGGCTCGCAACCTGATCATCGACGATTACCGGAAGCGCCAACGCACTCCGCACGATAATCTCGCCGATGATCTCGCCGACCACAGCTACCACCTTCACACCAGGACAAACTCAGTACAAAAAGAGATGGAGCGCCGCGAGCTTGGGCAACAGGTGCAGGCAGGCATAGACAAGCTTTCACCTGATTTACGTACGTGCGTGATATTGAGAGATATCGAAGAGCTTAGTTACGCCGAGATCGTGGATCTGTTGAAGATTCCCGAAGGCACCGTCAAATCGAGAATCAACCGGGGGCGTATTGAATTGGCAAAGATTCTCAGGCGGATGAAAGTCGTGGCAATGAGTGAGGCATAGAAAAACAACTCCTTCCGATAGCGGGCAGGCTGGGAGGAGGAGCAAGAAACAAAAGCGGCAGGAAGCGAAAAATAACGATGCTTTGTGTGGATTTCGAAAATCTTTTGACCGACTACATTGAGGGCGTAGTAGGTCCTGAAACTAATCGGCTCATGGGTGAGCACGCGATGAAGTGCCCCGTGTGTCATGAGACTCTCCTGGCTGTTCGAAGTTCAGTTGAGGCCTGCCGGATGGGCACGGTGCCTCCACCTTCGAAAGAGCTTGAAGCTCGTATTCTGCAAAAGACCATGCCCGACACGGCGATGGGATGCGAGGAATTCGAGGAGTGTCTGACAGACTACCTCGACGGCTTCCTGCCCGCGCATCTGTATCACCGTTGGGAGCGTCATGCGGCACTCTGCGATCGCTGCACGGAACTTCCGGGTGAAGTGGTTCGCGCGATCGGAGCGTGCTACACGTACATCTCCGAAGAGAAACCGCTGCCCGCAGGTCTGAACGAGCGCATTTTGCAAGCGACGCTCGGCACCGTGACTCCTCAGGAGATCAAAGCTCCATGGACGTCGCGCGCCGCGTCTCGGTTCCGTTCGTGGTTGGATCCGATCATCTCCCCGCAATTGGCTACTGTCGCCACGATGATACTGGCGGCGACTGTTGTGCTTACGAATACTGTTTCGGCGGACGGATCGATCAGCGGAGTTTATGCAGCAGGTCTGCAACTCGCCGAGAAAACCGGCGCACGGTCCAAATCAATTGCTGAGTATCCGGTCATGCAATTGGAGACACAGAAACCAGCACCGCCGGCGCCAAAGGATCAGCAACAGAAGGAATCGTCCAGCAGCAAGCGGGACAAGGACGGGCAGAAATAGGAGTAGGTTTTAAGAGATGATGTACTGTGGGTACCATGCTAAGAATCCGGCGGTCGTTCAGTGCAATCAGTGCGCGCGCTGGTTGTGTCCTGCTTGCGACCATCGCGTGCGTGGATTCCCTTTCTGCCAGGACTGCATCGTCGCCGGCGTTGAATTGCTGCGGCACCATTCAAACGCAAGTCCCGCCAGCATCATTCGAAGAAAGAGTTCACCGTTCATCGCGACGCTGCTGTCGTTTGTTCCCGGCCTGGGTGCGGCGTACAACGGACAAACTTCGAAAGCGATCGTACATTTCGCAATCTTCGCGAGCTTCTTCCAGATGGCGGTATTGACGCAGGGTGTTCCGTTCTTCATTCTAGGAGTGCTTGCGACGTGGTTGTTTGCTGCGGTTGATGCTTGCAGAACAGCGCAGTTGATGCGCTCCGGATTGGCGGCCGATACTGAAGATGATGTGATTACACGACGTCTTTACGGCAACCCACTTGCTTGGGGAACGACGCTGGTGATTATCGGAACGCTCTTCCTGCTGCACACGTTGCTGAGAGTTAACCTGCCGATCAAGGAATTGCTTCCGGTGGCGCTAGTAGCACTTGGCGCTTACATGCTGTTTGATTACATTCGTCGCGGCAAAGGATCGGATCGTATTGTTCGATTCGATGCGAGACGCCCACCACCGTCAGTGGTGGCGAATACGAGACCCGCTGAGACGGCGACTTTTCGCACTGGTGAGACTACGCAGCTCGGGCGCCGGGACGTAACACCGCTGCCATTTGAGCGGAGATCCTGAGTCAGACTTTTCGTACGGGGTTTAAATTTATGGTATGCGCTCTTAAAACATTCGGCGGCATCGGAGCCATCATCGCTTTGATTATGCTGATTATAGCTTTGCTCAAGCAGTTGATCGGGCTCGTTAGCTTCCTGTTGTTCTTCGTGAAGATCGCGATCGTGGTGATCTTCGTTGCGGTGTTGGTAATGATAGTGCTTGCGATCTTCCGCGACCGCTCGCGCAGGCGACGTGATACGGAGATCTAGCTCCGACTAAATATCCGACTAAATATAGGTCGCTTTGCCTCAAAAGTCCTCTATCATTCACACCAGGCTTTAGCCTGGTGCTTGTGCAGGTCATTACTCAGAAACCGTTTCAACGGTTTCCTGCGGGAAAGAATGGCAAACCGTTGAAACGGTTTTCTGCTTTAGTGTTACGTTTAGTCACCAGGCTAAAGCCTGGTGTGAATGA
>JBIOUJ010000112.1:0-12483 GCA_044867025.1 Pyrinomonadaceae bacterium | reverse complement strand
CACGAAATGAAGCGTGTTTCGAACGACAGGCGGCCACGGAGTGCCGCCCCTACAGTTGCACCTATAGAATTTGAGTTGCGGATATATCGGACCACCCGCGTAGCAGTTTTAAATCGGCTGAGGGATAACCAGGATCGACGAGATCCGATACAGGTCTCTCGCAATCCTTTACGGGTTGGAGTTATTCCCTTGTGAACTCCCGCAGCGGACAACGAGGATCGACGAGGACCCATTTAACTGTGAACTGGATGCTTGCGGGATGTGGCGGGTCCCATCTGAACGTGGCTAGATCCTAAACGTAGCCCCACCGATCCTGATAGTGAGCACGCAGATCCTGAAAGCAATCGCGCTGGCGCTGAGGATAATCTGACGCAGCCTGGAAATGATCGCGGATATCCCAAGAGCGATTCCGCAGATCCCGAGAGCCACCCCGCCAATCCTCGAAATGATCGCGCCGAACCGAAGAGAGTTGGTTGTTCGCTCCGATGTCCAGAGTCAGCGACAGCATAGCTTTTGATGATTTCATTACCTTATTCCCCAGAGTTTATTCGCGACTGCATTGGCGCTGCTTTCCCGAATCCAGGACTCGCTGCTGCCCAGGTTCTCTCTGGTGGATTGATCAATACAAACATAAAGATCGAGTTCAGTTCGGGCCAGCCTCCGATCGTCCTGCGATTCTATCAAGGAGATGCTGGAGTTTGTTTGAAAGAAACTGCGGTTCTTCGCTTAGTAAATTCAACAGTGCCGGTGCCGGAAGTCATTCACGCGGAGCCAAATGGCATTAACGGCTCTCGACCGTTCTGTATCTTGGAGTTTGTGAACGGTATGACCTTTCAACAGCT
Organism: Pyrinomonadaceae bacterium; assembly: GCA_044867025.1. GTDB lineage: Bacteria > Acidobacteriota > Blastocatellia > Pyrinomonadales > Pyrinomonadaceae > PSRF01. Next base: position 11,641 of record JBIOUJ010000112.1, on the reverse strand, counting down.
AAAGCGGACTGGGGATCTCGAAGCAATACACGAGGCGGCGGCTTCAGTCGGAGAGACATTGGCACGCCTGGGTGTATATCAATTCTCAAAACCGGGGTTGCTTCAAACTGATCTTAAACAGGAGTTGACGGTTGGAGATATAGATGGTGAAGGTCCTGATCCGATTCCGCGTCTGCTTGACCTGTTCTTACAATCGGAAGACCTGCAGCGACGACTTGACCATTCAAGTTGTCAAAAGCTGCACGACTTTATATGGGCATGGTCCGCCCAGTTGCGTGAACTCAGCAATGAACGTCACCTGGTCCATAGCGACTTTGGCAATAGAAATATTCTCGTCGACTGCAAAAATGGACGTTGGCAAGTAGTTGCCGTGCTCGACTGGGAGTTTGCGCTGTCAGGCTCGCCGTTGCTCGATGTCGGTCACTTCCTGCGATATGAACATGGCGACACAAGTCTGCGAGAACCATTCTTTTCACGCGCATTTGTTGAGTTTGGAGGCGTCCTGCCGGCCGATTGGCGTCGCATTTCACAGGTACTGGATCTAACTGGGCTGGTCCATTGCCTGACACATCATCAGCTCCCCGACGACGTTACCCGCGAGATCCTGCCATTGATCAAATCGATTCTGGAAAGCTGTAAGTTGTAGCAGCTTCCGGTCCTACCACCCGGCAAAAACAAATATTTATGCCCAGGTAAAAAAACGGGTGTGATGTTCTTTAAATATTGACCACTTCTAAACGTACGGGGTCGCGGCGGTTCGTTACCGCCGGATGAAGTCCCTGAATTTTGAAATGATATGAAGGAGATCATCATGAAACGCTTTGTCAGCATCCGAAGTTTGATTCTCGTTTTCACACTGCTGCTGGGAATGGTTCCGGTCGGCGCAACTGAGCGTCCATTTGCCTCCAATGGAAATGGCCTCGCAACCTTCATCACGGATGGCTCCGGCAACGTCGTCGGCGCGACCGTCGTGGTATCGGGTAACGCGACTCACCTGGGATTGTTCAGCGGAACCGGCACGATTCAATTCCTGCCTGACGCAAACGACCCGAACATCTCACATCCGGCCGGCGAAGTTACGTATGTAGCTTCGAACGGTGATCGTCTTCCGACAGTTATCGAGGAAGGTTCGATGGACCTTCGAACTGGAATCGCGACTGGCTACATGGTGTTCCAAAGCGGCACCGGCCGTTTCCAGGGAGCGAGTGGGAAAGCTGCAATCGTAGTCGAGCAGAACTTCATCACGGGCGCCTACACGTTCACCATGGTTGGAGACATCAATTACTAAGTCGGCCTAAACACACACTGATTTTTCAAGTAGGGCTGGTGGCAACACCAGCCCTTTATCACGCATAATTTCGGCATGACTCAAATTCCCGGTCTCACGATCCGGCGCGGCACACTTGCTGATGCTGGTTTGCTGTCTGAATTGGGCGCGCGTACCTTTTCCGAAACGTTCGCAGTTGATAACACTCCGGAAGACTTAGCTGCATATGTAGCTAGGTCTTTCAACGTCGCGCAGCAGACGGCTGAGTTGGAAGATCCAGCTTCCGTTTTCCTCATCGCGGAAGTTGACGGACATGCGGCAGGTTACGCCAAGCTCCATGACGGTGAACCCGAGAAGGGCGTCGAAGGCCCTAAGCCGGTTGAGTTGGTCCGTCTGTATGTGTCGCGTGACTGGCTTGGACGCGGCATCGGAGAACAATTGATGCGTGCGTGCATAGACGAAGCTCGAAAGGCAGGACACGAAACTATCTGGCTTGGCGTGTGGGAGCGAAATGCGCGCGCGCAGGCGTTCTATCGAAAATGGAATTTTCGCACGCTCGGTGAGCACATGTTTCAGTTAGGATCAGACCTGCAAAGAGATCTACTGATGGAGCGCCCGCTGTAGCGAGGCAGCGTCAATCTGATACGTGTCCACCGTTAATGACGTGTGAGATAAAGCTAGCCTTGCCCGCCGTATATGCTTCGCGGTCGTCAGGATGTGCCGCTGCGAGCTGTCGCTTGAGCACTCCATACTCAGCTCGCACCGCATGCTCATTGCGCAAACAATCGCGAAAGATCAAATGGTCTCGCCAAAACGCGCCCTCGAAAGGGACGAGATTGAGGTGATGCGTGCGGTTGTGTTCAGGACCGCGGACGAAGAACTCGCGCTCCGGCAAGCCCTGTGGACCACGAAGTTCGTAACCGGCGGCCTCGAGAGTCAGGAAGTACGCGCGACGCTCGATTCCCCGCTGGTGACCCGCGATTAGATCGATGATCGGTTTGGCTTCGAGTCCAGGGACGCGGTGCTGCCGATGTGCTCAAACAAAAGCGGCGGGAGTCCAGCACCGGCGACGTGCTGTGCAAGCCGTGCGGCTTCAGCGCAAAAAGCTTCGGCCCACGCGGGATCGTACGCCCGCAGTTGTACGATGCCACGTCGCAGTCCGATGGGTGATGGTTCGTTTCTCATTAGCGAGTAAGAACAACGCAGATTACACGGATATTTACGGATTAAATCCGTACTTCATCTGTGTTATCCGTGGCCTGTTCCGGTATATCATAGAGCGCTATGCGACGCTATTTGGTCGATCTGAGATCAATCCTCCTGGCCTTCGCCATCTTCGATTTCATCACCATTTGGATGATGGCCTCGAAGATACGGTTTATGTGTACTGTTGGTCCCTGGTATCACCCGTGGAATTACGTGATTGGACCAATGATTCTCCTTGTTGCTGCTCTCTTTCTTTGCGTGAATCGATGGTGGGGCAACACGATCGCGCTTCTCGCCAGTGGCTGTTTCATTGGCTACTTCGTTTACATTCTCCGGATCGGTGATCCCGTAACGTCCCTGCCCAACACTTGGACAATCAATAGAATCTACTATCCCGACCTGGTCGGTGTTCAATATGCCTTCGCGCTGACTGTTTTTTGTTGCTCCGCGCTTTCACTCAAGAAGCACGACGGGTAACAACACTGGTCCATTCCACACTCTAAATCCGCGTTACCCTTCGGAGTGCGAAAGTCTATTCGCGCCTCATAATCCTTCCGCTGGAGGTTCTTATGGCCCGGCATGGTCTCACCGTTTCCCGTCCCGCTTTGTTCAGTTTCACCCTACTTATCGCACTGGTTGCAATGTCGCAGATGCTCGTTTTTTCGCAGTCGGCAAGCCTTGCGACGCTGCCCATAAAGGACCCGCAACCGGTCAAAATAGAAAACTCCAGCGCAGCGAAACTCGTCGCGGAAGGAATGCGCATCGAAGAACCCGCAACCGCAGACTCCAGGCGAAACGCAATCGAAAAATATCTCGAGGCAATTCCACTCTGGCAAGCAGCGAAAGACACTGCCGCGGAAGCCCGAACGCTGGCGCTGATTGCCAGTGCCTACATCGGTTTAGGCGAGAAACAAAACGCGTTCGACTTCGCAAACCGCGCTCTTCCGCTTTCGGAAAAAGCGATCAACGACTGTTCTGAGCAAGAGAAGCCGGCGGCGGTCGGAGTGAAAGCCTATGTACTCGACACGCTTGGCCGCGCCAACCAGGATTTTGGTGACCGGAAAAAAGCCCGCGAACTTTACAACGATGCGCTTAGCTTGAGCCAGTCAATTGGCGATCGCTCGGGAGAGCTCAATTCACTCATTAATGTAGGCAAAGCTTCAATCCTTCTGTCTGATTTTCCGAAGGCTCTCGAACTGTCGGAGCGAGCGCTTCGGATGGTCAACGAACTCGGCGAGCGTCGTAAAGAAACGATTGTCCTCAATAACCTGTGTTTGATTCACCAGCAAACAGGCGCGTTCGAGAGAGCGTTTGAGATGTGCAAGGAAGCAGTGTCCACCGCCCGCGGCACGAACAATCGATTGAGTGAAGCAAACGCCGTTCAGAACTTAGGAAGTATCTACTACAGAACTGGAGATTATCAGAAGGCGATCGATTTCTATGGCCAGTCGAAGCAGATCTTCAAAGAACTGGGTAATCGTCGCGGTGAGGCGACAGCGATCACCAATATTGGTTGGCTCTATGCGGTTCTGGGTGATCTGCAAAAAGCGAATGACGCAGCCCATCAAGCTTTGGAACTCTGGCGCGCGCTCGGCGATCAAAACAGGGAGGTAATCGTCCTTAACAATCTCGCCGTGAACTATTTCCAACTGTCTGACTATCGCAAAGCATTGGAGATGCATTTGCAAATTTTACCCGTGCGAAAACGTTTGAATGAGAGCGAGGGCACGGCGGTTACCCTCGAGAATATCGCTCAGTGCTACGACAGTTTAGGGGAGAATCAGAAAGCCATCGAGTACCACGAGCAGGCGATTACGCTCTTGCGCGAGGGCTCCGAGGTGCGCCTCCTTGCGGGCGCTCTCAGGACCACGGGCGAATCTTATCGGCTCACTGGCAACCATCAAAAGGCATTGGAATTCCTGACCGAGGCCTTAAAAATTTTCCGGCAGGTTGGAGACAGATATAACGAGGGCGTGGCCCTGGCTGAGACCGCTTATCTCGAGCGCGACCGCGGTAATTTATTCGAAGCGAAGAAACTTATCGGACAAGGGCTCGCGGCGCTTGAATCAGTGCGTACTAGTGTCAAGAGCCAGCAGTTGCGTGCTTCGTTCCTGGCTTCTGCTAAGAACTACTATGAATTCGAAACTGACCTCCTGATGCGTCTTCATCAGCAACACCCTGGCGACGGGTACGATGCTGCTGCTCTCGCATCGAGTGAAAAAGGCCGCGCACGATCTCTTTTGGAGTTGTTAGTTGAATCGCGTGCTGAGATCCGTGAAGGCGTTGACTCAGCGTTGCTCGCTCGTGAGCAGGAGTTGCGAGATTCGATCGCTGAAAAGGCAGAACATCAGATCCGCCTGCTCAGTACGCAACACACTGACGAGGCAGCCGAGAAGGCGTCAAAAGAGATCGATGCGCTGACGACTGAGTACGAACAGGTCCTGGCGCGAATCAGAGAGACCAGCCCGCGCTATGCTGCTTTAACACAGCCGCTGCCGCTCAGTCTCAAAGATATTCAAACCAAGGTGCTCGACAATGAAACACTGCTACTCGAGTATTCACTCGGTGAAGAAAGAAGTTTTCTGTGGGCCATCACACAAGACTCAATCAGCACTTTTGAATTACCAAAACGGCAGGACGTTGAAGCGGCAGCGCGAAAAGTTTATGAACTCGTGACTGAGCGAAATCGCGTCGTCAAAGACGAAACTTTGGCGCAAAGACGTTTGCGCGTGGCGCGCAGTGACGAGGAATATCAGCGCGCGGCGTTGGTGTTGAGTGACATGCTACTGCAACCGGCAGTGTCTCAACTGAAAGGCAAGCGGCTGTTGTTCGTAGGCGATAGTGTGTTGCAGTACGTGCCGTTCGCTTCTTTACCTGTTCCGACAGCAGGGCCGGCCTCATCGTATCGACCGCTCATCCTGGACCACGAGATCATCAACCTGCCATCGGCGTCAGTGATGGCTGCGTTACGAGACGAGATAACCGGGCGGAGTCGTGCGTCCAAAACGCTCGCGGTGCTGGCGGATCCTGTTTTTCAGAATGACGATCCGCGGATCGGCAGCGCAGGGTCTGGAAAGACTTCAGCAGACGCTTCGACAGAGGCTTACAGATCTGCAAAAGAGTCAGGGTTGGATAGTTTCGTGCGGTTACGTTTCACGAGAGAGGAAGCCAACGAGATAACGCGGCTTGTGTCTTCTGACAAGCGACTCGAAGCGCTGGATTTCGCGGCCAGCCGCGCTAATGCAACGAATGCAGCGTTGGGCCAGTACCAGATCGTTCACTTCGCGACACACGGACTCATCAACAACCGTCATCCCGAGCTATCGGGAATCGTCTTGTCCCTCGTGGATGAAAGAGGGCAAGCACAAAACGGTTTCCTGCGACTTTACGAAATCTTCAACTTGAAGTTGGGGGCCGACCTGGTCGTGCTGAGCGCCTGCCAGACGGCGGTGGGCCAGGAGATCGGGGGCGAAGGACTGCTCGGCTTAACGCGTGGTTTCATGTATGCAGGCGCACCTCGCGTGGTGGCGACCTTGTGGCAAGTCGACGATCGAGCGACGTCGGAGCTGATGAAGAGGTTCTACCAGAAAATGCTGGGCGAAGGACTGCGCCCCGCAGCGGCGCTCAAGGCCGCCCAAGTCTCGATGCAGTCTGACAAACGCTGGAGCTCCCCGCATTTCTGGGCGGCGTTTACGCTGCATGGAGAGTGGAAGTGACGCGTGACGCGAAGGCCATTCTTTGAGATGCCAATTTGGCATCTCAAGTTAGAACGGAAATCTCGGGATTTCTCTGTGCAACCCTGTGTTCCTCTGAACCGATCACAAATTGTGATCGGTTTAGTGCGCTATAACAACCACGGCTCTTACTTCTTCACTGAACGCGAACGGAAACCTATCTCTTTGCGCCTTCGAACCGGCGTTGCCATCAATTGGCGAATCGCGTCGAAGACGATTTTGAATTGCTTGTCGTACTTGCTTTCCAGTTTGTCTAACCGGCGAGAAAGTTCGGCGTTCGATACGAAGATTTGTCGTAGCTTCACAAAGGCGCGCATGATGTCGATGTTGACGGTTATCGCGCACTTGCTTCGCAATACACTCGACAGCATGGCGACACCTTGTTCAGTAAAAGCATAAGGCCGAAGGCGAGTGGGGCGGTGCTTCTCTGAACCTATCACAGTTTGTGATAGGTTCAATTCAGCAACCTCCGCTGACGTCAGCTGAAACATAAAGTCTTCTGGAAAACGTTCGCCATTGCGTCGCACCGCCTGATTTAGCGCACCAGTCATTACCCCGTAGAGTTGTGCAAGATCACGATCCAACATCACCTTTTCCCCGCGAATCAGGTAAATAGCTTTTTCAATTTTTTCAATGGAAATGAGATTTGTGTTGCTCATGTGAGGTCCTTTCGTGAGATTTAGGCGTGCATTGTATAACGTTTGGTGTTTAGTCTTAATTCTATCCGGCAGCCGGTGGTGGGAACCGGCCGCTAAACACTATTCAGCGTCGGTGCTGAATGTCTTCAAGAAACCCGCCGAATCGACGAGAGTTTCGCCCGCATCTGCGCGACGCACGAGTTCCGCAAGCCACGGATCGTTCGTCTCCAAAGCGTAACGAATAATCGCGCGACTCTGCGCATCGATAGATCTGTCGTTTACGACTGCCTGCGCTCTTTGTCTGAGAGCATTGACGATGGTGTTGGTTGTTGGTGTTTGGTTTACGTGAGGAGTTTCGCGCACGGTTGCGCTACTATGAGTAGTCATGATTGTCATCCTTTCTCGAGAAGGTTGATAGTCAAGGGTCGGCGTTGTGTTCAGTGCACAATGTTGGCCCGCTTCGTTTTTTGGTGGGTTCGTTCAGCACTATAGCACATACATTTTCGCTTGTGCGCTTCTTTTGAAATCAATTAGCATTCACGCGCTCACTGACACACAGAAACGGTTGCTCTCTCTCGTTTCCAGCAATAGCAACTCCACATCTGGAGGTTTCCACTTTTGCAAAAGCATAGGTTGTACTGGGCGTCGCTGATCGCGGGAATTGTGGCTGCGATTGCCTTTGTCGGCGCAGTTGCGGGCAATCTGATCGCAAGCGACCTCCAACCCATTCTCCAGCCGTATCGTCGCTGGGTCTGGTTGACCGGTGCTATTGCCCTGGTAGTCGCGGTGGCAACAGCGATCGCTGAAGTTCGTCGCAGAAGTGTACCGTCAGGTTCAGACATGCCGGATAGCATCAATGCGTACGCCAAACGGAGCGTAGCGGTTGCCGGCAATGTCAACAACAGCCCAATAGTGACCGGTGATAAGAATGTCGTTGGCAATGAGATCGATGGAGATAATGTTGGTCGCGACAAGATTATCAACATCCATCAAACCGCAACTTCTGCCGCTGCCACGCCGCCACGAATCCACGAGGTTCCACCACCACCTGCTGACTTCACCGGCCGCCAAGATGAACTACGGGAGTTGCTCACCGCCATCGAAGTGGGCGGCGTTACCATCTCCGGTTTGCAGGGGATGGGCGGTATTGGCAAAACTGCGCTGGCGCTCAAACTCGTCGAACTGCTCAAGCCGCGCTATCCCGACGGCCAGTTCTTTCTCGATCTTAAAGGCGCAAGCACGCAACCGCTTACCGTTGCTGAGGCCTTGGCCCACGTCGTTCGCGCTTACCATCCCGCAGCCAAACTCCCTGAAAGTGAAAGCGAATTGCGTGGACTCTATCTCTCCGCGCTTGATGGCCAACGCGCGCTGCTACTGATGGACAATGCCGCCAACGCCGAGCAAGTGGAGCCGCTGATTCCACCTGCTGGATGCCTGCTGCTCGTCACTTCGCGCCAACACTTCACCGTGCCAGGACTGGCGGCAAAGAACCTGGACAAGTTGAGTGCTGAAGATGCGCGTGACCTGTTGCTGACTATTGCGCCACGAATTGAAAAGCTGGCCGATGAAATCGCCACACTGTGCGGGTATCTACCGCTGGCATTGCGACTGGCCGCCGCGGCGATAGTGAAGTACAGGAATCTGTCGCCGGCAGATTACGTTCGGCGTTTGCGGGATCGGCAACAACGGTTGCAATTGATCGAAGCGTCGCTCAGTGTGAGTTACGAGTTGTTGAGCGAAGAGCTGCGTGAGCGTTGGCGCTGGTTGGCAGTTTTCCCCGACACGTTTGCGGGCAACGCAGCAGCCGCGGTGTGGGGAGTTGAAGTAGACCAGGCGCAGTACATATTGGGTGAACTAATGGCCGCCAGCCTACTGGACTGGAACGAGAACAGCAGCCGTTATCGTCTACACGACCTAGCGCGGCTGTTCGCGGACGCAAAGGTGAGCGCCGAAGAACTTGCTGTTGGTCAGAAACTTTTCGCAACGCATTACAGGGACGTGCTGGCCGCCGCAAACGAGCTATACCTGGAAGGCGGCGAGTCGCTGTTACGTGGTCTGGCGCTCTTTGATCTCGAGCGGGGTAACATTCAAGAAGGACATGCCTGGGTAGCAGCACGGGCTGATACAGCGGGTGCAGATGTGGCTTGGTCAGCCATGACTTACCCAAATGCCGGTGCGTATCTACTTGATCTGCGGCAGCACTCACGCGAGCGGATTCGCTGGCTGGAAATCGCCCTGGCCGCTTCCCGACGAGTGCAGGATCGAAAGGGGGAAGGCGCTACTCTGAGCAATCTGGGCACTGCCTACGCCATCTTGGGCGAGACCCGCCGTGCCATCCAGTTCTTTGAACGAGCATTGCTCATCGATCGCGAGACTGGCAACCGGAAAGGTGAAGGCACTACGCTGGGCAACCTAGGCCTTGCTTACGCCGGCCTGGGAGAGATCCACCACGCCATCCAGTTCTTTGAACAAGCATTGCTCATTGCACGCGAGATTGGCGACCGCCGAGGCGAAGGCAATGCGCTGGGCAACCTGGGCAATGCCTACGCCGACCTGAAAGAGATCCGCCGCGCCATCCAGTTCTACGAACAAGCATTAGTCATTGATCGCGAGATTGGCGACCGCAGAGGCGAAGGCACTGCGCTGGGCAACCTGGGCATTGCCTACAAGAACCTTGGCGAGACACGCCGGGCCATCCAGTTCAATGAACAACAGTTGGCAATTGTTCGCGAGATTGGCGACCGCCGAGGCGAAGGCAATGCGCTGGGCAGCTTGGGTCTTGCCTACATGAACCTCAGCGAATTTCGCCGCGCCGTCGAGTTCTATGAACAACAGTTGGCAATCGTTCGCGAGATTGGGTACCGCAGAGGCGAAGGCATTGCGCTGTACAATATGAGTCTGGCGCTGGATCAACTCGGCGAGCACGCTCAAGCCATCCGACAGGCCGAACAGGCACTCACCATCTTCGAGCAGATCGAAGATCCTAATGCCGCACAAGTGCGCGCGCAACTTGCCGCCTGGCGCGAGCACACTACCTGAAACTCACTTCGTGGCTTATGCACTCGCGCGAGCGAGCACGCGTCGCTGCATCCACACCGTCAAAAGAATCAACCCCAACCCAAGCAGCGCCAGCACGAACGGGAAGAAAAACGAGTCCTTGAAGACTTCGTACGCAAGATGTCCCAAGTAAATAAACACGCCAAGCGCGCCGAATACCAGGAACGTCGCTCGCCGCAACTTCACTCCCAGCCACATAAACCCAACGTTCAGCAACGCATACCAAATCCGCATGATCTCTGACCCACTATTCATCGATGTCAGCCCTCCCCAGAAAGCCAACATCCCGAACAGGTAACACCAGAACGCAAAATCTTGTGAGCGGGGTTCGCCGGGCTTATGCAGGAAATGATCCAATCCATAACCGACGAGAAGTGTGATCAGACCAACAATCACGCTGATCCATTGACGAGTCTCCCAGCCTAGCTCGGCATTCCTCGATATCAATGCTGCCAGGTCCATTGAAAGAAACCAAAATGAGAAAGCGATGGGTGCAGTAAGGAAAGCAAAACGCACGTAGCGCAACGCAAATGCGGCCGCGGCGATGGTCGCCAATTCCATGACGATCCATGAACCATTAATCCATGGGTAATAATTCTTGTAAGCGCCGGGATGCTCAGCGGGCCAAAGGCCGAGTATGTCCTCGATTGCGTATGTCAACAGAGGCACAAGACAGATAGCGACAGTTATGAGTAGCGACCCGCCGACGATGTAACCTTTGTTGCGCAGCCACCATCCCGCTCCGGCCGCTATCATCATGTACAAGATAACCGTAGCCAATATCCCCGCAGAGCCCAGCGACTTCCATTTATCACCTAAGAACCACGCGCAAGCTGAAATCATCAACATGGCGCCGAAGTAATAAGCCACGGTGACGAGATTGAACCCCTTCCCTCGCTCCACTGCCGGCGTCTTGGGCTCCGCCAAACCTGATTTATTGAAGCGCTGTTCAAAACCCCAGCGAACGAGACGTTCAGCATCAGCCTGAAGAAGCACACCTTGCTCGGCTGCAAGATAAATATCTGATGACGTTAGCGAGAGTTCAGAATTGGATGTAGGCATCAGGGGTTTCCTTCGCAAGTTAATCAAAAGGAGATGAGGAGAAATGAGGAACTCACAAGGGCCATCCTATCTTCGCACAAACGGATGGCGTATGCCCATACCCTCCCGAAATTGCTTAACAGATCCCGCGTGTTTGAGCGCCACCATCACATACCGCGGGTTTAACGATCAGCCACGTCGTAACTGCGCCTGCTGCCACGCCACCCAGAATTAGCCATGTCTTTGTAGAGATGCCATCACCTGCCTTGCTAACACTCTCGACCTCGGAATAAGCGATCGACTGTGACTTTCCGTCCTTTGGATCTCGTAGATTAAAGGAGACCGGATCCACAGACTCGATGTATCCCTTAAGCTTAGTCTGATCGCGAAACTTCACCTCGACTTGCGAGTCTTTGCTCGTTGCGAGTGTCTGTACCTTTGCGCGGACCTTCTCAGTACTCGATTGAGCCGTTGCAGTCGCCGGCAACCCAAAACTGATTACGGTTACTATTACTGAAAGCGTTATAGCTAAATGTCTCTTAATCACAAAAAATCTCCCTTTAATTCGAACTGATCGTCGTCCCTAGCAACGGTAATTCCAATCGGATCCGGACTAGAAACCAGCCGTTTTTTGCAAAGGGCTCAGATGTAGACGCAGGAAGATTCTGACAGTGGTAAGGTTTACGTTAGGTCGGTCA
>JBIOUJ010000111.1:0-16685 GCA_044867025.1 Pyrinomonadaceae bacterium | reverse complement strand
ACATTCATGCGTATGGCTACGGTTGACCCACCCGCTACCGCAGGTGGCACTGACCCGGTCCAAGTGCAAACCGTAGAGCTAGTATTTTACAAACTCGAACTTCAGACGCACACTGCGCTCGGGGCTGTTGAAAAACGTCCCGAATTGCCGGCTGGCGAGATTGTTCTGCACGTCACGCGGGTTCCAGTGATTCGTGATGTTGAAGATCGTAAAGCCTGCACGGCCTTTGTACTTCTTGCCACGAAACGGAATCGACAGCCCTTTCGTCACGAGCAGATCAAACGTCAACAACTTCGGAAAGCGCCCGCCCTCATTGCGTGGTCCAACAAAGTTCTGCTCTTCGTCCAGTAGTGAAAACGGAAATCCACTGTGCCAGTCGACGACAGGCGTGGCGACGACGTCGAACGGAAGGCCGAAGTCACCCCAGAAGAGCAACCGGTGCGGCACGTCGAATGGCTGTCTCGCGTATTCGTCCGGACGTATAACCGCGTGTTTCAGATTTCCGAAGTAGGTGTTGAAATCATTCAGGTTCCCGCGCGCCTGCGAATTCACGTATGACAAAAAGATGTTGCGTCCTTCCTGAAAACGAAACCGCGCAACCGCCTGGAATTCGCGATAACGCGAGCGACCATTGTTCTGCAACAGCAGCGCGTCTTCAACAGGCTCGATGACAAAATCACGTCGCGTGCTTCTTTCTTCGTAGCCGAGCCGCAGCAACAAGCGAGGGTACAACTGCTGATCGACCTGGAGGTTCCACGCAAGGCTATACGGATTCTTCAACTCTTCAGGCGCGGTATTGAGAAGCAGCCGGGGTCCATCCGCCAGCGTGAGACCATCGTCAGCAAACGTCGTCACGAGCAGACTCTGATACTGCTCGAACGATCCGACGTTGAGCGGGATCTTGTCGTAGAAGAGACCGATCCCACCGCGCACCAATGTGCGATCTGAATCAAACGGCGTCAGCACGAATCCGAGACGCGGCGCGAAATTGTTGTTCCCTCCAATCCCGTCGCGGTCGTAACGAAGGCCGAGGTCAAACACGACATGCGAATTCACGATCCACTTGTTTTGCACAAACGCAGTGAATTCGTTCTGCTCACGACCGAGAACGCCTGCGCCTGCAAAGTCGATCAGTTGATGAGTGGTTCCGTCCGCGCGAAGAATGCGTAGTGATTTGCTCGTGTCGCTGCCGTCGAATGACGTGTGACTGAGGTTTATTCCAGTCTTGAACACGTGCGTGCCACGCCACTTTTGCTGCCCGAAGTTGAAGATCTCGAGCAACTCATAACGACGGCTCTCGCGATGTTGCCGGTTGAACCAGCCGCCGAAGTTCCGTTCCGGAGTTATCAAATAAGGCGCGCCGCTGTTCCCGAAAATGTCGCCGTCAAACTGTTTCGCACTGAAGCTCGATTGCAGCAGCGCTCCCGACTTGAATGTCGCCTGTTCGTTCAGCGCAAAGAACCAGCCGCGTTGATGAAAATTCGCGGTCGTGTCAGAAGGGTTGAAAGTATTCAGGTTGAAGTAGTCGAACTTCTGCGGAAATAGCGAGAAGCTTGCCGTCAGGCGATTGTTGGAATTGACAACGTAATCGAAGCGCGAAAAAGAGTCGAAGCTCTCGCGTTTAATGTCGCGCTGGTGTTCTTCGAGCGCTTCGAGGCTCGGCACGTTCGTCCGCACGAACCGATATTCGACACTCTGAAAGAAAAACAGCTTGTCCTTTTTGATCGGACCGCCGACAGCGATTCGCGGTGTGGCCGCGCCGATACCGTACAACGAGCCGTCGCGCCAGCGCGGCCGCGGCAAGACGCCAGTCACCAGGTAGCGCCAGTTGTTGCTCCCCGAGCGCGTCTCGATCGTCGTCACCGCACCCGTGAACTTTCCAAACTCCGACGAGTACGGATTTGAATGCACCTGAACGGTTTCCACAGCTTCGAGCGGCAACTCGATCGCGGGCGTACCGGTGACGGGATCCGTCACGTTCAAACTCGACACCAAAATTCCGCTCTGGCTGGGGCGTGTTCCTTTGATGTTGAGGTTTCCATCAGGACCGCGCAAAACGCCGGGCAGCAACGGCAACGCATCCTGAAATTTCTGATCGATCAGCGGCGCATCGCGCAAAACCTCCTGTGTAATCACAGAGGGAGTCGTAGATTCTATTTTGCTTGCGTTAGTTCGATCGTCCGTGACTGTTACTGACTCCGTTATCGGAAGCGCTTCCAGGAGAATATCCTGCTCGACAGTCGCGTCGATTTGAACACTCAGTCGCTGCTCGTATTTTTTGAAGCCGGAAAATTCAACTGTAATCAAGTATTCGCCCGCAACGAGGCCGGAAAAGTCAAACTGACCGTCCATATCGCTAGTGCTCTGAAGTTTTCGGTCTCCCAGACGTTCACCGCTCAGAATTACCACCACGCCAGGCAAAATCCTGCGTTGATCCGGAATATTGGCGACTACCCGCCCCCTGACGCTTCCGCCTTGCGTATTCGGGGCTCCTAGAGCTAATCTCTGCGGACCCCCGACCCCTGGATCCCCCGCGAAAAAAAGAATGACCAGAATTGGCAAAAAAATACGCGTTACGGAATGGTGCCGAGCCTCGTTTATTCGTGTCATGAGATTCGAATTGACTTTGATGTCTTCAAGGTCATCATAAAGCGGCCCACCTTAGAACTTGTCCACTATCTTAAGGAGACCTCTCGATGAAAAGTATTATAGGCGGTTCTGTTATCACATTGTTGTTCGTGTGTCTGGCTTTACCCGGTTTGGTTTTCGCAGGAGCCGAAGGATCGACAGCCGACGGCTCGTTCAAGTTCGCGTTGAATGACGGTGAAATAAGATTCGTGGAATTTAAGGCCGCTGCCCTGGGTGAGGGGAAAGCGGATGGTGAAATGACGTACAGCGACCCGGCGGCGGTTCCAGTACCTGACCCGGACAACCCGGAAAAAGAGCAATCCCCCGGCGTATTAGTGCGTGCAAAGTTTGATTGCATGGATACATTTAAAAACACAGCCGTGATCGGCGGCGAGATTTATGAGTCAAACGTTCCCAATGCCATTGGAATGCGAGTGTTGCTCGTGGTTGAAGACAATGGCATCGACGGAGAAAAGGATAGAGTTAGCTGGGGCGTTTATCAGCCACCCGCAACGGGATGGGTTCCGGTGGACGCCGAAGATCCGAATGACAAGGGTGCGTCTTTGACCTGGTGGGCGACGGATTTCGAACGCAGGGATGACGTCGGAATTCCAATGCCTCCGGGTAAACTCGTGGCCTGCAAGAGTTTCCCGCTCGCGTCGTATGATTTTCCCGAAATCAAATACGCCGGCGGCGACTTGGCAGTGTCGCAACGGTAATTGGACTTCCTCTGCGGCCCTTTGCGTATCTCTGCGGCCTCTGCGTTAAAAAAATCTTAACGCAGAGATCGCAGAGATACGCAGAGGGCCGCAGAGACTACTTCTTTTTACCAATCGCAAAAAGACTTTCCGAGGAGCGGACGTACATCACTCCGTCGGACAACGCGGGTGTCGCCATGAGCAACTCGCCCATTGTGTTGGTCGCGATGTGTGTGAACTTGTCGCCGGCGGAAACCACCAGGATCTCGCCGTCTTCATTTGAAAGATAAATCTTTCCATCCGACGCGACCGGCGACGCGCTGAAACCGCTTCCCACGACCGGCAGCCGCTGGCGATAGATCTCTTCACCAGTTTTGACGTTGTAGGTGTCGAACGTGCCGCTATTCCCGAGCACGTAGAGAATGCCGTTGTAAATGAGAGGCGTCGGCATGTACGAACCGCGACCGGTCCGACTCCAAACGACTGAATCACTACTGGTCTTGCCATCCGGGAGAGTCAGATCACCACGCGAACCTGCTTTCACGACGAAGATCGGTCGTTCGGGTCCGCGACCACTCGCCACGACGAGAATGTCATCCACGAAGATCGGCGTCGGCGCTGTTATCTTCGAGCTTCTCCCGAGTCGCCAAAGTTCTTTACCCGTGCGCGGATCGTAACCGCGAATATAGTTCGACGCGTTTGTAACCAGCTCCTCGCCTTTCGGTGTGGTCGCGACTGTGGGCGTGCCCCATGAAGGAAGCTCGTCGCGATCGGTTTTCCAGACCGTCTTACCCGTATTAGCGTCGAGCGCCATGATGAATGAATCGGCCTGTGTGTCGCACTGGATGATCACCAGATCTTTCCAGATTATGGGCGAGCTCGCCGGGCCCCATTCCACGCTAGGCACGTCGTACGCGCCCACATCGAGTCGACCCACGTCAACCTTCCAGAGAAAGCGTCCGTCGACGTCGTAAGCATAGACACCCTGAGAGCCGAACCATGCGACAACGATGCGGCCGTCGGTGGCGGGTGTGGCGTTCGCGTACGTCGATTTGATATGACGCTTTTCGAGCGGCTCACCAGAGTGTGCGACACGATACCAGATCGGCTTTCCGGTCTGTTTGTCGAGCGCGTAGATTAACCAGCGGTGCACCGAACGATCTTTCGACGCATCCCCATCGCCATAGAGTCCCGGACGAAACGTTGCTTTCGAATCGCTGCTGACGGCAGTGGTGATGAAGATACGATTTCCCCAAACCACCGGACTCGAATGTGCGAGACCGGGAATCGGTGTGCGCCAGAGGATGTTCTCGCCTGTCTTTCCATTCCACTGGTCAGGAAGGTGTTGACCGTCCGCGACGCCTGAGGCGAGTGGACCACGAAACGACGGCCAGCTCCCTTTGCTGGTTGCGGGCTTCGCGCGTGAAGGTGGACGTGCTTCGGATGTGGTCGTGATTTTGCGCGGAGGTTTGGTGACGACTTCACCAGTCGGTATCCATGTGCCGCCATCGAGAATGATCTGCCGGACCTTGCAGTCGTCGGAAGCAAGATGAAACGTGACGTGCTGTCCGTCCGTGTCGAAGCGATATTTGCCTGGACCATCACAACCGCCTGGTCCACCACTCATCAGGAATTCAACTTCGGAAGCTGTCGCTTTCCAGGTTCCGTTGACCTTGGGCCAGCCACCACCCTCGACGCTGAATGTGCCTGAGGGGTCGAAGCGTGCCTGGAAGACGCCGAACTTCAACGGATGCGTAGGTAGCGCTGCCTTCGGCCGGTGCTTTTCGATGTACTTGCGCGCGAACTCGTTCCAGTGTGGAGCTTCGCGAAGTCCAACCTTCACTGCTTCAGCCTCTGCGTCCTCGACCTTCCAACCATCGCGCAGCACTCTCCTGATCATCCAGAACGCGCCGACGCGAATGGCCGCGGTGCAATGAATAAACGCGGGACGGTTTTCGGGGTCGTCGGTGATCTTCAGGAATTCCTCGACCTGCTCTTCGTTTGGATTTCCGTACACGACCGGAATGTTGAAATAGCGCAAGCCGAGGTCTTTTGCTTTCGCTGCTTCTTCCTCCGCGCGATGTTCGCTGGGTTGGCGCAAATTGATGATCGCCTTCACGCCCTCGGCTTTCAGTTTTTCGAGATGCTCGAGCTTCGGCTGGCCACCGGTGCAGAAGTCTTTGTTAACACGCAGGAAGTTTCGGATCTCGCTCGTATCCTGGGCAACTCCTAACAATGCAAGGGATAGAACTATAAGAAGGGGCTTCATATTTCTTTCCTTTTATCCACAGATTACACCGATTACACTGATTTTGAATAATCAATCGGTGTAATCTGTGGATTGGGGAATTATGAGACGCATACCGACTACATTCATTGCGCTCTCGCTTTTAGTTGCGCTCGCTGCGTGTGGCAAGAGTCGAGACGCTGCCCGCGCCGAGCTTGCGCAGATGAACATTGCATATACCGATGGGGCTTTTATCGAGAGCGCAAGAGCAGGTAATGCCAAAGCAGTAACTTTATTCATTGATGGTGGAATGAACCCTGACACAAAAAACAACGCAGGCCAGTCGGCGCTCGAAGCCGCAGTGCTGGCCAATCAAGTCGAAAGTGTCAAAGTCCTGCTCGCTAAAGGCGCTGATGTCAACGCGAAGAATAAGTTTAATGGCACAGCTTTGATGAACGCCGTCTGGAAGGGGCATGCCGAAATCGTCGATCTACTGCTGGCCCGGCGCGCTGACCTCGAAGTCAAAGATGAAAGAGGTATGACGGCATTGATGTTTGCTGCCTGGGAAAATCGCACCGATATCCTGAAAACGTTGCTTGAAAAAGGCGCCAGTGTGGATGTAAGAGACGAGAACGGTTGGACTGCCATGATGAGGGCAGCAGTCAAGGGCCACACCGAAAGCATGCTGATCTTGCTGGAAAAAGGCGCAGACGTAAACGCTCAGTCCAGCGAAGGTGACACTGCGCTGATACGAGCAGCACAAGGCGGGCACATCGAGACCGTTAAATCATTGTTGGAGCGAGGAGCCGATATAAACCGGCAAGACAAGCTCGGTAATACGGCCTTGCTGAAGGCAGCGCAGGAGCGTCACACCGAGATCGTTCAACTGTTAAAAGATAAAGGGGCGCAATAGATGACAAGATCCGCCAAAGGAAATTTCTTGACTCTGTTTCGCTTCGGTGATAAATCCACGTCACGCTAAAGTATAAAACCTCGCATTGCTCTCAAGTTTTCGCCCGCTTGAGTTTTTCCCAAGTTTAAGCTTGGACACTCATAGTCCCAGAGTTGCGAGAGAGCCGTCTTCACTTTTGACTTTCTCTCATTGTTGTAGCTCGTTCGCAAATGTGGGCCATAGTGAGCCTGCATTCCAGTCGAACTATCTCTGAACTACGTCAGTACAACCAGAGGGAATTCCCCCGACGCAACTCACAATCAGCTTACCTATCTGCTAAACGGCAAGGAGGAGTTATGAAGAGAAAAGCTCAGCTCGCTGCAATCGCTTTTCTGATGGCGTTCGTAGTGCCGATGGTTCTGTCGAGCGGCGAAGCCTCATCGGATTCAGAGTCTCAACTGCTACGCACTGGGCCCACCAGTGCTGATTATCTTTTGGCTGACTACAAAGCGTGGGAGGAAAAGTATTTGAAGAATGGCGGAGACCGGAACGTAGTCATGTCGATGGGCTACTTAAAAGGTCTCTCTACTGAAAAGATGAATGCCGCTGGACAGGTTACGCTAAATCTCATAGACGGGACCGTCCTGGTCAAAGCCGAAGGGCTCCCCAGGAACGAGAGCTGGGACTTCTGGCTGATCGACAACGGCCCAGGAAGCAGTGTGACACCAGACGCGGAGGATTCGATGGTCCGCGTTGGTAGTTTGAAACAACAGGGAAAGCTTGCAAAGCTCGAGGCCAACCTTGGAAGCGAAGCATTCGTGAACTTCGACCCTGACCTTTATGTCGTAACACGCGCAGGCAAGAATCCGGCTGAAGAACGTATTTTGGTGGGAACGACGACGCTCTTCCAACGGCTCTATAAGAGTGGCCAGCGCGGGCAGTTTGGGCGACTCGCCGATATGGACTTGCCCCGTCCGGCTCCTGCGAAGCCCGCCGAGCAAAGCGTGTGGACCAGCCTGGTCGAGAGCATAATGCCAACGGCACACGCGGAGTTAGGGACGATCCCGGATGGTGGAGGCGGCGGAGAGGGTGGATCGCTGACTCCCCTTGACACCCTGATTAACCAGGGAAGGACACTTTTTTTCTTCGAACAGTTCAACGGAAACGGTAGGACTTGCGGAACCTGCCATCGTGAGGACGAGAATCTCACCATAAGTCCTGAGTTCATCGCGACGCTGCCAGCCAACGATGCGCTCTTTGTTGCTGAATTCACCCCAGCCCTCAACCAGACTGCGTGTCCCGGAGGGACACCATGTTTCGAAAATCCAGTGCTAATGAGGAAGTTCGCGTTGATACTGGAGAACCTGGATGGGTTCAGCGACCTCCAGAACAGATTTGTTATGCGCGGCATTCCTCACACACTTGCCCTGCTCCAAAACACTCTGTCGCCAGCCCCGGATGGAACGACGACACCACCTAATGAGAGGACAGGATGGAGCGGCGACGGCGCCCCCGTCGGTACGTTTACGCTTAGCAACGGAGCTGTACATCAGGCCCAGGGACTCCTCAGGGACTTCCCCATCGGAGCGGTGATCCAACATTTCACGAAGACCTTGCTCCGCCGAAACAACATTGACTTCCGCCTGCCCACCAACGCCGAACTGGATGCTATGAATGCGTTCATGAGATCCACCGGACGCCGGGCTGATCTTATTCTGGCTGGACCGGGGGCTCTAAGCCTGAAAGGAGAAGTGCCACGGGAAGGTCAGCGGATCTTCAATAATGGAGGAGCAGGCTTCGTTGGCAGTCGCGGTATCCCAAACGGGACAGCCAACGGTGCAGGTAAGTGCTTTTTCTGTCATTTCAGCGCTGGCGCAAGCGACTTTTTCTTCGCCGACCAGAACGCTAACTTCAACACCAACGTCGAGCAGCTCCCGTCTCAACCAGCCGATCTGGTCATCCCTGCCCAGAAGAATCCGGCTGACGGAGGCTTCGGACAAGGCACTCCACCCGCAGGTGTGTTTGGCATCGGTGACGGCACCTTCAACACGCCGGTCCTTGTCGAGGCCGCCGATACGGGGCCGTTCTTCCACAACAGCTCGATCTTAACGATTGAAGAGGCTGTAAACTTTTACAACAGCAGCCAATTTAACAATGCCCCGGGCTTCGGCCCGCAAATTGGAGGAATACGTCTCGAAGCCACCGAGGTCGCGGCAGTCGCCGCATTCCTCCGGGTCATCAACGCGCTCGAGAACATCCGGTCCGCCATAGAAATCGAAACTCGAGCTAGAAACGCGAAGTTCCTTAACGATTCGGTCGACTTGCTCAAGCTGTCGATCTCTGAACTGCAAGATGCGGTTGACGTCTTAGACGGCGGGGGCTTGCACCCAGAAGCTCAACAGAAGCTGCGTCAAGCTATACAACTTGATCAGCAGGCGCTGACCACCAACAGCCGTTCAGCAAGGCAAGCCCTGATCGACCAGGCTCTTGCGTTGAAGACCGGCGCGCGCTCCGATATGCGCAATTAATCCATCTTCAGATGGACAGCACAGATTACACAGATTGTTTTATTCAAATCTGTGTAATCTGTGTGATCTGTGGATGATTATCTTGTTAACTGCCGATATTTGATCCGGTGGGGTGTCTCAGCCGCGGCCCCGAGGCGGGCTTTTCTATCAGCCTCGTAATCCGAGTAGTTTCCCTCAAACCAAACAACCTTACTATCACCTTCAAAGGCGAGAATGTGCGTCGCAATACGGTCGAGGAACCAGCGATCGTGCGAGATCACGACGGCACACCCGGCAAAGCTCTCCAGCGCCTCCTCGAGCGCGCGCAGTGTGTTGACGTCGAGATCGTTCGTCGGCTCGTCCAGCAGCAACACGTTCGCGCCCTCTTTGAGCATCTTCGCGAGATGCACGCGATTCCGTTCTCCACCTGACAGCATTCCGACCTTCTTCTGCTGGTCCGATCCCGAAAAATTGAACCGAGCCACGTACGCACGCGAATTCACTTCGCGATTGCCGAGCTTCAACATATCCTCGCCGCCACTAATCTCCTCCCAAATCGACTTCCCCGGATCGAGCGTGCGGCTCTGATCGACATACGCCAAAAGCACTGTCTCGCCCTTGCGTATCGTTCCAGCGTCAGGCTGTTCCTGCTCTGTGATCATCCGAAACAGCGTCGTCTTACCCGCGCCGTTTGGACCAATGACGCCGACAATCCCTCCCGGCGGAAGCGCAAAGCTCATGTCTTCAACCAGCAGGTTCTGTCCGTAGCCTTTCTTCACACGATCGGCTTCGATGACGACGTTGCCGAGACGCGGTCCGGGCGGGATATGAATCTCGAGATCGTCACGCCGCTTTTCGGATTCCTGTCGCAGCAGATCTTCGTACGAGTTGATCCTGGCCTTGCCCTTCGCATGACGCGCTTTCGGCGACATGCGAATCCAATCGAGCTCGTGTTGCAGCGTCTTCTGTCGTTCAGTTTCCGATTTTTCCTCGCGCCGCAGCCGCTCCTGTTTCTGTTCGAGCCACGACGTGTAGTTCCCTTTCCAGGGAATACCCTGACCGCGATCGAGTTCGAGAATCCAACCGGCTACGTTGTCGAGAAAATAACGATCGTGCGTGACCGCGATGATCGTACCGGCGTAATTCTGCAAGTGATGCTCGAGCCATGCGACCGACTCCGCATCGAGGTGATTTGTCGGCTCGTCGAGCAGAAGGATATCGGGCTTTTGCAGCAACAGCCGGCACAGCGCCACGCGCC
This sequence comes from Pyrinomonadaceae bacterium, assembly GCA_044867025.1. GTDB lineage: Bacteria > Acidobacteriota > Blastocatellia > Pyrinomonadales > Pyrinomonadaceae > PSRF01. The sequence continues at coordinate 6,475 of JBIOUJ010000111.1, read as the reverse complement.
TTCGCTCGCCGCCAGATAAAACTTTAACAGGCGTATCCGGAGGCGGGCAGCGCAGGGCGTCCATCGCCATCTCGAGTCGCGAATCGATGTCCCACGCGTCCTGTGCGTCGAGCTTCTCCTGGACTTCGCCTTGTCGCTCGAGCAGCGCAGACATCTCGTCGTCAGACATCTCTTCGCCGAACTTCGCGTTGATCTCTTCAAACTCTTTCAGCAGGTTCATCGTCTCCTGAACCGCTTCTTCTACGACCTCTCGCACCGTGCGCGAGTCGTCGATCAACGGCTCCTGTTCGAGATAACCGACGGTGAAGCCCGGAGAGATCACAGTCTCGCCGTGAATCTCCTTGTCGACACCCGCGAGGATGCGGAGGAGCGACGATTTTCCCGAGCCATTCAAGCCAATGACGCCGATCTTCGCGCCGTAAAAGTACGAGAGATAGATATCTTTGAGGACCGGCTTCTTGTCGTAAAACTTGCTGACGCCGACCATCGAGTAGATAACCTTGTTTGGTTCCGTGCTCATAACCTACCTTTTTATGCCACAAAAAACACAAAATGATTTTGTGCCTTTTTGTGACTACTTCAATAATTCTTTAGCGTGTCGCCGCGCGCTGTCGGTGATTTCCGCGCCGGTGAGCATGCGGGCCAGTTCTTCTATGCGGCCGGCTTTATCAAGTTTTCCGACACTCACTTGCGTGCGGCCTTTCAACGCTTCTTTCTGTACCACGAGGTGGCTGTCGGCGAAGCGCGCGATTTGCGGCTGGTGCGTGACGCACAACACCTGGTTTGTCTGCGACAGTTTCTTGAGTTTGATACCGACTGCTTCGCTCACGCGACCGCCGATGCCCGTGTCGATCTCGTCAAACACGATCGTGCGCGGGAATTGCGATCCGTTGGCCACCGTCTTCAACACGAGCATCAGACGCGACGCTTCACCGCCCGAGGCGACTCGCGCCAGTGGTTTCACTTCCTCGCCCACGTTTGCCGAAAAATAGAACTCGGTGTGGTCGATGCCTTTCTGTCCGCCTGAATCGACGTTCTCATTCACCAGCACCTGAAAACGCGCCTGGTCCAACGCGACTTCCACGATTCCTTTTTCAACCGCCTGCTCAAACTTCTTCGCCGCACGCACACGTTCCTTGTGCAGTTTCCTGGCCTGGTCGAGATAGTGTGCGCGCGTCCTGGCGAGCTGGATATTCAACTCCTGTTCGCGTTGATCGCACGTCTCGATCTGTCTCAGGCGACCTTCCGAACGTGCCAGGTGATCGAGGGCAGCGGTTATCGATCCACCATACTTGCGCTTCAATCGTGAGATTTCGGCGAGACGATCTTCGATCTCGGCCAGTCGCGCCGGCGAGAACTCTAGACGATCCGCGAAATCGCGCAGAGAAAACGAGAGATCCTCGAGCACCGCGCGCGCCGATTCAAGTCCCTCCACATAATCCCCGAAGCTGGACTCATATTCGGCCAGTTCTTGGACGTCTTTAAGGCTCTGACGAATGCGTGTGAGTGCAGCGTCATCATCTTCGTAGATGCGGCTGTAACTCGATTGACAGAGCATCGTTAAGTGCTCGCCGTTCGCCAACCGGCGTCTCTCCTCGTCCAATCGTTCGTCTTCACCAATCGACAACTCTGCACGCTCGAGTTCAGAGATCTGAAACTGAAGCGTGTCGAGCAGTTGAAACTTCTCAGCTTCATCCTGGCGTAACGACTCAAATTCGCGCCGCAACTTGGTCCATTGCTGATAAGCCTCAGCAACTTCGTCGCGCAATGCCGCGTGTCCCGCGAAAGCATCGAGCAACTCGAGATGCGTTTCGGGATTGAACAGCGTCTGCTGATCTCCCTGGCCGTGTATGTCGACAAGAAACGGCCGCAGATCGCGCAGCAACGCGTGCGTGGCGAGTTGATTGTTGATGAAGATCTTGTTTCGACCAGTCGCGGAAATCTCGCGGCGAATTATCAGTTCGTTGGCCGGCGCCAGACCTGCATTCTCGAGCAACGTTTCGAGATCGGGATTCGGAGCAACAGAGAATAGCCCCTCGATCGATCCGCGTTCAGTCCCGGTCTTGAGCAGTTCGCTCGTAAACCTTCCCCCAATTAACACACCGAGCGCGTCGACAATGATCGACTTGCCCGACCCAGTCTCCCCCGTAAGCAGATTAAGCCCACTCTCAAACTCAACCTGCAAACAATCAATTAAGGCTATGTTGGAGATGTTCAGGAACTGAAGCATCGGCCACAGATTTTCGCAGATTACGCAGATTATGCAATCCGTCTACATCTGTGTAAGCTGTGGATTGGAGTCAAGGGGTGCAAGTCAACATTATCGACATACTGCTGGTGTTCGTGATCGCGTTGAGTGTGATCAACGGTTATCGACGCGGGTTCGTTCGCGGAGTGTTGGATCTGGCTGGGTGGGTGCTGAGTTTACTTGCAGCCCTGCGGTACTACCAGTCAGTCGCTCGCTGGCTTGGACCACGCGTCGACTTGTGGTCGGAAGTTTGGGACCAGCCGATAGCTTTCGTGATCGTCGCACTAATCACGGGCGTCATCGTTCACGTGATTGGGTATTGGGCCCTGCAACGCTTGTCCGACGACATCGAGGAGAGCCAGACGAATCGTATCTTTGGCCTCCTGCCTGGTTTCATCAACGGAATGATCACCGCCGCGATCCTCTCCGCGCTGCTGCTCGCGATTCCGCTGAGTGAGGGTTTGAGTGAGCGCACTCGCGATAGTGCGCTCGTCAATCGTCTTGCCGTTTACGCGGAACAACTCGAAGGACAGCTTCGTCCGGTTTTTGGCGAGGCGATTGCGCGCTCCCTGAACCTGCTGACGATTCAGCCGGATTCGGATGAGCGCGTCACGCTGCCATTCAAAGTCGCGACGACGAAGCCTCGGCCCGATCTGGAAAAGCGAATGTTGGACCTTGTGAATCGGGAGCGACAAGCTGCGGGGCTACCTACGCTCTCGCCAGATCCGGAGCTGACGGAGGTTGCGCGACGTCATTCGGCGGATATGTTTGCACGCGGCTACTTCGCGCACGATACGCCCGAGGGGATCTCGCCGTTCGATCGCATGCGTGATTCCGGTGTTCGCTTTCTTACAGCGGGTGAGAATCTCGCGCTCGCACCGACGATCGAGGTGGCCCACACGGGGTTGATGAATTCACCGGGGCATCGCGCGAACATTTTGCGCAGAGAGTTTGGGCGCGTCGGGATTGGCGTGATGGATGGTGGAATGCGCGGGTTGATGGTGAGCCAGGAATTCCGGAACTAAGCCACAAAAAGGCACAAATTGTGCCTTTTGTGTACTAAGTCGTCGCTTCTTTTGGCACAAGTTCCAACGTCAGCTTTTGCACGCCGCGAATCACCGTAACGGGAATTTTCTTTCCGATGCGTTCGTCGGTTAACAGTCGATGAAGGTCGTCGATACCACGAATCGGATGACCATCAAAGTCAATCACGAGATCTCCCGCCTGTAACCCCGCTTCTCTCGCAGCGCTCGCATCGCCATTCGTCTCAAACGACACGATCAGCACACCAGTCTCGACCGGCAGTTGATAGAACCTCACAACGCGGCGCGGGATCGGTACGTTTTGCCCCGCCACACCGATGTAGCTCCGGCTGATCTTGCCATCGCGAATCAAACGTCCCGCGACGAACTTCGCCGTGTCGATCGACGTCGCAAAACAGATCCCCTGCGCCGGCAGGATCGTCGCGGTGTTCACTCCGATAACTTCGCCACGCGAGTTCACCAGCGGACCACCAGAGTTCCCTGGGTTCAGCGCCGCGTCCGTTTGGATAACGCCATCCATCAACCGCCCTGACTGCGCGCGCAACGTGCGCCCGAGCGCGCTCACGACGCCCGCCGTCACCGAATACTGAAACCCGTAGGGATTGCCAATCGCGATCACTAACTGCCCGACGTGAATCGATTGCGAGTCTCCGAGTTGCGCGGGTACGACATTCGGCGCGGTGATCCGAATCACCGCCAAATCCGTGTCAGGATCGTCGCCGATCAACTGCGCCTGAAACCTGCGTCCATCCATGAGCGCGACGTCGATCTTCGACGCGCCATGCACGACGTGACTATTCGTAAGTATGAAACCATCCGGCGTGAAGACGAATCCGGAACCGCTTCCGGTGACTTCGTTCGCGCGTTCTCGTCGCGTGCGCTCGGTCGTCACCTGAATGTACACGACTGACGGGCTTACCTTTTCCGCTGATTCGATAACTGCGCGCGAGTATGCATCCAGCAGAGCGTCATCGGTCCGAGTTGTGGTTTGCGCCTGTGTGGCTTCGCCAATCACCTCTCCTTCAGTATTAATCTTTCTTGCAACTGCGTATTTCATTTGTATCTCCTGATTTAATAATTTGTCTTACATGCCACAAAGCTATGCGCCGTGGCATTTCTTATACTTCTTCCCCGATCCGCACGGACAGGGATCGTTGCGTCCTGGACGCGGCGCTTCATACCTGACGGTCGGGTTTTTCAACTCTTCGCCACTTACGAAGCGCCATTGTCCTTGTTCCCGTTCAAATAAACTCTTTTCGCGATGGTTCTGATCTTCTCCCCTTTGTGTAAATTTCGCCTCGAACGAAACATAAGCCTTGTTTTCGTTGACCATTCTCGTGTCTTTGATCTCGAGGCCATGCCACGTCGACGTTTCCGACCATTCACGAATGAACGAAACGTCAATCTCTTTTCGCGACCGTGTGTGGGTCGAGGCCACAATAAAATCGATCGCGCCAGTCACGAAAGCAGAGTACCGAGCTCGCATCAGCTCCTCGGCCGTCTCACTCTCGCGCGTGCCGCTGATGATTGGTTCACAGCAGGCTGAAAAAGCCGCTCCTGACCCACACGGACAAGTTAAATTATCTTCAGTCATACGAAAAAACTCTACTTCGCCTGGTAAAGCAATACCTTTTTCTTGCGAGTCTTGCCAATGACAAACCCAGTGATCGCGCCAGCCGCGGCGCCCAGCACCGTGAGCCCCGCCGTTACCGCCGTACCGTCAAGGACGGGGAAACCATTATCATTGTCGGCTGCGGATCCCACTGCTCCCAGCAGTGCTCCTGCGCCGGCACCCGCTCCGAGGCCAATAAGAGTTGATTTGGTAACGGATGTGCCGCCCACCTGATGAACACTGCGCACGTCGTCACGTTTTACCTCCGCAGAAGCGTTCTTGACCATCAGCGTCAGCGCAGTATCCGAAACGCTGCTGAATGTCCCTTCCATCTTCTTTCCATTTTTTAGCTTTACTGACAGTGTGCTTCCCTGTGCCACCGAATTAAGTCGCGACCAATCGTTGGGCCCGACTTGGGCCATCAATGTAACAGGCGAAAGCAAGAATGAGGTTAGCAGGATGACTATGGTTGCAAAGTGTCGAGTCCGAATGCGCATAGTTGTCTCCTTTATAGAGTGAGTGGATCGCGCGCGTGCGCGTAAGCAAACTGTGGCGTGAACGCGGATACGTTACCAGAAGCACCCGGTGCTTGGCGAATTTATACACACCGAGTTGATGGTCTAATGTTAAGATTTGCGCCGGGGGGACGCGACTATGATAACTCGCCGAATTGGCGGGCCTGTACCATTGCAGATTCTCATCGCCATCGGAATTGTGAGCGTGTTGTTCCACACAATTACGAGAGCGCAGGACGACACTTGCCAACAAGAACTCTCCGCAGGAAAAGATCTGCTTCGACGACGAAATTACGAAGACGCCTTGAAGAGTTTCAAGCGCGCGAATGAGATGCGCGGAAAGAAGTCGGCGGAGTGTTACTACTTGATGTCAGAGGCGTACTTCTCGCTGGGGGAGTACAAGAATGTGATCGAGTCGGCGGAGAAGGTGATTGAGTTTGCCGGCGACAATAAGCAACTCACATGGAACGGATACAACAACAAGGGCCTGGCATTACAAACGCTCGCAGATAAAAAGGATCAAAAGAAACTTCAGTCGGCCGAGGCGGCGTTCCGGCAGGCACTCGCTATCCAAGGCGCCGCTCCTGTTATCCGGTACAACCTGGGTGTGACGCTCTTGCAGTTGAATCGAGATCCGGAAGGCATTGCTGAGATCAACGAGTACATCAAGCTGCAACCGACTGGGCCGTACACGAGCTCGGCACGCAAGCTCGCTGAGAATCCGCGGCGCGCGCGCGAAAACTATGCGCCTGATTTTTCGTTCACGTCGTCGGAAGGTGAACACATCGCGCTCGAGGATCTGCGTGGGAAGGTTGTCGTGCTGGATTTCTGGGCGACGTGGTGTCCGCCGTGTCTCGACTCAATACCCGCAATTCGCAACATGCACAAGAAGTTTTCGCAGGCGCAGTCGTTTGTGCTGATCGGGATCAGTGCAGATAGTGAGGAGGACGTGTGGCGGGAGTTCACGGTAAAGAACAAGATGAACTGGCCGCAGTATCGCGATCGAGATCGGCGCATACAGCGTGCGTTTCGCGTCAGCGCGTTTCCGACGTATGTG
>JBIOUJ010000110.1:0-120872 GCA_044867025.1 Pyrinomonadaceae bacterium | reverse complement strand
GCATGGCGGTCGCGATATTCCCAGGGTTGTCGCTCCCGCTCCAACCCTGGGCTGGAATTAGCCAACGCCTTCGGCGTTCAAAATGAACCAGTACTCTCTGGAAACAATTGTTGACGTACGTAAATCGAGGGCCTTAGTATTGAACCAGCGGCTGGACCGACCTTCGTCGCCGCCTCAACACGCACATTCCTTGGCAGTCTCACCGCAACCTGCCAGCCCCAAAAGAGGACAATTATGAGTGCACAACCTGAACTTTGGCGTGTGAGTACGCCGGAAGGAATTTTCGAAGCTGACCTCGACACGCTGAAACAGTGGATTTCCGAAGGCTGCGTGCTGCCCACGGACAAAGTCTGCAAAGGCAACTTGAGTTGGATCGAGGCGGGTCGCGTCCCAAAACTCAAAGGCGCATTCAGTGGAGAGCCGGCGCCTGTAGCAGAGCCTGTCTCGTTTGAGACGTTTGTCGGGTCGGACCCTGCTTCTAGCAACGAGGCAACAACATCGACCGCGTGGGTCGAACCCCCGAGAGTTGATACACCACACAGCACGAGCGCTTGTCACAATCATCCTGAAGCCAATCCTTCGTATGTCTGTCGAATGTGCAGTGCGCTATTTTGCAAGCACTGCCCAAAGTTCGTCGGAACCGTCGCGGTTTGTCCGTTGTGTGGCGATCTGTGCCGTGAGTACAAAGCAGTTGTAGAAAAGGCGGCGCGCGTTGAGCTTCAGAGTTCCGGCTTCGGAATTGGTGATTTCGGTCGTGCAATTCTTTATCCGTTTCAACACAAGGCCGCACTGGTCGGCGGTGCGTTGATCTATGGATTCCTTCTGCTCGCGGGCTTCCGCGGCGCCGCGCTGGCTGGAGTGCTGATGTTCGGGTGTGTTTCGCATGTCATCAACCAAATCGCGTGGGGCAGACTTAACCGCAGCTTCATGCCGGACTTCAGCGCGTTCAATTTTTGGGACGATGTGGTCGTTCCAGTGTTTCTCGGATTGGGAGTCACGATTGTTACGTGGGGTCCGTTGATCGTTTTGGTTTTCGCACTCGTGTTTGGTGTGGTAAGCGCGCGTGTCGCGCATGGTCCGGCTTCAGGGGAGGCCGATCACGTTGCTGAGTCGACTGGACCTTCATCAGAAGACCTCAAGGTGCTCACCGATCCTGACGCCGATCCGGCGAAACTCGCTGAAGCAAACAAGAACCTTCAGGAGATCCGGCCTGGAGCTCAGATCGCGCAGGAAGCTGAAGACGCCAGGACCGAGTCGAGCGATCCCGCGGGTGCTCTCAGGAACTTGTTGCCCTACCTTGGCGCGGGAATATCGATCGCTGTTTTGTTGCTGCTGTTTGCTGGATGGGGACTGTTCTATTATCCGATGGCGCTCACAGTCGCCGGCTACACACAAAGCTTTGGTTCGGTAATAAACCCACTCGTGGGACTAGACACGATTCGCCGCATGGGCATCACTTACTTCAAGGCATTCGCCATGGTACTCCTGGTCCAATTCGTTGCCTTTGCAATGGGTGTCGTAATCGCCGTCATCACCTCTCCTCTGGCACTTCCCTTCATGGGAAATATCGTCGCAAACTTCATCAGCGCGACATTTAGTTTCTACTTCAATCTCGTGGTTGCTTGTATTCTCGGTCTGTCACTCTTCAAATCCGCCGATCGTCTGGGCATCAGTGTCGATTAAAATACCGGCTGAAAGACCGTAACCTTTCGCCGCGTCGACAGTTTTAGTAATAGAAAACCGGCGCTGCGAGGACTGGTTAGACTTGAGGCAGGCAACTGAATCCGACGAACGGCTCCTGATCGAAGCTGCTCAGGGAGACCCGAGCCGCTTTGCAGAGCTATACGAACAGAATTTTCACCGCGTGTATGCATACATCGCGCGGCGAGTTCGTGATCGTGCGGAAATCCAGGATCTCACCGCCCACGTCTTCCATCAAGCACTCGCAAACCTCGGCAAGTTCAAGTGGAAAGGCTCGCCATTCTGTGCGTGGCTCTATCGAATCGCTTCGAACGCGATCGCAGATCAGGCCAAGCGAAAGGTGCGTGAGTCGAGTGAACACGCGAATTCGTCTGCGGAAAGTTCAAGCGCAGTGGATCTGGAAGAAGTTGAACGTCGCGCGCGTCTGTTCAGCGCGGTCGACACGCTGCCGGAGGACCAGCGTCGCGTGATCGTGATGCGTTTCGCGGATGAGAAGAGTATTCGTGAGATCGCGGACGAGTTGGGGCGCAGTGAGGGAGCAGTTAAACAACTCCAGTTTCGCGGATTGGAGAATTTGCGTAATCGACTTCAAGAAAAGTAAGACCGATGGCCGAACGTTCTATCATTGACCAATTAGACGACGCTGTTTCAGCGCTGGTTGAGGGGCGTCAAATCGATCTGGGGCCGGAACTGTCTGCGCTCGCCGGAGTCGCGCAGGATCTTGTTGGTCTACCTCGCGACACGTTCAAGGCTGAACTTCAACAGCAATTGATAAGGAGAGATTCCATGAGCAGTCCAGCAGAACAAATGGAAACGAATGCCGTACGTTCAGTATCGCTTTACATGTGCATCGCAGGTGCGAGTGCGGCCCTCGATTTCTATCGAGATGCATTTGGAGCAAAAGAATTGTCGCGACTTGTCGAACCCGACGGAAAGATTGGTCATGCCGAAATAGAAATCGGCAATATCGTTCTTATGATCGCTGACGAATATCCGGACTATGGTGTGTTGAGTCCAAAAACGATCGGAGGTTCGCCGGTAAGAATTCACTTGTACGTGCCCGACGTCGATGCGTTTGCCGAGCGTGCTATCAATGCGGGCGCGACTCTGGTTCGGCCCATCCAGGATCAATTTTACGGAGATCGCTCGGGTCAAATAGCAGACCCATTCGGTTACACATGGATTGTTGCAACACATCAAAAGGACGTGCCTCCAGAGGAAATGCAAAAGGAGTTTGATAAGTTTACGCAAGAACATTCGGCGAAGAAGTCCAGCGAAGCTTATTCGGTGAATGAAGACAAGATGAGGCGCGAAAACCGCCGCGCCGTCACGCCATATCTGACCGTTCATAAACCAGCGGAACTGATTGACTTCGTCACAGAGGCATTCGGTGCGATCGAGCATTTCCGGGCCACCGGCTCAGCCGCGGGTATGCACGCCGAAGTGTCTATCGGCGATTCAGTGGTAATGATCGGCGGCGCCGAGCACATCGAGCCGAAGCCGACAGCAATTCATCTCTACGTGCCTGATGTCGATCAGGCTTACGAGCGCGCGATCAAAGCTGGTGCGAAGTCGTTAATGCCGGTTGTTGATCAGCCGTATGGTGAACGTTCCGGTGGAGTTGAAGACGTTCACGGAAACCGGTGGTACATCGCGACGCCGTTCGTACCGTTGCAAACAATCGCGAAGGACCTTCACACCGTGACGGTCTACTTCCATCCGATCGGCGCTCAACGTTTCATCGACTTCGTTACGAATGCGTTCGGTGGGAAAGAACTGATGCGTCATGCAGAGGGCGACATGGTGATGCACGCGAAGGTGCAGATCCGTGACTCAGTGATCGAGCTGGGCGAGGCTCGTTATCCGGAACAACCTCTGCCAACGGCCATTTACCTCTATGTTGACGATGTCGATGCTGTGTACGACCAGGCGGTGAATGCAGGAGCAACCTCGATGCTGGCGCCAATTGATCAGCCTTTTGGCGATCGAAACGCGTGGGTAAAGGATCCGTTTGATAACGTCTGGTACATCGCCGCGCCGATTAAATAAAGCCACAAAAGGCACAGAAGACGTCTCGCATGAATACTTATTTTTGTGCCTTTTTGTGGCCCGGTTCTTCATCCGGCATATTCCTTGCTCACTCGTGATTTAGTGCCCGGTTTCCTCGGTGAATTGTTCGAGGAAGGTTTCGAGAGTCAGATGTTTACGGCACCTGCGAGGTTAGCGATGAATTGTCAAAGTTGTAACTCGAGAATCGATTATCGTTTCGAAACGAACTGTGCGCACTGTGGCGCTGAAGCTGCTCAGATCGACGCGCCTCAAAACCTGGTTGAGTCAATCGAAGAATCTCTCACCTGGACACAACGTCTTGTTAACCTCGCATACGTGTTCGCAAGTGCGATTGCGGGTCTGATTTCCGGAGGTGTAACGCTCTACTTCCTTGGCGCAATCTTTTACCTAACCTTCTTCACCTCAACCGGAAACCCCGGTCGAGATTGTGCGCGAGGAACAGCCTTCGCAGGCTTGTCTATTCTTATAGGCGCATTCCTCGGAACAGTAGGCGGCAGCGCCTTTGCGATTAAGAAGCCGTTGTGCCGTGTTGGGCCACAAAAAGGAAATTAAGTCACAATAGCCTCCATTTATTTGGACCCTTATCCGAGAACATTCCACCAATAACCCGCGTATTAGCACCGCATTCGCCAGAAAATTTCTTCAGGGGATAATTAACCAAGTCTGAGTCCAAAAATCGCGAGGGCCACACCGCATTACTTGTTGAGCAACTCCGCCGGCGTACGAGACTTCGCAGCGCCCGTGATTTCCAACGACGATGCAGCACTCGGAAACATGGTGCGCTCCTGGAAAGACGACGTTTTCTTTGCCGAGCAAGGTGAGATCTATTCGTATTCGAGCGCCGGCTTCTGGCTCTCCGGGTTTGTGGTCGAGGAACTTCAGGGCAAGCCTTACGCGGATGCAATGACCGAACTCATCTTCACACCTTTGGGAATGGAACGAACGACCCTTCGCCCGTTGATGGCAATCACTTATCCATTCGCTGTGGGCCATGCGGTCGAAGCGGGAAAGCCGGCGGTCCTTCGTCCGTTGTTCAATAACGTCGCGATGTGGCCGGCGGGGTCGATGTGGTCCAACTCCGGGGATCTCTCGCGATGGGTGATTGCTTTCTTAAACGACGGACGAGTTGATGGGAAACAAGTGCTTTCACCGTCGCTGATAAACCAGATGGTCCAACATCATGTGCCCGTGCCCGGTGAGAAGGATTCGTATTACGCGTACGGGTTGACGACCTTCAAGTATCAAGGGCTCGAGTTTGTGGGCCACGGAGGGTTCAGTCGCGGTTACGGATCGATGATCCAGATGGTTCCTGCGCGAAAGTTCGCCGTGATCGTGTTGACGAATAAGAGCGGTGAGACGATGAGGAAGAGTTTAGGTAAAGCGACAGAACTGGTGCTCGGATTGAAAGACGATGAACCCGAGAAACCCGCATCGGTCGCCCCGGTCACAAGCTCGGAGATGAACGAATACGTCGGAACCTATTCGCACGCACCGCAAACGTGGGAAGTTTCTGTTAAAGACGGCAAGCTGTACGTCAAGTTCGACGGCGCCGAACACGCGCTGACGAAGAGTGGCGAAAGAAAGTTTACTTTCGGTGCGCAGAATGAGAACGAGATCGTCTTTGTGCCCGGCAAGAGCGGGAAGGTCGATTTTTTATTCACCGAGCTATACGGCGCGAAGAGAATTCATTAGCCACAAAGAAGCACAAAAGAAGCACAAATGCTTTTGCATCTTTGTGCGGCTTTGTGGCTCCGACCTCAAGCTAGAGCTTGAACTCTGAGCGCCGTCGCTGTATAAACGCGCCAACCAAGGAGGACAAATAAAGATGATGAGTTTCATTTGGTGGTTAATCATTGGATTAATCGCGGGTGCACTCGCTCGTCTGGTTATGCCGGGTAGAGATCCCATGGGGATCATCGGGACGATGCTGTTAGGCATCGTCGGATCGATTCTCGGGGGCCTGGTGAGTTGGGGAATCTGGGGAGCTGAAACCGAGCGTGGCGGCTTTCGCCCGGCCGGTCTGATCCTTTCGATACTCGGTGCGATCATCGTGCTTTGGATTTGGCGAATGGTTAAGAGCCGAAGTACGACGGTCTAAAACAGTCCCTGGAATTTAGTGCCTGAGCTGCCGGACATCGTCGTTTATATCGAGGCTCTCGAGAAGCGAATCCAAGGCAGTGTTCTCGAACGTGTGCGCATCGCCAGTCCTTTCCTGTTGCGCACCGCCGTACCTCCCCTGTCCAGCGTTGAAGGCAAACAAGTTATCGAGCTGCGCAGGCTTGGCAAACGGATCTGCTTCGGCCTCGAGGGAGATCTGTGGCTCGTGCTGCACCTGATGATTGCAGGCAGGCTGCACTGGTACGACGAGCGCGGCAAAGCTGCGAAGGGCCGTGGACTCTGTGTGTTCGACTTCACCACCGGCAGTCTTGTGCTGACTGAAGCGGGTTCACAGAAGCGCGCGTCGCTTCACGTGGTCCAGGGTGAAGCTGGTCTCCAGAAGCTCGATCCCGGCGGGCTGGAAGTTTTTGATGCGACGACGGAGCAGTTTGCGCAGGCTCTGCGCGCGAAGAACCACACGTTAAAACGCGCCCTCACCGATCCGCGGATTCTCAGTGGCATCGGCAACGCGTATTCGGACGAGATTCTCTTCGAGGCGAAACTCTCGCCATTTGTACTCACTCAGAAACTCACCGATAGCGAGATCGAGAAACTCTTCAAGGCGATCAAGAAGACGCTGACTGACTGGGTTGAGCGTTTGCGTGCAGAGTCGCGCGAGCGTTTTCCGGAGAAGGTGACTGCGTTTCGACCAGACATGGCGACGCACGGTAAGTACGGCGAGCCGTGTCCGCGTTGTGGAAACAAGATTCAGCGCATCCGGTACGGATCGAATGAGACCAACTACTGTCCGACTTGTCAGACGGGTGGCAAGCTTCTCGCGGATCGAGCGCTCTCACGCCTGCTGAAAGACGATTGGCCCAAGACACCCGAAGAGCTCGAGATGCTCACGAAGAATTAGCCACAAAAAGGCACAAAAGGCTATGTGCCTTTTTGTCGCTGATAAAGGTTGTCGCTACCTACGTCGAAAATTCTATTGAGGCGCGCGCGGTAGTTTTCGAAAGCGAGCTGGCCGCCGAGTTGGAGTAATTGTTCTTCGGAGAATTTCTCACGCAGGCGGGCGTAGAGATCGTCTGAGATGTTTGACGGTGTGTTCGCCATCTGGTCGGCAAGTTCGATCACGAGGCGCTCGACGTCCGAGAACACCGAAAGATTGTCCTTGACCACTGCCAACAATTTCTCATCCGACAACCCGGCTTTTCTGCCAACGGCAGAATTGATGTCCACTCAAAAGGGACACCCCACGCGCGCCGCGGTTCGCACTTTCCCCAACTGCACGAAACGCAATGAGACGCGACGCTTTTTAGCAAGCCCCGCCTCCATCGCGATGCTGCCCCACACCAACCCAGGCACGCGCATCTGTTGCTTCACAGGCGTCAGATCTTTGCCAAACATCTTGCGCATCGTGTTGTAGAACCAGCGCAGGTGCCACGGCGCCTGATTCTTCTCCAAACCTGAAATCCGATTCATCGATCAACCTTTTGTTCTGTGTGCGAAAGATGTCTTGTCGTGTGTTCTGTGACGCTGCTCATGCTGGCGGGAATGAACTCTGAGGTATCGGCAGCTCTCAGACCACGTGGAGCTGCACCCTCTTCCAGCGCTTCCGTCCGCTTCTGCTCACGTTGTTGAATCTCGACCATCTTCTTACTTACAACCAGACCGTTAATAATGAGCGCGAGACCAACCATAAACGGTATGATTCCGGCGAGCCAAACACGTGTGATTATCTCCCTATCCTCTGGGTCCACGTGGCCCGTAATTCCCTGCATGAAAAAAAACAGAAAGATAGCCACTCCTATGCCGACGCTACTCACGATCACTCCCGCTTTGATCTCGTTGTAGCGTTTTACCTCGGGAGTGATTCCCATGCGCCGTTCCATCTCCAGCTTGTGCATTTCATGGGCTTTGCCCGACATGAACATCTCGGCAACCCACGTGTCGCCCCAGTCGAATTTCTTACCGGGACCAGGGCGCTCAAGCGCCTCGCGTACAGCCTCGAGGTTCGCGCCACAAGAAGTACAAAACTTTATGTCGTCATTTTGATTCGTCGAACAACGCGGACACAGCATAAGTAGTTCCTCTTTTCACTTGCTCACGGATACGACAATTCTACGGCCTTGGTTCGTGTTGGGTAAAATAGCCCGTATAATCTAGCTTCTGAGCATGAAACCCCTCCCCGCAGAAACTATTGCGCACTACCGTATCCTTGAACCGATCGGCGCAGGTGGCATGGGCGCCGTCTACAAGGCTTACGACAACAAGCTCCAACGCGTCGTCGCGCTGAAACTGCTCCCATCTGAGTACGTCTCGCAACAGGATCGACGGCGCCGCTTCTTTCAGGAAGCGCGCGCGGCGTCCGCACTGAACCACCCACACATTCTGACGGTTTACGAAGTCGGCGAAGACGATGGCAAGCCCTACATCGCGATGGAGTTCGTACAGGGCGAAACGCTGCGACACAAGATCAAAAACAAAGTATTACAACTCAAAGAGACGCTGGACATCGCGATTCAAATCGCCGCTGGTCTCGAGCGCGCACACGAACTCGGAATCATCCATCGCGATCTGAAACCCGAGAACCTCATGATCAGCCGCGACGGTTACGCGAAAATTCTCGACTTCGGCCTGGCAAAACTCGTCGCGGAACGAGACCGCGCGCTCGTCGCGGACAGCGAACAGAAGACGCTCGTTCTCGGCGTCCAAACTGAGTCAGGCACGTTGATGGGAACGGTGAACTACATGGCGCCGGAACAGTTGCTGGGCCAACGTGTCGACCGTCGCTGCGACGTGTTTTCCTTCGGCGTTGTCTTGTGTGAAATGCTCACGGGCAGAGCGCCGTTCGTTCACGACAACCGCATCGACACGATGCACGCGATCCTTCACCGGGAGCCACAACTTCCCAGCGACGGCCGATCCGAGCTTCCGTTCGAGGTGCAGAGAATTCTCACGAAGGCGCTCGCAAAGTCGCCCAAAGATCGTTACCAAACCGTTGCGGAACTTGCGACAGAACTCAAAACAATCAAACGCGATCTCGAGCTGGGTAAGACTTTGCCTGTCGCGCCCCGGACGCGATTGGTGTTGCAGCGCAATGTCGCCGGATCGCGCACGGTCGATTACGAGAAGGAGTTGAACGAGGCGCAGTTCAAGGCCGTAACGACGACGGAAGGTCCGTTGCTGATCGTCGCAGGCGCGGGCACTGGGAAAACACGAACGTTGGTTTATCGCGTGGCGCGCCTCGTTGAAATCGGAGCGAAGCCGGAATCGGTCCTGTTGCTCACCTTCACGCGTCGCGCCGCGGCCAGCATGCTTACGCGTGCGGCAGCGCTGGCCGACGCGCGTTGCCAGCGCGTCTCGGGCGGCACGTTTCATTCGCTGGGCCACTCGGTATTACGAAAGTTTGCGGATGAAGCGGGTGTTCAGAAAAACTTCACCGTATTGGACCAGAGCGACACGGAAGACCTCATCGATCTGCTGCGACGACAGATCCGGATTACAAAAGCACAACACTTTCCGCGCAAACGGACCATCGCGTCGATCTTCAGCATGACGGTCAATAAGGTCCAATCGCTGAAGCAGGTGTTGAATCAGGACTATCCGCAGTTCGTCGACGAACGACGGAACCTCGAGACGTTGTTCAAAGCGTTCGAAGAGTTCAAGCGCAGCCGCCACATGCTGACTTACGACGATCTGCTTGTGCGTTTCCGCGAAGCTCTCGAATCGAGCCCGCAGATGCGCGAGAAGCTGTCGGACCAGTATCGCTACATCATGGTTGATGAGTATCAGGATACCAACAAGCTTCAGGCGCAGATTGTGAAACTGATGACAGCGCGGCACGAGAACGTCGCTGTCGTGGGCGACGAGTTTCAGTCGATCTATTCGTTTCGCGGCGCGAGTCATCGCAACATGCTCGAGTTTCCGAAACTGTTTCCCGCGGCGCAGATCATCAAGCTGGAAGAGAACTTTCGCAGCACGCAACCGATTCTCGACGTGGCCAATGCGATCATTGCCGACGTCAAAGAGAGTTACAAAAAACGCCTCTATTCGCGTATTGACGGCGGTGAGACGCCCGTTGTGGTTAGCACGCACGATGAGAATGAACAGTCGCGGTTCGTAGCACAGCGGATTGCAGACTTGCGCGAAGAGGGTGTGGCGCTCAGCGAGATCGCGGTGTTGTTTCGCTCCAGTTCACACTCGTTCGATCTCGAGATCGAGTTGGGGAAACACGGCATTCCATTTCGCAAGTTTGGCGGGATCAGGTTTGCCGAGTCCGCGCACATCAAAGACGCACTCTCGTTCCTGCGAGTGGTCGTCAAGCCTTCCGACACGCTTTCATGGTTTCGCGCGCTGAAGCTGATCGATCACATCGGCGACGCCACTGTCTACCAGATACTCGAGCACCTCGGAGTGGAGCAGAAGGAGTTTCGATCGACGAAGAGTAAGGAAGGACTGTTCAAAAAACTTCATCGCTTCCCTGCCCGCGCTGCTTACAAAACTGATTTGACGCGACTTGCTCGCGTGTTCTGCACGATGCTTGAAGGTAAGACACCCGGCGAACAGTTATCGACCGTGTTGCGTTTCTACCGGCCGCTTTTGAAGAACAAGTACGACGACGTGCAACGCCGCGGGCGCGATCTCGAACACCTGCAATCGATCGCGAAACGTTACAAGACGCCGGCGAAGTTGCTCGACGACATCGCGCTCGATCCGACTGAGGCAGTCCAGGACAGCGCGCCACGGCGCAGCACCGGTTTCGTGACGCTCTCGACCGTCCACTCAGCGAAAGGTCTCGAGTGGGACAACGTGTTCCTGATCTGGATGACGGATGGCTGGTTTCCTTCGAACAGGTTTCAGGATGAGTTTGACGACTTCGACGAGGAGCGACGGCTGCTTTACGTCGCAACGACGCGCGCGAAGAAACAACTGCATTACGTCTACCCCGCTGTCGATGTTTACAGAGGCCCCGAAACCGACGGCACGCCCACTCTCTCGCGCTTCCTCGAACCAATCCCCCCGTCGATCTTGCCGCACGCTTCGTTGCTGGGCTAATCTGTGCCATCTGTGTACTGCGCACTATGACCCTCGGCACTGAATGGCTCATCGACGCAAGCGGCTGCGACCCCGAAGCGCTTGCAAACCTCGATCGATTACGTGCAGTTTTCGATCGCGTCATTCGCGATCTCGATCTACACGTGCTTGGAGAGATCGCGTGGCACCAGTTCGATCATCCGAACGGCGTGAGCGGTCTCGCATTGCTCTCGGAATCGCACCTGAGTTGTCACACCTATCCCGAATTTCGTGCGGCCACATTCAATCTCTACTGCTGCCGGAACGTCTCTGCGTGGCCGTGGGAAACAACGCTCAAAGAAATGCTCGGCGCAACTGAAGTCCACGTTCGTGTCTTCGAGCGAGTGATTCACGAAGACGCACACGCACTCGCAGGAGCCGCTAAATGAGCGCGCTCGTCGCGAACTGCCCGGCGTGCGGCGCGCCGGTTGAATTCAAGAGCGGGCAATCGATCGTCGTCATCTGCCAGTATTGCCGTTCCGCAGTCGCACGAACCGACCGCGACCTGAAAGATCTCGGTAAGGTCGCCGAGCTCGTCGAAACTGGTTCGCCGTTGGACGTCGGATTGCGCGGCAAGTGGAAAGACGTGCCGTTTGAATTGACTGGCCGCGCACAGCTCGGACACGAGATGGGCGGACAGTGGGATGAGTGGTACGCGACGTTTTCAAACGGCTGGCTAGGTTGGTTGGCCGAAGCGCAAGGACGTTTCTATCTCACGTTTCAATATCCAGCGCCCGAAGGCGTACAACTTCCTTCGTTCGATCAACTACAACTCGGACAACACGTGCCGGGTCTTCCATGGCCCACGCCTTTGATGGTTGCCGAAACCGGACGAGCAACAGCGCTCGGCGCCAAAGGCGAAATCCCGTATCTGTTGACGCCCGGTGAGACGTATTACTACGCCGATCTCTCCGGCGTGAACAACTCGTTCGGAACACTCGATTACAACCAGTCACCACCACTCGTCTTCCTGGGCCAACAGGTAACGCTCGACGAAATCGGAATCACAACCACGCGCGCGCCTGAACGTGAAGAGCGTCGCGTGGGCGCCGCGCAGTTGAATTGTCCGCATTGCGCAGGACCACTCGAGCTTCGTGCGCCGGATAAAACGGAACGCGTGACTTGTCCGAATTGTAATTCGCTGCTCGACGTAAACCAGGGGCGCCTGGAGTTTTTGAAGACGCTCGAGAAGCAGTGGTTTCAACCAGTCATTCCTATCGGTACGGTCGGTGAAGTTCCCGAAGGCAAGATGACCGTGATCGGCGCGATGGCTCGCAGCGTAACGATCGACGGGACGCAATATTTCTGGAGCGAGTATCTTCTTTACAACCCGCAAGTCGGTTTCCGCTGGCTCGTCAATAGCGACAATCATTGGAATTACGTTCGAGCGGTGCCGCCCGGTGAGGTTGCCGAATACGGAAAGAATGCAAGTTACGGCGGGAAGAATTATCGAATCTTCCAGGATGCGCAGGCGACGGTTGAGGCTGTGAACGGTGAGTTTTATTGGAAGGTCGAGGTGGGAGAGAAAGTTCAAGGCGTCGATTATGTTGCCGCGCCGTACATGCTTTCAAAGGAAGTCTCGACGCTTTATGTGACTGACCCGAACGATGCCAGTAAAACAAAGCGAGCAATGGGCGAGATCAACTGGTCGCTCGGAACTTATATCGACATTCCGCAAATC
This sequence comes from Pyrinomonadaceae bacterium, assembly GCA_044867025.1. GTDB lineage: Bacteria > Acidobacteriota > Blastocatellia > Pyrinomonadales > Pyrinomonadaceae > PSRF01. The sequence goes on along the minus strand of JBIOUJ010000110.1, from coordinate 108,241 downwards.
GAAAAGGCATTCTCGGTAAGCGGGCTTCCGCGTCCTTCGAACGTCGCGCCCAATCAACCCTACAAACACTGGTGGGTTTACAGATACTGGCTTTTGTTCATCGGCGTGATACTGCTGGCGGGTTTTCTCGCTTTTGTTACGTCGGGCTCGACCAAAGAAGTGTTTTCCCAACAGGTCACGCTGCCGCCGCTGCCGAATGCGGACGGCACGCAGGTCTTCTTCAGCGACTCTTTCGAGCTGGCGGGCAGACGCAACATTCGGATAGTCGGCGAGTCGCCGGTGCAGAACACCTGGGTGTATCTTGAAGGAGATCTGATCAACGACGAGACGGGCGTGGTCCAGTCGTTTCCGATCGAGCTCTCTTATTACCAGGGGGTTGAGGATGGCGAGTCGTGGTCGGAAGGCGGGCAAACAGATTCCGCTTACACATCGTCGATGCCTGCCGGCCGGTACGTTCTGCGGCTGGAGGGACAATGGGAGAAGTGGCAACAGCCGGCGACTGTGTCGGTCAAGATCGAACAGAACGTGACGCATGGTTTCAACCTGCTGCTGGCGCTGATCGCGTTGTCGATTGGTCCAATCATAATGGGCATTTATCACATCGGCTTCGAACGAAGGCGATGGTCGGAGAGTATGTTCAGCAGCAGTGGCAGTGATGACGATAGTGATGATGATGATGATTAGGAGCACGTATGCTTAAAACACTCTACACAATCTTCGGCATCGGCGTGGTGAGTTTGTACAGCGTCGCAGCAATGTTGGGTTGGGAGATCGGCGCGGGTTCACGCCACCAGTTGCCGCCGGATGCGCGACAAAACGGCTACCGATCGTTTCACTTCTGGCACTACGGCTTACGCGGAGGAAAATAATGCTGACAATTCCTGGATTGATAGTTCCAATGGAGAGCCTGCTGCCGATAGTCATCACGACGGTCGTTTTCGTCGTGCTCGGCCTGATTGTTTTTGCGCTCGCCTTTCTGATAATCGCAAAGGCAACACCCTTCTCCGTACGGAAAGAGATCGAGGACGATCAAAACGTTGCGCTTGCCATTGTCATCGGCGCCGTGATTCTCGGTAGCGCAATAATCATTGCCGCAGCTATTCACGGGTGAAACGTCCGCCGCTACTCTTTCTTAACGTTCTCATCGTCGCTACCTGCGGACTGATCTATGAACTTCTCGCAGGCACCCTCGCGAGCTACGTACTGGGCGATTCAGTAACCCAGTTCTCATTGATCATCGGTATCTACCTCTTTGCGATGGGAGTCGGTTCCTGGCTCTCGCGCTTCATCGAACACGGGTTAGCACGGCGATTCGTCGACATCGAACTGGCTGTCGCGATTCTCGGAGGTTTCTCCGCGCCCTTGTTGTTCATCACCTTCTCACGCGTCAGCTATTTCTACGCTCTCCTATACTTCGTGGTCTTCGCGATCGGCGTTTTCGTCGGACTCGAAATTCCGCTGTTGCTGCGCATCCTGAAGAACGAGATCGAATTCAAGGAACTCGTCTCGCGTGTGCTCGCTTTTGACTACATCGGCGCGCTGCTCGCATCGATCTTGTTTCCAATCTTCTTCGTTCCGCGTCTTGGTTTGATTCGCACGTCGCTAGTCTTCGGAATGCTGAACGCCGGTGTTGCACTGTGGGGTACGTGGCTGCTGCGGCCACTGATCAAGGGAAGCATTCTCAGTTTGCGAGTGAAGGCGGTGATCGTTCTGGCGCTGTTGCTGATTGGTTTGGTGAAAGCAAACAAGATCACTTCGCTGGCCGAAGACGAGATGTTTGCGGACGAGATTGTCTACACGAAAGACACGCCGTATCAGCGAATCGTCATCACGCGTGGGCGCGCCGGGTTTCAGTTGTTTTTGAATGGAAACTTGCAGTTCAGTTCGACTGACGAGTATCGCTATCACGAGGCGCTGGTCCATCCGGCGATGTTGCTGGCGAACAATCCGAAGCGTGTGCTGGTGTTGGGTGGTGGCGATGGTTTGGCGATGCGCGAGATTCTCAAGTATCCGTCAGTTGAGCGCGTCACGCTCGTCGATCTCGATCCGGCGATGACTCAACTATCGAGTCGCTTTCCATTGCTCGACGAGTTGAACAAGCAGGCATTCAAGGACCCGCGCGTACAGGTTGTTAATGAAGACGCTTTCATCTGGGTGGAAGATACAACGGAGCCTGCTTACGATGCGGCGATTGTCGATTTTCCGGATCCGAACACGTATGCGCTTGGGAAGCTCTACACGACGCGGTTCTACCGTCTGCTGCGAACGCGACTCGCAGAAAATGCTGCGGTGGCGGTGCAGTCGACGTCGCCGATGTTCGCGCGCAATTCTTACTGGTGCATCATTCGGACACTCGAGGCCGCGGGGTTTGTCGTGAAACCTTATTACACCGCGGTGCCGAGCTTCGGGTTGTGGGGCTTTGCGCTCGCGCGATCTTCGCCGTTCGAGATTCCGAGAAATCCGCCGCCGGGGTTGAAGTTTCTGGACGACCAGACGCTCACGGCGATGTTTACGCTCTCAAAAGATATCGAGCCCGTGCCAGTGGAGATCAACCGTCTCGATAACCAGACGCTCGTTCGCTACTACGAGGGCGAGTGGAAACGTTTCGAGTGAAGCCACAAAAAGGCACAAAAGTCACAAAAAAGAAGGTCAGGTCATTTTTTTATTTTGTGTCTTATGTGCCTTTTTGCGGCCAAATCTTTTTTTTATGAATAGACGTGAGGTTCTTGCGGCGTTTTTAGGTGTTCCGTTTGCGCTCGCGGCGTGCCGGCGGAATGAGGTGCCGCCGCTTCCGCCGGGCGAGATTGTTGGCGCCTCCGATGTCTTTGGTCATCGTTTGCGCGATGGTTTGCGCGTTGAGGTGCCGCAGGATGCCTGGACCAACGTTCCGGTGGTGATCGTTGGCGGCGGTGTCGCTGGTCTCACAGCAGCGTGGCGCCTCAAGAATTCCGGGTTCAATGATTTCGTTCTCGTCGAACTCGAGAGTGCGCCCGGTGGAACGTCGCGTTCCGGATCGAATCGTTCGATCTCCTTCCCGTGGGGCGCGCACTACATTCCTGCGCCAATGAAAGAGAACGCCGCGCTCGTTTCGCTGCTTTCCGAGATGGGCGTCGTCGAGGGAAAGGACCAGAACGGTGAACCCGTGATCGCCGAACAGTTTCTTTGTCGCGATCCGGAAGAACGCGTCTTCTACAAAGGCCGGTGGTACGAAGGGCTTTACCTTTACGCGGGCGCGAATGACGACGACAGACAGCAATTCCAGAAATTCAACGCTGAGGTGGATCGCTGGGTTGCATGGCGCGATGGCAAAGGTCGACGCGCCTTTACGCTACCTGTGTCTGCTTGTTCCGACGATGCTGAGATCACGTCGCTCGATACCATTTCTATTGGCGAATGGATGAATCGCCGTGGCTTGACGAGTCCTCGCCTGCGCTGGTGGGTTGATTACGCATGTCGCGACGACTACGGCATGACACTCGATCAAACGAGCGCCTGGGCAGGGCTGTTTTATTTCTGCTCGCGAGTGGTGACGCCCGGAGTCGAATCGCAGTCGCTGATCACCTGGCCCGAAGGCAATGGACGGCTGGTCCAACACCTGTTCGAGAAGGCGAAAACAAACATTCAGCTCGATCGCGCGGCAGTGGAATTGATACCAGTGGACGATCGCGTTGACGTGGTCACTCTCGATCGAGAAGGACGCAACGCGCGGGGTTTTCGGGCGCAGCGGGTGATCTTCGCGGCGCCACAGTTCGTGGCGCGCTATATTGTGCGACCGTATCGAGACAATCCGCCGCCGCACATTGCGGAGTTTCACTTTGGGGCGTGGATGGTCGCGAATTTGACGCTTCGGGATCGGCCTAAGGCGGCTTCGCCTCGTGACTTTCCGTTGGCGTGGGACAATGTGCTTTACGAAAGTTCGTCGCTCGGGTATGTCGTTGCGACGCATCAACGCGGGTTGGATCGTGGTCCAACTGTGTTCACTTACTACTATCCGCTGTGTGACGAGAACGCGCGCGCGGCACGCACGCGGCTTTTGGAGACTGAGTGGCGCGGGTGGGCTGAAGTGGCCTTGAGCGATCTCTCACGCGCGCATCCGGACATCCGCGGGTTGGTTGAGAGATTGGACGTGATGCGTTGGGGACACGCGATGATTCGCCCGCGGACAGGATTCATGTGGGGACAGGCGCGACGCGAAGCTGCGAAGCCGTTTCGATCGATCCACTTTGCGCACTCGGAGCTGAGCGGTGTTGCGTTGTTTGAAGAAGCGTTTGATTGGGGCGTGCGTACGGCGGATCAGGTTTTGCCGCAGATTTACGCGGATGAACGCAGATTAGATCTGCGTTCATCCGCGTAAATCTGCTGCTAAAAGAGTGCTTGCCGGATTACCTTTAATGCTTCCTCCAGCTCGTCTCCGACAAGCTCTAGCCGTGGGGGACGGACGCGCGCGTTGCCCATCCCGACTTCCTGTTGGACCAACTTGATCAACTGCACAAACTTCGGCACCGTATCCATCCGCAACAACGGCAGGAACCAGTTGTAGAGCGCGATTGCCTGCTCACGTTGCCCATTCATTGCATAATTAAAGAGCTCGACTGACTCGCGGGGCAGCGCATTAACGAGGCCGGCGATCCACCCGACTGCACCGACCGCGATCCCTTCCACGATCGCATCGTCAACACCTACGAACACCGCAAGCCTGTCGCTAACCAGCTCCCGAATCCACGTGATGCGACGCACGTCAGTGCTCGACTCTTTCACCGCTTCGAGGTTCTCGTGTTCGGCGGCAAGCTCCTTGATCTGCTCCGGCAGGAAGTCAGTGCCGTAAGCAACCGGGTTGTTGTAGAGCATGCACGAGAGTTTGGTGGCGCGAAAGATAGCTTCGATGTGCGCTTTCATCTCGCGCCAATCACTGCGGTAAACGTACGGCGGCAACACCATCAAGCCGCTGCACCCAGCATCTGCCGCACGTTGCGCGAGTTGCACTGCTTCCGCTGTGCTCAACGACGCGATCGCCGCGACAACGGGCACGCGCTCGCCAACCGCTTCGATGACTGTCTTCCAAATCGCGAGCTTCTCGTCGAAATTAAGCGTCGCACTCTCGCCGAGCGAGCCCGGCGTCACGACGCCAGTACAGCCATGATCTATTAGCCACTTCGCGTGCCGTGCCACGAACGCGTGATCGACATTGAGTTGATCATCAAAGGCTGTTGTCGTAGCAGGCATCACGCCCGCCCATTTCATTTTCATCTCAAACTCTCCACACGCACGGGTAGCACTGGCGGCCGCACGGATTCTACTCGCCATCCCAACAAAAACTCGACAGCGCCACCGCAAACTCTACCCTGACACGGACCCATCCCGCAGCGCGTCTGTAGCTTCGCCGCACGCCACGAACTGTGCGCGCGCAGGCGCTCGAATGTGACATCCTCACACCGGCAGACAATCGTGTCAGGTTGGACCAGGTGCTTCAATTCATCACGCAGCGCAAACGTGCGGTTCAACAGATCCGCGAACTTTCGTTGGCGCGACCGCAACGGAAAAAGCTTACGCGCTTCATCAAGCTTTCCGGCGACCGCCAATCCCGCGATCTCGCCCTCGACCAGCGACAGCTCGAGACCTCCGACACCCGTAGTCTCTCCGGCGCTGTAAATGTTCGGCACAGTCGTCTGTTGAAACTCATCGACGCGCACAGCGCCACGATCGACTGCGCAACCTAACAATTCCGCGAGTTCCACATTCGGCACAAGATGAAATCCACAAGCAAGATAATCGCACGCAACCTGCCACCGCTTCCCGCGCCGGAACAACGTTACACTCCCGAGTTTGTCTTGGCCGTGCGCCGCTAAAGGCCAACACGCGCTCAAATACTTCACGCCGCTAAGTTGCCGTTTCAAACTCAACGCCTGCGCGGTTTTACTAACTAATCCCAGACCGAACCGCGCCAGTCGCGCTTGCGATGCCTGCTCCGCGACCAACAGCACCTCCGCACCGCGACCGCGCAAGTAAGCAGCGACAGCCGGCAACAATGGACCGCTGCCGGCAACTATGACGCGCTTCCCTTCGATCGGCAAACCAGTCTTGACGAGCGCCTGAAGACCACCAGCACCCATCACATTCGGCAGCGTCCAACCCGGAAACGGCAGGAACCGTTCGCGTGCGCCTGTCGCAAGGATCAAAGCCTCGTGTCTAAGCTCGCGCACGTCATGACGTGTTTCCGCGAGCAACACTCCAGGTCGCGGTTGTTGAAATACTCGAGCGCCTTCTACAAATTCAATATCGACGCTGCGAACTTTTTCGAACCACGCTCGTGCTTCAGCAGATGTGGCTTTCGGTTGTTCGCCGCGCCAGATTTGACCACCCGCCGCAGGATTGTCATCTACAACGGTAACGTGCAAACCACTTTTGGCGGCGTGATAAGCCGCCGCGAGTCCGGCTGGTCCAGCTCCCACGATGAGCAAACCAGACTCACCCATCAGTTCGCACGTCCATGCCGTTTTCACAGAGCGTCTGACAACTCCGGCAGTGCGCTTCACCATTGATCACTACGCGGCACTCAAAACAGATCCCCATGCCACACAATGGACCACGCGCCTCACCCGTCGCCGAGCGTCGAAATGCGTGTTTACCACTTTTTAAGATGGCCGCCGCCACCATGCTGCCCGGGGGCATCGTGACTGAAACACCATCAACCATCAGCGTCACACTCTCAGGCATGTGCAAGCTCCTGGGTCACTCGCGCCGGCAAATACGGCGCAATGGGAATCGCGGCGTCGCGATTCATAATCTGCGCCACGAGGAGTTTCGCTGTGCCGAGTGAAGTCGTGATGCCCAGACCTTCATGCCCTGTCGCCAAATAGAGTCGCTTGTGCTCGGCATGTGGGCCAATCAACGGAAGCTTGTCGGGAGTCGCTGCCCGAAACCCGGTCCACGTGCGCAACGAAGAGAGCTTGCCCAGCGCAGGCAAATACTCAATCGCCCGATCGAGCATGCGAGTGACAATTGACGTATCAACAGTCGACTCCTCAACGCCGAACTGCCGCGAAGATCCGATCAACAACTGCCCGGTCTTTCGCGGTTGAATGTTGAACGCAACGGACTCGGCCGTGAGCGAGTGTGCGCTCTTCAAGTACCCGAGCTCGACCAGTTGATGTCGCAAAAAGTTCGGATAGCGATCCGTGATTACGAGATGTCCTTTGCGTTTTTTAACGTCGACTCCCGGCGTCAACAGTGGCGACCAGCTACCTGCCGAGTTCACGATCACCCCGGCCGAAATCGAGCTTCCGTCTCGCAAGCGAACCCCGTCAGCCGTAACCGTCTCAACCGCTTTGCCAACAAAAAGCGCAGCCCCGCCAGCCACCGCCTGGTCAACAAAGAACTGCGCTGCGCAAGGCGGATAGATCACGCTATCACCGGGAACACGCAGACCACCCACCAATCCGGGTCGCAAATTAGGCTCGGCTTCCGCGACAGACTGCGCGTCAAGCACTTCAACTCGAACGCCGCGTTCAGAGTAGAACTTCTCCTTCCGCCTCACCTCCGCCATCTCTTCATCGTCGACGGCGATCCAGATAGTGCCGCAAGCGTCGTGTTCGACTTCGCGCGGCAGCTCGTCGCTGATCTCATCCCAAAGCTGTTGCGAGTAACGCGTCAATGCAAACTGCGCTTCAGAATCGTCCATCACAACGAGATGGCCCATGCCCGCAGCGGTCGCGCCTCCGCCGACGATCCCCGCTTCGACGATCGCGACGCTCAATCCCTCACGCGCACACTCCGCCGCACACGCAGCGCCGACGATTCCAGCGCCGATGATGACTGCGTCATACGTTTTTGAAGTCATCAGCGAATGCCCACGGCAAAGGGATCGCGTTCGTCGATGATCAGATCAGCTTCCGCAGTGATGAACGCAGATCCTCTGATTCTCGGATGGACCACGTTGTCTCTCACCAAAACACTTCCTTCAAAAACGCTGCCGACGATGCTCTCCTGCCGCCAGATCTGCCCTTCGCTCAGTTTTCCATCGGCAAAGAGACACGCCAGCTTTGCGCTCGTGCCGGTCCCGCACGGCGAACGGTCGTACGTGTTGCCCGGACACAGCACAAAATTCTTGCTATCGACACCAGGAATCTGCGATGGACCAAAAAGCTCGACGTGATCGATCTCCTGACCTTCGCGCCCCGTGATTCCGCCGCGCGCCAAAGCTTCTCGAGTGCGGCGCGTAAAGTCCATCAACCTGCCGAGATTTTCGAGTGCAAGCTCCTGGCCATGATCGTTCACGAGGAAAAACCAGTTGCCGCCCCACGCGACGTCGCCGGTCACTGGTCCATAGCCAGGGACCTCAACCGTAATTTTCGTCGCCAGCCGGTAGCTGGGCACATTTGCCACTTCGACCTGTCCGTCTGCATCAAGATGTGCGACGACGACTCCGACCGGTGTTTCGATGCGATGAGCACCTGGGCCGATTCGATTCATATGTGCGAGCGTGGCGACGACGCCGATGGTCCCATGCCCGCACATTCCCAGATAAGATACGTGGTTGAAAAAGATCACTGCGGTCACGCAGGAATCGTCGACGGGAGCACACAACAGAGCGCCGACGACAGCGTCCGAGCCACGCGGCTCGTTGACAAGCGCGCGGCGAAAATCGTCGTGCTGAGTTCTAAAACGCTCGATGCGATTTGAGAGGGCGTCGTAACCGAGATCGGGCCCCCCGCTGATGACCACACGCGTCGGTTCGCCGCCGGTGTGTGAATCGATTACCTTGATGCGTTTTGACGGCATAGAAAATGACCGGATTACGCCGAAGGCGTTCGCTAATTTCAGCCCAAGGTTGGAGCGAACGCGACAACCTTGGGTACGCAACAAACCCGTATTATTAACCCTGAAAGGGTTGGTGCCGCACAGGCCTCAAAACTATCACAAAGCTCAGCGTTCGAGTATCATGATCGGGCTTTGTGCGCCCGGTCTCCACGTAATTGCCGCAATTCCCGATAGCTCGAAAGGCCACTAACTCAAATGCGAAAGTTGCTCCTCCTCCTCCTTGTTCTATTCGGCTGCACTGTTCCGGCGAGCGCCCAGTTATCTCGCCAACAAGCTCGCGAGGCAGAATGGAAAAGTTACTCGCTGCCGAAAACAAACTTCGCCCGCCAAATTAGTCCCGACAAGGACTTTATTTTCCGTGTGCCGGTTGACTGGCAACAACAAAATTCTGAACTCATATTCAACGGCCCTTACGTTTCCAGATTAGGAGTGGTTGTTCAGAAGATACCTGATGGCTATCCGTTGCAGGATTACTTCGGAACGATCGTACGCGAGGCCAAAGACTCCTTTCGCGTGGAAACACCGGTAACTCGCAAAACTCAACTTCAGGATCTGGAGGCTCGTGAAATTCTCCTCGAGACGACGAACGAGGAAGGTGAGATGTATCGCAGCACCTCCTGGATTACAGTCAACGGCCCGCTGGCGGTCATATTCAATTTTCAGGTTCCTGCCTCTCACGCTGCGGAACTAGAGCCTTACTTCAAATCGGTGGTCCAGTCAGTGATATTTGTCTCGCCGGATTATCCGGAATTCGAAAAGTTGCGAACCGCAACAATTAAATCTCCCGCGCCCGGGCCAATTCACGAGATCGAAAGGATCGTCGCAGATCTCAACGCGGTTAACGGAGATCGCGAGTCGGCAATTGTTCGATTGACCACACTCTTTTCATCACACGCTGACGTGGCGGTTGATCTCTTAGTCGATCGCCGGCCGTTTGTGCGTGCTGCGGCGGTCCAGGCGCTCGCACGCTCCAACAACCGCAGCTTGACGCCTTTTCTCTGGGAAGTCCTGGACGATAACGAACTAATAGTGACCGAAGCCGCAGCCCGGGCAGTTGCAACCGCGCCTGACGTGGTTCCGAATATACTCAAACACTCACTATTCGGCCTGAGGGTCGAAATTTTCGCTCGCGTCTGGCCTTTCATGCCGAAAGATAAACGGATCGAGTTGCTACAAAGGATCTTCAGCGAGACGGCCGTCCGTCGCTCTGAGCCACCGCCGCCAGTCGCCGCGGCGAACGGCAAGGCTCCGAAGGTCCCCGACGTAACAGTTTCTGTTCGCGCTATGGAACCCGTAAAACCCGGAAAGCCGATTCATGCTTTAAATGTGGGTGTTGTATCGAATGATCCACGCGTTCAGATGGGTGCACTAACGCTGCTCAGCACAATGCCGCACGAAGAGTTCAAGCTGCCGCTCGCTCGCATTATGGCGTCGAACTACGATCCGCTGATCGCGCTCGGACTACAGATTGCACACACCCGCGGAGAATCGCTTGCGCTCGATTCTTTATTCAAACTTGTCGGATCTTCCGATCAGCAGGTGAGCAAACTCGCGACTCAGAACCTGGGTCTCTCCGCAACAGCTTCAGACATTCCCCGGATCGAGGCGTGGATTTCAAAAGACTCAACGAGCACCAGTAAGGCTTTGGATGACGAACTTAAGCTGACCGTAAAGAAAATTCGTTTTCGACACGAGCTGAGCGGCGCGAAATCGGCCGCCGAAATACGCGAGATCATCAGGAGGGCAGACTCTTCTCTCGCCGACTTCGCTTTACGTTATGACTGTGAACTCAGCGTGGCCGGCTGTTCTCCGGCCACGACTCTTAAACCCGATCTCACCGTGAAGCCGTTTGCCGAGAATTTGTTTCCTAAAAAAGTTCGGCATTACGCTGCGATTCCGAATCCCGGCCAGGCAGTGCAGAAGTTTTACGAAACGTTAAATGGCATGCAATTGGATTCTCCGCGTGCGCAGTCAAATCTAATCCTGACGATGGGCGTCATGCGGCAAAACCTCGGGCAGGCATTAAGTGCTCCCCTCGACGCTACAACGCTGATTGAATATACGGGGATCGATCCCAATTCGCCGATCGTGCTCGGCTCGTGGACCGCTGAGGGCGCTCCTAACAGCACTACTCTCGGGCAGCGGAAGGCAATCGTGTTGCGAGTCAAGGATCGAGCAAGGTTCGAACGAACGATCGACCGGTATCAACGATCTCTCGGAGCTTTTACAGATCTGGTCGACTACGTCGGCATTGGAACTCGCGCTATTGCAGCTTTGCCCGCCGTTCTTCCACTTACCGCACAAGCGATCATGTCACGCGATCCGAAGAAGAGATCGACTCGTTATGAGCTTAGTTATGTAGTGACTGGAGAAAAAGAGTGGAACGGATTGCGTATTAAAACAATCGAGCATTACTGGGTCGCCTCCGAAGGGCTCGTTGAGGTCGCCTCCGCTAATATTGCCTTCGTTGGCGACACTGCGATTCTTGCGCCCGACCTCGCCACGATCCGCGATCTCCTGAACAACGCCAATGGTCAAGCGGATCGTCAGCACCTCGCCGGCAATCCTGAATTTCAGAAGACCATCGAACGGCGCGGCGAGATCCTTTATTTCAGCGATCTCAGGGCCGTGATGGCGAGTGAAGCTAAACAAGCTGAGTACAAGCTCAACGAAAGCGGTGCGCTGAATATCACCAACGCTTCATGGGAAAACTCCCATTACCTTGCTTTCGACGAAGGCGATTGGTCGAAACCACTGCTTCCATTTCATCCAAAGGAACTGTCGGCGCCCCGTGATTTGCTGCCCGCAAAAACGATTGCGTACTGGTTGATGAAAATCGATCTGCCGACTTTTTGGTCCACGAAATTCAGCACTGATTTACTTGGTCAGAATCTGGAAACGATGTCGAAGCTCTTATCGCTCGACTTCAAGCAAGAGGTACTGGCTGAACTTGGCCCGGAGTGTGGCGCAGCGATACTCGAGCTTCCACACATTGCTCATTCGCAAGACGAGCCGACGTGGGCCGCCTTCTGTAAATTGAAGAGCAACAAGTTAGCCGGCGCATTGAGCGCGGGTAAGCTCTTCAGCGGTGTTGGCCCGGCACAGGATTTTGCGGAATTCAAAACCGGCGACAAATCCTATTTTGTTGCGGTGCGAAACGGCTTTTTAGTTGTTTCCAATCGCGACAAGGGACTCGCAGCTTTTGACGGGAAAAGTAATCTGGCAACTACACGCGACTATTCAAGAGCGGTTGACAAAGTGCCGAGTGGGGTCGTCACCTTCGGTGGTTACAATCTCGAAGCAGCAATTGCCGCGGCAGGCGACGCTTCCGCACAGGGAGTGGAAGCTCAAATCGCAGACATAATCTTTTCGATAGCCAGTGCCTTTCACAGTCAAAACTTCTTTGCGACCGCAACGGCAGGAACGATAGAAGGACGATCTTCCGTTGCCATGGATCGCGCGGGACGTTATGCGGTCGCTGATTTTTCGGTCCTGCCCAGGGCGTCAAACATCACACTCGCTATCTTGGATCCGACTGGAGTTCCAATCACGGATCAGAATCGGATGAGCAGTCTCGTAGTGAAACTTCGCGCCCAGGCGGCCGGTCCAATCGACAACATCAAGGACGATATAAAGTCTTCCGATCAAACAATTGAGCAAAAGTCGGAGAAAGAGTTGTTGCTGACGATCGCAGCACGACGAGCCAGCGTTGAGAAGGCGGTCGAGTTGCCGGTGAAGGATCCGGCACTGGCGGATTATCTCAAGGCGACACGGGAATTCGCGGTCGATGACAAAGGCGTCAAAGACAAGGCGCGCGAGATTGCGGGAGAAGATCGAGATGCGTGGAGTGTCGCACGCAAACTGGCGGACTGGACGCACAAGAATCTCGAGTGGAAACACGTTACAAATGCAGATGCGGCGCAAACACTGGCCACACGTGAAGCGGACTGTACCGAGTTTAGTCAGCTCTTTGTCGCTATGGCCCGATCGTTAGGTCTACCCTCACGCATGGTTACGGGACTCGCCTATAGCGGCAGCTCGTTTGGCGCCCATGCATGGGTTGAAGTCTGGGCCGGCAAATGGATTGAGCTCGACCCGACGTGGGGCACGCATTTCGTCGACGCCACTCACATTCGCAACGAGACGAATGGGCTGGTGATGTCGGCGGCCTTAAATTTGATCGAGTTGGAAGTAGTCGAAACGCGACGGGCCGTTGCAGACTTTCAAAAAAGCCCCGGCGCGTTGGTGCAACACCTGATTAAAGCGATCCCGGCGGGAGCGCGATCGGATCTCGAAGCCGCCATCGATCCGGAAACACTCAGTGATGAATTCATGGGTACAGGCTCGTGGTCAAAGCTGAGCGACGGCGAACGTGAGCAAATGTGGTCGGCATACCGCAGGCTCATGACCGAGATCATCGAGAGCTACAGTAACCACGAGGTCTCACTCGATGACATGCGGCTCCTGCGCCTGGAAGAAAAGGGCAACGCCGCCGAAGCAATGTGTTATCTGGTGTTCAACCGGTTGGTGAAGTTGCGGCTGGTGCGTCGAAACGATCTTTGGTCGCTCGTAGAAATACTCGATGCCGACTACGATCTGTACACCGCATCAGAAACACTCATGCCTACGATCAACAGAATCCAAGCTTCCCGCACCGGACAAAAAGCAGCGGCGGGAGTCACTGATCTTGCGCGCGCGAGACTCCTCCTTAAGACTGCACCTCAGAAAGCAGTTGAAGTGGCTGATGCTGCGCTCAAACTCAAACCTGCGGATCAAAGCTTGCGATTCGTCAAAGCACTCGCATTGTCTTCGTTAGAATCCCAGGGTCCGGAAAAACGCGCTGAGGCTATAAAACTGCTGAGAGAGCTTAGCAGCGAGGCTTTTGCTCCCGCCGTCTACGATCTTGCCGCCCGGCTGAGCCAATCAGAAGATGAAAACGAAAAGAGAGAGGCTATCACTTTTTACGAGCGTTACACTTCGCTCGAGCCTCACGATCCGCGCGGCTTCAGCGAGCTTGCGTCAGCTTATAAGGATGCGAACGAACTCGCGAAGGCCGAGGCTGCGTATCGAAAAGCAATCGAACGTGATTCAGCCAACACTTACCCTTATCTGGATCTTATACAGTTCCTAATCGTAGCCGACCGGATTGAGGAGGCGAGATCGCTCCTGGTTGAGGCCGAGAAATATAAAGACAAGGATGAAGATCTCTTAGGCTCAGTCTTGCAGAACCTTCGTTGGAACGAGGAGAGCAAAAACGCAGAAAAGTTTGCTGCTGTCCACCCCGCAAAGATGAAAACGAGTCACGAGGCTAATCTGGCACTGGGGCAAATACTGTTTGAGTCCGGGCGTTACCCTGACGCGTTGCGGCTCCTGGAAACGTCAGCACAGCTCGACAATACATCGTCGTATCCACACATTTGGATGGCGCTGGTCTACCGGAAACAGTCCCGCTGGACTGCGGCTGTCAAAGCTGCGCAAAAGGCAATCGAGCTTGATGATGAAGATGGTGAGGCTTACTACCAACTCGCGTGCGCATTGACGCGCTTACGCCGGACTAAAGAGGCCCTCGCTGCGCTGGCAAAATCTGTCGAACTCGATCCGGACCAGGCGGAGTACATGGTCGAGGAACCGGATCTCAAGCCGTTGTCGTCACTGCGACAGTTCAAAAAGCTGATCCCTGCGGAGTCGAAACAGTAACAGTTGTCGGATTTTTTTTGCATCGCTTTAACTCAACGCCGCGATAATCCACCAAAACGAGCAGGAACACTGCTTGCACTTGTTCTCTTCGCAGCCGCTGGCTGCCAAAGGAGAACATCATGAAGCACAAATCAGTTTCGCTATTGCTCGTCTTACTATTTGTTTCGAGCTATTCACCGCTGGCCTTTGCCCAGCAGGCCACGTCGAACGATTGGGCCGTCGTGAAGCAACTCAGAACCAGCGAAAAGCTCGTCGTTAAAAAGATGAATGGAAAAGAACTCAAGGGGGAGATGATCGAGGCCTCTGACACTGCTCTGACTATCGATCGGGATGGCAAACCGTTGGGCATACCTCGGAGTGACGTGCGCCAGGTTTACGTGATCTCAAGCAAAGCCTCGAAAGCAAAGTGGGCTTTGATCGGCGCCGGGATGGGCGCCGGAGCCGGAACGGGAATCGGCGCAACGAAGTACAGATCGGACAGGGACGACTACGGCATCTACATCTACATGGGCACCTTGATTGGGACTGGTGTGGGCGCTGTGAGTGGATTGCTGTTTGGCCAAAGCCGGCGCAGCCGCGACCTGGTTTACGACGCACGCTGAGTCCTTCTGTCGCGGCTATTAGTACGAACCATTACCCCGGTCCATCCAGACGGTGAGGTTCCTGCGCTGATGGACGATAGCTGTAACAAACAGGTGATCTACATTCAAATAAAAGTAGATCGAATAAGGAAAATGTTTAGAAGGTCTTTAGTCATTTAATCGTCCTCTTTGTGCCTCTTTGTGGCCCGTTCTTCCGCAACATCTTCGCGCTCTTCTTGTAATCCGAGGCGCATGGCGTCGAAGGCGGGAAGGCGCGCGATTGAGGGCATCGGAATATTGCCCTTCACCGAAAACCAGATGATGCGATTCAGCGTTTCCGGATCCGCCATGTCTGCACGCTCGAGATCCTGTTCTTCCGTGCGTCGCATCCAGTAGGCGGTTGCTGCGTCCCGCGCTGGCGGAGTGACCAGATTGTCGAGCGCGACGTTCGGCATGAGCGCCTTGTAAGGTCGCAGATCCGGCTGCGCGCGAAAGATGTCGATCGGTGTCGCAGTGGCGTCGAGCTGGTTCATCGGTTCAATCCCGAGCAGCAACTCGATCGTTTTGATCAAACTCACCGTGTTATGAAATTCGTGAATCAAAGCACCCGGACGGTTGTACGCACTGATCAGCAACGCCACTGACCGGTGTGCATCGACGTGATCTGGTCCATCCTGCGCATCATCTTCAACCACGACAATGCACGTGTCTTTCCAGTAAGGACTGTTTGAAACCGCCTCGATCATCAGTCCGAGCGCGTAATCGTTGTCCGCGACATAAAACTGTGGTGTTGGACGGCGCGCACCGATCCCGTCAGTATGATCATTCGGCAAACGCACGATGGACAGGCCCGGCAACCGATCCGCCGTGCCTGCTGCACGCTCTGTCGCAAACGCACGAAACTCTTCCAGCCAGACACCCAACCTTGAATTCCCACGAAAACGCGCGTCGGGATTGGAGTTACTGATCAGCGGATTTGCGCTTGTTTCTCTGGCCGCACGATATGAATCGACAGTGAACGCGTCGGGAGTCCCCATGTCGAAGTTACGATACTCAGTGTTGATGTGACCTTCGAGCGATTTCTTCGTCGGAAACGCGGAAACAGTCGGCGACACGTCCGGATAGGACTTCGAACGATTCTCCCTAATAGATTTAACATCCGCTTCCGACAGCGTCGCGGCAAATTCGCCGTAATTGCGATACGTCAATCCGGCGCGTGCAGCAGCGTCCCAGAGATACAACGTCTCCGGTTCCGCGACGTCGCGAGCGCCCTGTAGGTACGGTACGAAGCGGCGCATGAAGTTCGCCACGTCTTCTGTTTCAACCGTTGGTCCAAACATCGACGGCACACCGCGCACGGGCTCGTAGTTTGGCAGACGATTGAACCCTTCGTAATCGTAAGTGCGCCCGCGCCGGCTGTATTGCCAGCGAAAAGCCTTGTCGACGTAGTCAGTGGAAAATGCAGCGGTGGACCAGTTGTGACCGTCGGGACTCGCTTCCGAATTCACAAAGAAGCGATCGAGAAGACCAAAGCGAAGCGCCAGCGCGCGATGATTCGGTGTGATGTCCTGTCGCTGACCGTTGGGTCGCGCCGCTGCTTCGCCTGCTCCGAAGATTGCGAGCGACGGATCGCCGTCGGCTTTCGTGCCGTCACCTGACTTCTCCACGTCGCCAAACACCTGATCGTAAGTTCGATTCTCTTTGATCACATAGATGACATGCTTGATCGGAGAACGACCCGCAAACAGTCTTGCCTGGCGTGGTCCAAGCAGACCGTTGTTTCGCATGACCTGTTGCGTGTATCGAGCGAGCGCGGGATCGTCAGGCATTTTCACAGCGCTGATATTGCCGACGACGATCGACGCGCTGTATTGCCCGCCCTGTTTGCCGCTGAGTCCTGTTCCGACAGGGAAACGTTCGTTCGGCGCGTTCGGCACGCGGCCAGAGTTGTCGACGATCACTGACGAATTCTGAAGTCCGGTGCCTTTGCCGTTGCCGATGAAAATCGTTTGTCCAACAACCGCGATAGCCGAAGGATATTGACCGGTAGGAATGAATCCACGCACTTTGCTGCGGCCGTCCTTCTCATCCGAGAGCTCAACAACCGCAACCGAGTTGCTGTGAGCGTTGGCGATGAAAAGATCGTCACCAACGAGCGCCAAACCTTCAGGACTGTTGCCCGGTGGTCCACCTTCAGACAGACGCACACTGAGGCGTTCGATCTCTTTATCAGTCCGCGTATCGATCACGGAAACGCTGTCGTCATTAGAATTGGCGACGTACAGTCGCGTCCGTTCCTGATTGAACAACATCGCCGTCGGATGCCGTCCCACTTGTATCCGCGACACCGTTGACTTACCCGGATCAACCACCGCAACCGAGTTTTCGTTCCAACACGTCACGTAGACTTTTGCGACTGCCGCATCGCGAGGCAAGACAACAACTCCGTACGGATAAACAAAGGCTTCGTTCGTCCGGCGAAGATAAATTCGAACGAGTTTGCGGGCGCCGCGTAGATCCTCAATGATGCCGAGGCTGTCGCCGAGATTGTTCGCGACGAAGAGTGTATTGCCGTCAGGACTGATCGCGATCCCGGTCGGATACACGGGCGCGCGATCGCTGTTGTATCGAGGTGAATTGGCGGCGGAGGCAAAGCCGGTAACGTCGATGAACGGAGCTTCGACGCTCGTGTTTGGACCAGGCGACGCGGGCGTGATCGGAGCTGCGGTTTCAGGCATGAAGCGGAATATCCAGATCTTGTTTTCGAATCCGCCCGAAACGTAGAGCGCGTACGAACCGTCGTCCTGCGGCTTCGGTGCGAACACCACACCGACATTGACGCTTTGCGGCGATGGGAAATAGACGTTCTGGACCACGGCAGCCGGTTTCGCATTCAGATCGATAACCGAAAGCGACTGCTGACCACGATTTGCCGTAGCATTGAACTGAATTCCGTAGCCGCTGTTCACGGCGATCAAAAAGCGACCTGCTCCGTCTGGCCCCAACGTGTCAGGACTGCGAACAAAATCGACCGGCAAAGCGCCGACAGCGGCCTGGCGCGTCGTGAGATCCTGCACCAAAGAACCGGCGGGCGTGATGGGTCGTCCCTCACTGGCCGGCTCGTCCGTGCCTGCGGAAGAGGAAATATTTCCGAAAATCAGGGATGCTATTAATAACAGTGCGAGAAGCGCGTAGGTGCCGTGTCTGGGGTTCATTGGCGTCGGAGTTTAACCCAACCATCCACAGATTACACAGATTACACAGATTTCTTCGGTGTAATCTGTGCAATCTGTGGATGATCAATCCAAAAAAATAAATCGGTCGTTATACGGACGGCTCAAACAACCGCTAACTTCTTAACGGCTACTAATAAGACACGTCGTCCAATTCGCCGTGTATAATGGCGAGCACCACAAATGAACCAACTCGTACGGTTTCTGTTCGGACATGAGCAGGCCGTTTTTACTAACGGCCGGTTTGGTTTTGACGTGCGTCCGAGTGCCCTGCTTCTCCTTCTAATCATTCTGCTCGTCGCGGCCTTTATTTATTTTATTTACCTGCGTCCACGCGTTCGCTTATCGAAACGAACAACCGCGACGCTCATCGGCTTACGCGTCACCCTGCTCACGCTGATGGTCGTGCTGCTGCTGCGACCCGTCGTCGTCGTTTCGTCCGTAATTCCGCGCAGCAGTTACGTCGCGATGGTGATTGACGATTCGGTCAGCATGAAACTGCGCGACGTGCCCGGCGGCGCCACTCGTCTGGACACCGTTAAGCAAGCGCTTTTCAACAACACTCCCGGACAGGAATCATTCCTGAATCGACTCGACCGAAAATTCAAAACAAGTCTTTACGGATTTGCGGGCGGCCTCGCACGACTGAAAGACGGAAACGATCTTTTCGGCGAGGGACGCACGAGCGATCTCGCGGGCGCATTGGACGAGACCATCAAACGTTCTTCAGGCATGCCGCTTTCTGCTGTAGTGCTGGCGACTGACGGCGCGTCGAACGTGCCGCGCGATCTCGCCGCTGTTTTAAGAGAACTCCGCGCGCGGGATATTCCGGTGTTCACTGTCGGCGTCGGCAACACCGCTCGGCCGATGGACGCGGAACTCACCCGTGTGAATATGCCGCGACGTGTTCTGGTCGGATCGAGATTGAACATCGAGACGATCGTGGGCCTCAGTGGGTATGGTGCAACGAAGGTTCTTCTGAACGTGCGCGAGGATGGCCGCGCCGTCAAAACAGAAGAAGTCAACTTACGCGGCAACGATACGCAGGCAGTCAATCTCGAGATCACGCCGGCAACTCCAGGCATTCATCGTTATACGGTCGAGGTCACTCCCCTCGACGGCGAGTTGACTGTTGAAAACAACAAGCAGGACTCGCTGGTTGAAGTGATCGAAGGACCGTTGCGAATTCTTCACGTTGAAGGAGAGCCGCGCTGGGAACTAGGGAAGATTCGCGAATCGATCCAGCCGAATGAGAAGAACGTGACGCTCGTCTCGCTTCAGCGCACTGGTGAGAACAAGTTTTATCGCCAGGGCGTCGGCGCGCAAACAGAGCTCGCCACCGGTTTTCCGAAAACGGAAGAAGAGCTTTTCTCGTATCACGGTTTGATTATCGGCAGCGTCGAGGCCGGTTTCTTCACTGCCGATGAACTACGCAGCATCGAGGCTTTTGTCGCGCGACGCGGTGGGGGGTTGCTGGCGATCGGTGGTCGACTCGCTTTCGATGGCGGGAAGTACAAAGGGACAACGATCGACGATCTGCTTCCAGTGTCTCTGACCGGTGAAACGGTGGATGATGCGAACTCGTTTGCGCCAGTTTACAAACCGGTGCTCACTGGCGCTGGGCAAGCACATCCGATCACGCGTCTGAACGAAGACCGCGGCGCGAATCAAAAAGCGTGGAACGACATGCCGCCGATCTCCGTGTCGGAAGTGCTGACGAACATCAAGCCAGGGGCGTCGGTGTTGTTGGAAGCGCGGCGTGTTCAGGGATCTGGAACACTCGTCGCGCCATTGCTGATTCAACAGCGGTACGGTCGCGGACAGACGCTCGCCCTCACGGCGGCGGATACATGGCGCTGGCGCATGAAGATGGATTCGAAAAACAACGCGCACGAAACGTTCTGGCGGCAGATGCTTCGCTACCTTGTGAGTGGAACGCCGCAGCAGGTTGAGATCGGCACTGAAAAGGAAGTCTACGCGCTCGACGATACGATCAGTATCGTGGCCGATATTCGTGATAAAAAATTCAATCCCGTCGGCGATGCACATGCGACAGCGCGAGTGACGAAACCATCCGGTGTTGTCGTCGACGTGCCGTTGAAGTTCACGACGCTGAATTCTGTGAATACCTACGCTGGAGAATTCAAGGCCGATGAACTGGGCCAACACCGGATCGAACTGATCGGAAACAGCGCGAGTCTCGGTCAGTTGAGCTCGAGATCCAATATGCTCGTGAGCGATCTGAATCGCGAGTACTACAGCGCCGCGCAGAATAGCGACCTGTTGAAGCGGATCGCGGCCGACACCGGCGGGAAGTACTACACAACGGGCGAGGCGCAGTCATTGCTGGACGATCTGATTTACCGACAATCACCGTATTCGGAGCGTGTAACTAAAGACCTTTGGGACATGCCGATAAATTTTCTGTTGATCATCGGGTTGTTAAGCGCCGAATGGTTCCTGCGTAAACGCGAAGGCCTGGCGTAGACACAAAGGCACAAATGAATAAATGGGTGATGAGATTTGTTGTCTTGTTGTTACTCGCAGGAGTTGTGTGTGCGCAGACCACAAAGAAGAAAAGTCCGGTCGATCCGAACAAATTTGCGGTAATTATTAATGGTGCAGGGGGTGAGCCGGAGTACGCGAAACAGTTTGAGCAGTGGTCTAAGGAGCTGGTCTCGGTGCTTTCGGAGCGGTTCGGGTTTGATAGTAAACAGATCAGAGTTCTCACGGAGAAACAGGCGACGGCGGAGGAAGTCAAACGCACATTCGCGTCGTTGAAGCTTCAGCTCGATGCGAACAATCTGCTTTTCGTCTTCCTGATCGGACACGGATCGTTCGACGGCAAGGAGTCGAAGTTCAATCTAATTGGACGAGATCTCCCGGCGTCCGAATACAACGTTCTGCTGTCGGCGCTCCCGACGCGTCGCATCATCGTTTTTAATATGGCCAGCGCGAGTGGCGAATTCATCAAGAGCCTCGCGGCGAAAGGACGCATCGTCGTTACCGCGACTCGCAACGGGCAGGAGACGAATGCGACGCGCTTCACCGGGTTTTTGATCGCCGCGTTGAATGCCGCTGACGGTGACACGGATCAGGACGGACACACGTCAGTGCTCGAAGCGTTTGTTTATGCCACCCGATTGACCGACGACTTCTACAAACGCGCGGGCAGGCTCGCCAGCGAACACGCGATGATCGACGACAACGGCGACGGCGTGGGCCATGAGAAAGTCGAAGCAGGAGAAGGCTTACTGGCGCGCGCGACGTATCTCGATTCGCTGAGCGTTGACGAGGCAGCGGCGAGTGCAGCAACAGGAAAGTTGTTGAAAGAACGTACGCGGCTGGAAGGTGAGATTGAGCAACTGATCGCACGCAAGCAAAGCATGCCGGAAAACGAGTACGAGGCGAACCTCGAGCGTCTTTTTATCGAACTGGCAAAAGTAAATCGTTCTATCAAACAAGCGGGCTCGTGAAATGAGGACTTCTTACAGGCTATCTTTGTGCCTTTGTGTACTTGCCGGGGTCTTTCTGGCTGTATCAATTCCGTTGGCTCATTCTCAACGAGAACTCTCCGGCCTCGCCGAACTCAAAAAGGGCGACTACGACAACGCTTTCAAGCTGCTGAGCGCGCGGCTGGTGTCGAACCCTACCGACACAGTGGCCCAACGCGCCTTGCTCCGTGTTTTCATCGAAACCGGACGATACGCTGAAGCCGAAGCAACCGCAAAACGATTTCTTCAAAAAACACCTGATACAGGCGGCGTGCGTCACGAACTCGGCGAAGCACTCGCGATCACCGGTAAGTACACCGAAGCGATCGCAGAGTTTGAGCGAGCCGCTGCCGACTCGGAAAAGGCAAACGCGCAAGCAGACAAGCTCGAGAGCGATTTACGCCGTGCCGAATTGCTCGAATTGATCGGTCAGGACGATCGCGCCAGGGCGATCTACGGATCGTTCGTCAAATACTACACTGACAACGATCCCGAAGGCGCACGCGACTTGACCCTGATCGCACGCGCACTGGTCCACCTCGAAAGATACCAGGACGCGAACGACATGTACCGGTCGGCGATCGAGGCTGATTCGAACTATCTCGAATCACAGCTCGGCGCGAGTGAACTGTTCACAGAGAAGTACGCTTACGCCGACGCAGCAACCTTCCTCGACGACGCCCTGCGAATAAACTCAAACAGCGCCCACGCTTACTTGAATATCGCTCGCAACAAACGTCTCGAAGGCGGCGACGAAATGACAGCCGCTCTCGCCAAGTCGTTATCGATCAATCCGAATTTCGTCGATGCGCTGGCGCTCAAAGCCGCGGTCGCGCTCGAAGCCAACCGCATGGAGGAAGCCTCGACCGAGATCGAAAAGGCACTGAAGGTCAACCCGCGTTCGCTTGAAGCACACTCACTTCGAGCCGCCATGTACTACCTGCAAGATCGAGAGTTCGAACCGGAAGTCGCCGCGACGCTGGCGATTGGTCCAAAGTACGGAAACGTCTACAACACGCTCGCTCACTACGCGACCATCACACGACGCACCGAGCAATCTGTACAATTCGCGCGCCGCGCGGTCGAGATCTCGCCGGGCCTGTGGGATGCACATCTCACACTCGGCATGTCGTTGCTGCGCATGGGCCAGATGGAGCCCGGCCGCGCGGCAGTCGAAAAAGCTTTCAAAGGCGATCCGTTCAACATCTGGGCCAAGAACACGCTCGACCTCCTCGACTCGATGAAAGACTTCAAAGAGACAAAGCGTGGTGCATTCATCATCAAAGCCTCCGCGCAGGAGAGCGATGTGCTTGCGCCTTACGCCGCCAATCTTCTCGAAGAAGCCGCGGCGAAGTTGACGGCGAAATATCATTTCACACCAAAGGCGCCGATCATCATCGAGATATTTCAGAACCACGAGGATTTCGCCGTGCGCACGCTCGGCATGCCCGGACTCGGCGCGCTCGGAGTTTGTTTTGGAATGGTCGTCGCACAGGATTCGCCGTCGGCGCGTGAAGCAGGCGAGTTCAACTGGGGCAGCACGCTCTGGCACGAATACACGCACGTCATAACGTTGCAGATGACCGACTATCGCATTCCGCGCTGGTTCTCCGAAGGTCTGTCTGTTTACGAAGAGCGACGCGCGCGACCCGGTTGGGGCGATGATTGGAACCCGATGTTTGTGCGCGCTTTTATGGACAGGCGCTGGTTCAAGATGGCGGATCTCGATGCAGCTTTTCAGAGACCGAAGAGCCCTCAGGATCTTCCGATCGCATACTTTCAGGCATCGCAGGTTTGCGAGTTCATCGCTGACCGCTTCGGTTTCGATGCGATTCTGCGCATGCTTGCGCTCTACAAAGATAAAGCGCGCACGCCCGACGTGCTGCAACAGGTTCTGAAGTTGACTGAAAGCGATTTCGATCGTGAATTCGCTGCTTACGTCGAGTCGAAAGCGCGACCGTGGCACCAGGCGTTGAGCACACAGACGAACGTCGTTGCGTCGCTGTCGAAAGAAGAAGTGCTGAAGATGCTCGCGACGCAGGACACGTTTGCGTTGCGCGTCCGCGCGGCTGAGTTGTTGGCGGCCGACGGTGACACGCAAGGGGCTGTCACTCATTATTTACGCGCGCTCGAGCTCTTCCCGTACGTCAGTGGTCCGGGAAATCCGTTCGAGTCGCTCGCGAAACTGCTCGAACAAAAGGGTGACATAGTTCACGCGGCCCAGATCCTGGAAGGATTAATCAAGAGCGACGAAAACAACCTCGAAGCGTTGAAGACGATCGCACGGATCCGGCTCGCACTCGGCGAACGACAACAGGCGCTCGACGCGTTACAAGCAAGCTTCTTCATCAGTCCGTTTGATTACGCGTTGCACACGCAGGCGGGTGATTTGAGCGTCGAGCTGAAAGACTACGCGCGCGCGTTAACGGAATTTCAGGTGGCGCTGGCACTCGCCCCTCCGAATATCGCCGAAGCGAACTACAATGTGGCAGCGGCGTATTATTCTCTGGGCCGTCAGCCCGAGGCGAAGCGCTCGGTGCTGCGCGCGCTCGAGGCCGCACCTCGCTACGAAAAAGCACAGGAATTGTTGTTGAGAATAGTGGGACAATAGAAAGCAGGAGCAGCAGCAGGCAGGAGCAGGAGGGACTCTTCCTGCCCCTGACACCTGCACCTGCTCCTGACAGAGGAAGACATGGCGGTTGATACATTAACCATTTCCGACGAGCAGATGCTCGACAAACTCGGTACGGCGCGTGAACGCCTGCTGCGCGAAATTCGAAAGGCCATCGTGGGCCAGGACGAAGTCGTCGAACAGGTACTGCTCGCTCTCTTCGTCGGCGGTCATTCCATCATCACCGGTGTGCCGGGACTGGCAAAGACTTTACTCGTTCGCACTATCGCCAACGTTCTCGATCTCTCGTTCAAGCGAATCCAGTTCACACCCGATTTGATGCCCGCCGACATCACCGGCACAGAGATCATCGAAGAGGATCGCGCTACCGGCCGTCGTGCAATGCAATTCATCCCTGGTCCGATTTTCGCCAACATCGTTCTCGCAGACGAGATCAACCGCACGCCACCTAAAACCCAAGCCGCGTTGCTCGAGGCGATGCAGGAAGGCCGCGTCACCGTGCAGGGTGTCGGCTACGATCTGCCGCGACCGTTTCACGTGCTCGCAACACAGAACCCGATCGAGATGGAAGGCACGTATCCCTTGCCCGAAGCACAGCTCGATCGCTTCATGTTCAATGTGAAGATCGGTTACCTGCCGGAGGAAGACGAAGTTGAAGTCGTCAAACAAACAACTTCACCGCAGGACTATGAGTTCGAACGCTTGATGTCGGCTGAGGAGATCATCGCGTTTCAGAGACTCGTCAGGCAGGTTCCGGCTTCGGATACTGTTGCTCGATACGCGGTGAGATTAGTCAACGCGAGCCGGCCCGGAACGCCGAGCGCTCCTGAGTTCATAAACAAATGGGTGACGTGGGGTGGTTCGCTTCGCGCCTCGCAGTTTTTGATTTTCGGTGGCAAAGCGCGCGCGATACTGCGCGGTCGATACAACGTTTCGTGTGAAGACGTGCGCGCGGTCGCGCCCGCGGTGCTGCGACATCGTGTGTTACTGAATTTCCAGGCTGAGGCTGAGAAGATCGATCCGGATCAGGTTGTAAAAAGATTAATTGAGACGGTGCCTGAACCGAAAAGCGGGCTTTAGACAGGATTTACAAGGTTTTTCAGGATTTACATGTTTAGTCCGGCAACGACACCAGCGAGGTTTCTCGATCCTGAGCTGCTTGCACGCATCGGCTCGCTCGAGTTGCTCGCACGCGCCGTCGTCGAGGGTTTTATGTCGGGCCTGCATCGCTCGCCGTTCACAGGTTTCTCGACCGAGTTCACCGAGTATCGTCAATACAATCCAGGCGACGACTTGCGCTATCTCGACTGGCGTTTACTTGCGCGCACCGATCGTTACTTCATCAAGAAGTACCGCGCTGACACGAATACGCAGTGTCACCTGCTCGTCGACACGAGCGCCTCGATGAACTACGCGCACGCGAGCTCCGTCACGAAGCTGCAATACGCGCAGTATCTCGCGGCGTCGCTGGCGTATCTTCTGAATCGTCAGCAGGATGCGGTGGGGATGGTCGGGTTCGCGGAAAAGGTCCATACGCACGTCCCCGCGCGCAATCGCACGGGTCACATGCGCACGATCTACGGGAACCTTTCGATGCTTGAGGCCGCCGGCCAGACGGACCTCACGCAGTCGCTTCACCAGCTCGCAGAGATTCTGACGCGCCGCGGCATCGTAGTCATCATTTCAGACTTTTACGATCAGCCGGAGCGACTGCAAGAAGCGTTTCAGCATCTGCGTTTCAAAGGGCACGATCTAGTCGCGTTTCATGTGTTGGACCAGAACGAGCTCGACTTTGAATTCACCGATCCGGTCCTGCTGCTCGAAGATGCAGAGACACAGGAACAGATGCCCGTGCTCCCCGACGTTGTGATGGCCGGATATCGCGAACGGATGCGCAAGCACGTCGATGGCATGCGACGTTGTGCGGCGGCAAACCACGTCGATTATGAAATGATGACGACGAAACAGCCCCTGGATTTTGCGCTGTTCTCGTTCCTTTCGCGTCGCTCGGGAAAGTAAATTTTTATGTCGTTCTTGACGCCACTGTTTTTCCTCGGCGTCGCGGCGCTCGCGGCGCCCATTCTCGTGCATCTCGTGCGTCGCACACGTGCGCGCCGGGTTCAGTTCCCCGCACTCGTCTTCGTTCGACAGGTTCCACAACGCACCATCCGTCGCCGCACGTTGCAGAATGTGCTTCTGCTGTTGCTTCGTTGCCTCGCGATTCTTTTGATCGTGATTGCATTTACGCGGCCGTTCTTCAGCGGTGGCAGCGCGGCGAAAGACAACAGCGCCGCTGGTGCAACAGTCATCCTGATCGACAACTCCCTGAGCATGCGTCGCGAACAGATGTTCGCCGAAGCACAGCGGCGCGCCGAGGCTGCACTCGACGAAGCGCGAATCGACGAACAGGTCGCGTTGCTGACTTTCGACAAGCGCTACACCGTCGTCAATCGCTTCACCGGCGATAAGACCAGGTTGAGATCCGCCATCGGCACGTTAGGCGCCGGATGGGATGGAACAGACTACGAACAAGCGCTGCGCGGCGCCGAATCGCTGTTGGGCGAGATCCAAACGACCGGTCCAAAACGGATCGTCATGATCTCGGATTTTCAAGCGACAGGCTGGAATCACGCGAGCGCGACTTTCAAGCTCTCGAACAATACGCAACTCACGACGCTCGACGTCGGTGGAAACAGTCCGCCCTGGAACGTCGCGATCACGAATGTTGAAGCTCGTGGCGTCGTTTTTGGTCAGAAGTATCTCGACAACCTGGTGGTCCATGTCAGTAATTTCAGTGACACGCCGAAGGACCATGTCCTCGTCGATTTTCAGATCAACGAACAAACGGTGGAAAAGCGCGACATCAGTCTGAATAGTCGCGATTCGCGAGTAGTCGAATTTACCGGTTTCAATGTGAACGATGGCGTGAATCGCTGCACGATCGATATCTTCTCGGGCGATTTTCCCACGGACAATCGGTTTTACTTCACTCTGCGACGCGAGACGCCGGCGAAGGCGCTGATCGTCGAGAGTGCTTCGCGCGGCCGGAGCGACAGCCTGCACCTGCAAAGCGCGCTGACGACAAACGAAGATTTACCTTTTACATTCACGCTCAAGAGCACGGGCTCAGTCGATCCGGCGAGCATTTCGGATTACGCGCTGGTCGTTTTGAACGACACCGGACCGATCTCACTCGCGCTCGCCGATACGCTGTCGAAGTTTGTCTCTGGCGGCGGGCAGGTAATCGTGTCGACTGGACCGCGAACGGAGGTTCAGGCATTTAACACAGCGCTCCAGCAGATCACGCCTGCGACGTTGCGCGAAGCTGTGCAGACGAAAGCGGGCGAAAGCGTTGCAATTACGGAAGTGAAATTTGACCATCCCATCTTCGAGGTCTTTCAGGAAAGCGGACGGCTCGCAGCGGCGAACGTCATCGGCTATTTCCGATCCGAGCCGCGCGCGAATGCAGCGGTGCTGGCGCGGTTTGAAGATGGAAGTCCGGCGCTGCTCGAAGCACGCACGGGCAAGGGTCGCGTGATGCTCTTCACGTCGTCGTTGGGACCGAGCTGGAACGACTTGCCGCTGACGCCGCTTTACTTGCCGTTCATTCATCAGATGGTCCGTTACGCGGGCGCGCGCGAAGAGAATTCGTGGTACGGGTTGGGCCAGACTTTTACTGTCGCGAAGGATCGTGAAGCACCGCCGGCGGTCGACACTCCCTCCGGCGCGAGATTGTCTGAAAACCGGCTCACACCCGATGGCGACCTGCTCGTCACTGCGCGCGAGCCGGGGTTCTATCGTTTGCGCTACAACGAACGTCCGGGCTTCGCCGCAGTGAACATCGATGGCGCTGAAGGCGATTTCACGAAGTTGAATTTTCCTGAGTTCGTAGTGGGCGTGACTGGTGGAGCGGGGAGCGCGGAAGGCTCTGCGGCGAATAGTAACCTCAGCGGTGAAGAGGTCGAAGGACGTCAGAAAGTGTGGTGGTCGTTGCTGCTGATCGCGCTACTATTGCTGCTGGCGGAATCATTCCTCGCGCGACGAACGAAGATGGTAAAGATGATTGGGTAATCCACAGATTACACCGATTACACCGATTGAGGATAAATCTGTGTAATCTGTGTAATCTGTGGATAAAAGGGGGAAAGCATGAACCCTGATGTATTACAGGATCTCCTGCGTCGAGCGCGTTCGCGGCGACAGCTTTTGCTCTCGTTGCGTGGTGTTGCGATCAGTGTCGGCGTCGTTGCCGTCGTGCTACTGTTGACCGGCTGGGGCGCTCATCGTTATCGCTACAACAGCGCCGCCCTAATCGTTCTGCGCATTGGCGCGCTACTCACGTGTCTCGCAACGATCTACTTCGCCCTCCTCCGTCCCTTGCTCAAACGCATCAGCGATGCACGTCTTGCTCGTCTGATCGAAGAACACTCGCCGGGAACCGAAGACCGTCTCGTCACAGCCGTCGAGTTTTCGAATGGCAACGCCGAATCACGCATCTCGCCCGCCATCATGAATCGTCTCTACCAGGACGCAAACAGCGTCTCTGCGATGCTCGACGTCAGAAACATCATTCGACGTTCGCGCCTCCTGCTTTACGGCGGCGCCGCGCTCGCGAGCTTGTTGCTTTTTGCAGGCGTGTTGAAGTGGGGACCGCGTGAGATCTCGGAAGGCGTCGCGCAGCTCGTCACGCCAACGACTCTCGCGGCTTCGAAAAACGCCTTCAGCATCAAGGTAAAACCCGGAACAGCCCGCGTTCCGAAAGGCTCGGACCAGGACATCACCGCCACGCTCGTTAACTTCGATTCACAACAGGTGACGATATTCGCGCGTCCACTCGGCTCGAAAGAAGACTTTCAGGGCCAGGTGATGGAGCCCGCGAAAGCGAAAACTGATTTTCGTTTTTCGATCTTCAACATTCAGGATTCGATGGAATACTTCGTCGAGTCAAACAGTGTTCGGTCCGACGTCTTCAAACTCAACGTAGTCGATCTGCCTTACGTCAAACAGCTCGACCTGTCGCTCAACTTCCCTGCCTTTACGAACCTTCCGACGAAAGCAATCGAAGATGGCGGCGACGTCGCAGCGCTCAAGGGAACGGTGGCGACCGTCACGGCCAAACTCTCCGGCAAAGTGCGCGCAGCGAACATCGTTTTCGCCGACGGCAAAAAGACGGAGATGAAACTTCAAGGTTCCGACTTCGTGGGCCAGCTAACTGTCGCGGCTGATACGAGTTACTACATCGAACTGATCAGCGTCGACGGCGAGGCTTATCGCGGCTCGAACGAATACGACGTGTCAGTGCTCACAGATCAACCGCCGGTGATCTCTTTCGACAAACCCGGGCGCGACAAAAAGGCGACGAACCTCGAAGAAGTCTTCACGCAGGCACGTGCCGAGGACGATTACGGCATCGTGTCGATGGACCTCCATTTCTCGATCAACGGCGGCGATGAGAAGAAAGTCAATCTCCAGCAACTGACTCGCGAGTCGGCGCGCTCGCTCAGTGGCGCCTACACGTTCTTCCTCGAGGAATACAATCTCAAACCCGGCGATTTCATCTCGTACTATGCGAAAGCGCGCGATGCGAGTAATGAAGCGACCAGCGACATCTACTTCATCGAAGTGAAGCCTTTCGAGATGGAGTACAAGCAGTCGCAACAGCAAGGCGGCGGTCAGGGTCAGGGTGGCGACCAGGATCAGAACGCGCTGTCGCGACGTCAAAAAGATCTCATCGCAGCCACGCACCGGCTCATTCGCGAAGGCGAAAAATACACGGAACAGGAGCGCAAAGACGGTTATGAGGCCGTCGCCGGTGGTCAGGAAAAACTGCGGACTGACACGCTCGAGTTTCTCGATCGCATGGGCCGCCGACTCGGCGGTGTCGATGGTCAGAAACAAGTGGCTGAGATGGCCGAGCACCTGAAGCAGGCGGCCAAAGAGATGGAAGGCGCGCCCCCGCCGCTGAGAAAAGAACAGGGCAAAGACGCGCTGCCACCCGAGCAACGTGCGCTGCAACGACTGCTCGCCGCCGATGCTATCTTCCGCGAGGTCCAGGTCGCGTTTGGCGATCAGAGCAACAGCGGTGGCGGTAGTGGTGGTCAGAGAGAACAACAGGAGCTGGCCGGTCTCTTCGAGCTCGAGCTCGACAAGATGAAGAACCAGTACGAGACCGTGCAGCGCGCGCAACAGCAGCAGGCAGAGCAACAGAAGAGTGAAGCCGAACGCCGTCTCGAAGAACTCGCGCGACGCCAGCAACAAGCACTCGAAGAACAACGACGACGTCAACAGGGACAGTCTGCGAACGGTTCGGGTAGCAATCAGCGACAGCAACAGGAGTTGATCGACGAGACGCGCAAAGCAGCGCGCGAGCTCGAGAAACTCTCGCGCGAGCGCCGCGATCCGCGGATGCAGGAGTTGAGTCGACAGTTAAATCAGACTGCCGACGAGATGCAGAAGGCGCAGGCTTCGTCGCGAGGTAATTCGAGCGAGTCGGTCGCGCAAAACGAACGTGCACTCGAACGGTTGCAGCAGGCGCAGCAACGTCTACAGCAGATGAACGGTGCGAGCGGACAGCGCGGCGGGCAGCAAGGATCGTCCGGACGCCAACAGCAGATTTCCGATCTGCGCCAGCGCGCGGCGCAAGCAGCTTCACGACAGCGTGAGATCGCGAAGGACATGGAAAACCTCTCGCGGCGCGGTGGACAGAATGCGCAGGACGAGAATTCGAAGCGAACGCGGGAGCAACTGTCCGAAAGAAAAGACACGCTTGCCGACACGGTTAACAGCCTGCAACAGGACTTAGAGCAATCGGCGCGCGCGATGGGTTCGGGCAGTCAGGGTCAGCAGCGCGCTGCGCGCCAGTTGAAGGAAGCGGCAGATGCACTTGCGCGCGATCGCGTCGCTGAACGCATTCGCCAGGGCAAAGAGTCGTTGAATAGCGGTGAGCAGGGTGCGGGCCGGGGTGAGGAACGCGCCATCGAGCGAAGTCTCAACAACGTGTCTGAAAAGTTGCAGGCGGCGGAGCAGAGCGCGCGTGGTGTGAACGGTTCGAGTGCGGAGGAGAATCTCGATCGCACGCGGCAACTCGCAGACAATCTCGATTCGTTACGTCGTCGTTTGGATGAGAACGCCGCACGACGCAACGGACAGCAGCAAGGACAACAACAGGGAAAAGGACAGCAGAGCCAGGGGCAGGGACAGGAACAAGGACAGGGGCAACGTGGACAGGAGCAAGGGCAGCGAGGCCAACAGCAGGGGCAGCAAGGTCAAGAAGGACAGCAGGGGCAAAAGGGACAGCAAGGCCAACAGGGCCAGCAGGGACAGCAGGGCGGCTCGCAAGGTGGTCAACAACAAGGCCAACAACAAGGCCAACAACAAGGCGAAGGACAACAGGTTGGCGGGTCCCAGAATGGAAGCCAGTCGCTGAGAAGCAGAGAACGTCGTGGCGTTGATTCCGGCGGACCGACAGGAGACGGCTGGGGAGACAACCGCCAGCTCCCGGCCGAAATTCGTGAGCGCCTGCGTGAAGCTCAAGACCTGCGGCGCGAGTGGGGAACTACCGGCATGGGCGTTGGGCGTCTCGACGAAGTGGTCGAGCAACTCCGCCGCCTTGCCGACGGCAAGATGGAAGGTGACGCCGCTACGGCTGCATATCTAAAAGCGGATGTGATCGAACCACTGCGCCAGCTCGAACTGGAGTTGAGCAGGCAAGTGCAGCAACAAAGCGGCCGCACGAACTTGCGCTTGCGCGATGAAGGCGCGGCGCCTGAGAAGTATCGGCGTGCGGTGGAGGAATATTATCGAAGGCTGTCTGGAGGACGACAGAGGCAGTAATCTTTAACCGATCATGACCACGCGAGTTTTCAAACGACTGATCCTGCCCCTGCTCCTCCTTACCGCCCTCCTGATCCCAACGGTGGGTCAGCGGCCGTTCGATGATTTCCGCCGGCGGCCACCCTCAAAGGTAGCAGCAGACGGCGCGTCGTTTGGAGAGTTTACGTTCGTCCGAACGATCTACGATTCGCCGACCCGTGGCTACGGGCGTCGCAGCTACTACGGCGGCGGCACATGGACCACCGACTACCCGGAAGCCGACAACAACTTCATCGTCGGTCTACGCGAGTGGGCCGGAACGAATCTAAAAATTGCTCCGCGCCCCGAAGCGCTCGAGATCCTCGACGATCGAGTCTTTGATTACCCAATCATCTACGTCGTCGAACCCGGCTTCATGGACCTCTCAACCGAGCAGGCTGCGCGCTTGCGCGAGTACATCATGCGCGGCGGGTTCATCTTCCTCGACGACTTCTGGGGCGAGTACGAATGGCAGAACGTTCAGGAACAATTTCAGAAGATAGTGCCTGAGTATGAGATCAAGGACCTGCCGCTGAGTCATCCGATCTTTCACTCATATCTCGACGTGGAAGAAGTGGTCCAGGTGCCGAACGTCTACAACGCCCAACGCGGGATAACCTCAGAGAAGGGCGGCATCGTCCCACACTACATGGGCGTCGAGAACAAGAATGGACGCCTGGTCGCATTTATCGCGCGTAACTGCGACCTCGGCGACGCATGGGAGTGGATCAACGACCCTGTCTACCCCGTGAAGTACGGACTACCCGCGTACAAAGTGGGGATCAATGTGGTCATCTACGCGATGAGCCACTGATTGGGCCACCAAAAAGCACATATTGAATCTTTGTGTGTTCCTTTTGTGCCTTTTTGTGGCCCTGGTTAACCCTTCACGCAAACCACCTGCTTGATCTCGGCAACAACTTCAACCAGATCTTCCTGGTTCTTCATTACTGCTTCAATCGATTTGTAAGCGCCGGGAATCTCGTCCAGCACGCCTACGTCTTTGCGACATTCGACGCCCGCTGTCTGGCGTTCCAAATCGCCTTTCGTGAATGCACGCTTTGCCGCGCCGCGCGAAAGTTTGCGTCCTGCTCCGTGTGAACAGGAGTTGAAGCTCTCCGGCAAACCACGTCCCTTCACGATGTACGACTTGGCCCCCATCGATCCGGGAATGATGCCGTAAGTTCCTGTCGCCGCGTTGATCGCGCCCTTGCGTGTGACGAAAACTTCCTCGCCGTAATGCTGCTCGAGCGCAACGTAGTTATGATGACAGTTAACCGCCAGCTCAGGCTTGAATGGCTGGCGATGATTGAACATCTTGTTGAAGACCTTCAACAGACGGTCCATCATGATTTCGCGATTCTTCATCGCGTATGCTTGCGCCCACTTCAGATCTTTCCAGTACGCTTTGAATTCCGGTGTACGGGAAATGAAGTAAGCGAGATCGGGAGCCGGCAACTCGTTCAAGCGCCACAAGCTCTTCGCGGTCGAGATGTGACGCTCGGCCAGTTCCTTGCCGATGTTCCGTGATCCCGAGTGGAGCATCAACCAGACGAAGTTCTCTGTATCCAGGCACACTTCGATAAAGTGATTACCACCACCGAGCGTTCCCAACTGCTTCATCGCTTTTGCTTTGCGATCGTGAACGCCTTTGTGAAGATCCTTGAACTCACTCCAGCCTTCCCAATGAGAAGATTCGTCGACTGACTCGCCGTACTCACTGAATCCGGTCGGAATTGCTTCTTCAATCTTCAGGCGCAACTCCTTCAACTTGCCTTCGAGGATCACACTCTTGAACCGTGTCTTGACGGCCATCATGCCGCAGCCGATGTCGACGCCGACTGTCGCCGGAATCACCGCATCCTTTGTAGCGACGACCGAACCGACCATGCTTCCCTTGCCCAGGTGCGCGTCAGGCATCAGGGCGACGTGCTTGAACAAGCACGGCAAGCGTGAAACGTTGCGCAGCATTGCTTGTTCTTCAATGCTGAACTCGTGGTTGGCCCAGGAGAGGATGTCGTGCTCGGCGCCTCCGAGCGGTAGCTTTTCGTAAGGCATTTGGTACCTCCTTTCTTAAGAATCGTTTTAACCTCAAAACGGCACAAAAGGGTAATTAAAGTGTTCGGAGTTCAACCTTTAGGTTGTTTCGCGTAATAACCGGGGCGGTGGCGTATCTCGAGCTTTTGCTTGCGCAACTCGGGGTTTGTAATCTCGACGGTTATTTTGCGATACGTTCCATCGTGTTTCTTGTTCGTAGGCGAATACGCGATTAGATACTGGGTTCGCAGCTCGCGCTCGATCTCTGCAAACGCTGCGTTCAAGTCGAGTTTCTTGTTGGGAAAGAATGCGCGGCCGCCCGTTCGTTGGGCCAGGTCGCGCAGCGAATCGCGATACACTCCATCTCTCTTACTGCCGATACCGATCGCGTAGATCACCGCTTCAGCCGCAAGCGTGCTGGTGATCGCTTCCTTCTGCATCAGCCGGCTCGCCGTGTCCCAACCATCCGACAAGATGATGATCGCTCGTCGGCGCAAACCCGGAGCGTTCGCCAGTACCCTCCTCGACGTCAGCGCAACAGCATCCCAGATCGCAGTCGCACCCTCCGGCGGAGTCGCCAACATACCCGGGCCTGTAGGTATTCCTGTCAAGGGGCGACCAGAGCCGAGATAAGCTGGCGCCGCAACTTCGACGCGCTCCAGCACTCGATAGACGCTCAACACATCGGGCGTCAATCCCTGTTCGAGATACGCCTCACCGGTGAAAGGCACGATCGCGACCTGATCTTTGCTCGACTGAATCACCTTCTCGATGAACAACCGCGCCGCCGCCTTCTCCTCAGGCAAGCTCGACTCCTGCGATGCACTTACGTCGATCAGAAACGCGATCGCCAGCGGTCGATCTGTTTCGCGTTGAAACGTGAAGAGTTCCTGCGGCACGCCGTCTTCGAGCACGCGAACGTCCTCCGCACGAAGTGTAGTAACAAAGTGCCGGTCTTTATCCATTGCCGTGAACGGCAGGTTGGTCACGTCTGTATCGACCCGGACGACGTCGTCCTGATCGACGGTTTGGGATAATGCCGAAACACAAAGAATCAGAATGAAAACCAGGGTTCGCATCATGTGTAGAATTCTAGGCCACGGATCTTCGCGGATCAATGCGGGTAAAATCTTGACTTTCACGAGCCAATGAAATAGAAGCATTCGCATGAATCGCGACAGGTTAGAAGCCGGACTCAAACGAGCGGGAGTTAGTCTCAACGGCTGGCTGCCGGTGCTGCACTGCGACGCCTGCAACAAGCTGTGGGAGCCTTTTGCGGTTGCGGTCGACGGTCCATCAGCGCCGACTGCACGCCTGGACTATTGGGTGTGCCCAAACAAGTGCAACGCAGACGCGCAGGTCGACCTTGACATTAAGACTGTTGTCCCAAGGCACGTGATGATCAACGACGTTCCGGGAATGATTTTTGACGATGAAGAACTCGATGAATTCGAACGCTACGTGCGTTCGATGGACGCGACGCAAATCTTCAACAGGTAAACATCTATTCCGGTAGTCCCAGGCGGCGCACTAACTCCTTAAATCTCGGGTCCGAACGCATACTATCAAACTCAAACGAAACGCTTATCAGCGTCATCCTAAAATCACGTTCTTCATAGCCTTTTTCCAACCACGCAATCGCCTCTTCTTTGCGACCAAGCCGCGCGTACATAGTCGCAATCACGAACGGCGGCACAGGTGTTCGTTGCGACTGATCTACCAGTCGATCGAGATTCATCTGAACATACGCTTTCCAACCTGATTTGGCGTAAGCGTCTTTCATCTTCTGGACCTCTTCGGGTGAGCCTCGGCCCATCAGCACCGACTTTGAGTATTCCTCGACTGCCTGATCGTACATGCCCTTCGCTTCGTAAGCGCGGCCGAGAAAATAACGCGCTGTGGGAAAGTTCGGATCCAGGTCCAGGGTCCTGTGATATTGCTGAATGGCTTCGTCGTACTTCCGTGCATCCATCAAAATGTCCGCGTAAATCCGGTTCATGATGACCGAAAGCGGATCGAGCTCGAGCGCGCGGCGGATCTCGACATCGGCCTCGTCTACGCGCTTCATTGCGGCGAGGTGTTCTGCAAGCCACTGGTGCGCTGTCGCGTAATTCGGATTGAGTTCGATCGCGCGACGATACTGTCGCTCAGCAGTCGCAAAATCGTAATCGTAGTAAGCCGTGATCTGACCGAGCGAGGCGTGTGCTGCCGCAAGCTTGTCATCGAGCGCCAGGGCTTTCAGTGCCGCTTCCTTCGCTTTCGGCATAAGTCGCCTCGGCGGCTCGTTGGTGTAGGCAGTAAGCAGTGCGTAACTATCCGCGAGACCTGAGTAGGCCATCGCGTAGTTTGGATCCTTCTCGATCGCCTGCTCGAAAAACGGAATCGCCTTCTGCAAATCCGCCGGCGTGCGTTTGTTCCAGTAGAAACGGCCTTTCAAGTAGAGTTGATACGCCTCCGCATTCACCGTGTACTGCTTGTCGGCGCGCAACTGCTCCATGCCCGATAGCGTCGGCCGCAGGTTGTTCGTGATCTCGCGTGCAATCTCTCGCTGCACCGAAAGCATGTCGGCGAGTTGCTTTTCGTACTGCTCGCCCCAAAGCTGTTTGTTGTCACGCACATCCACGAGTTCGGCACTGATCAACATCGTCTCGCCGCGCTGCATCAGACGTCCCGTCAACACCGCGCGCACACCCAACTCTTTTCCAACAGCGAGCGGCTCATTTTCTCGACCTTTGTAACGAAACACTGAACTGCGCGCGATGACTCGGAGATTCGGAAGCTGCGTGAGGTTGTTGATGATGCTCTCCGTTAGACCATCCGAGATCCATTCGGAACCTGCGTCCTTGTTTTGATTTTCAAAAGGAATGACGGCGATCGATTCAATTGCGACCTCCGTGTTTCTTGCGTGCAGGTAGGACCGAATTCCAACAATTGCGGCAACAGCAACGATGAGGATAACAGCCGCGCCGATCAACGTCGCAGTCTTGTGTTGTCTTAGGCCGCTGATGATGAACTCCGCACTCGAGGCGCGTGTTGCAGGCAAGCTCGGTGGCTCGGCAGTCGCCGGCGGTGCCGATTGAACTCGAGTGGTTTCCGATTGCCACACTGTTCGCGCTTCACTGCTGCCGGTTAACACAGGCGGCGCGGTCGCATCGCTCGCGGCGTCCTGCATCTCACGTCGCACTTCTTTCAATTCAATCGCGACGTCTTTGATCGTCTGGTAACGCTCGTCGGGATCCTTTGCCAAACAACGACGGACGATTCGTTGCAAATCAGCCGGCGCGTTTGGGTTGAACGCGGCCAGCGGTGGCGCCGGTTCGCGAATGATCTTGTTGAGCACTTCGATCTGATCTTTGCCGGCAAAGGCTTTCTGTCCGGTGATTGCTTCAAACAGGATGCAGCCGAACGAGAAGATGTCTGAACGATGATCGATCTCTCTGGTCTTGCCCTGTGCCTGTTCGGGCGACATGTAGCCCATCGTTCCGAGGATCAATCCCGGAGCTGAGTGTTGCAGGATGGTGGGCTCTTCGCTGCCGGTGTTTGTTTGTGATTCGACGAGTTTTGCCAAGCCGAAATCGAGCACTTTAGCGTGACCATCGGACGTGATCATGATGTTGTCGGGCTTGAGATCGCGATGGACGATTCCTGAATCGTGTGCTTTCGCTAGTCCTTCCGCAACGTGTTGCAGGACGCGCAACAGCTTGGGGAGTTCTTCGTGCTCGTGGTGAATCTTCGTGCGGAGAGTCGTACCTTCGACGTATTCCATCGCGATGTAGTTCAGTCCCTCAGCCTCCCCGATCTCGTAAATGTGTGCGATGTTTGGGTGGTTGAGAGACGCAGCGGAAGTCGCTTCCTGTTTGAAGCGTCGCATCCTGTCTTGATTGGTGGCAACCTCGGCCGGCAGGACTTTCAGCGCGACCTTGCGATTCAGGCTGGTGTCGTGCGCGAGATAGACTTCACCCATGCCTCCGGCGCCGATGAGCGACCGGATTTCGTAGCGTCCGAGTTGTGTTTGGGGAGGCAGACTCATTTATCCACAGATTACACAGATTACACTGATTGAGTTGTTTTCTATGTAATCGGTGGACTTATACCGGCGGTCCTTCACTCGCGTCAAACTCATCCATGTCTTTTCGCCACTCGGTTCCCATCCGGCTCTGAAGCAAGCGCACGCATCGATTCCAGCGCAGGATCGCATCGTCATTGTCGGGCGGTCTGATCTTCTCGGCCTCTTCGAAGCATTTCAGCGCAGCTTCGAATGCGGGTGTGACGGTATGCGGTGGACGCCCGGCGCGAAGCTGTGCCTTGGCCTTGCGTTCGTGAAGAATTCCGCTGTAGTAGGCTCGCTCATATTCGTTGGTTAACGAACCGAAGATGTGGTCAGCCTCTGCGTAACGGTCAGACATTCCTCCGGTGAACTGATCCGTGATCGCCAGGCCGAGAAGACGCAACGCCGCCTGATGTTCCGGTTCGAGCGTGAGTATGTCGCGACAGATCGATTCGGCCTCGCCCGGCTCGTTCAGATAGCGATAGAGTTCGACCTTCGAAATCGCTTCATTGATCCCCGCGTGCGATATTGGTTTTAGCTTGTATTCCATCGCTACTCACCTCGTTTCAATTTCCTCAGGAACCATTTAACGGGATCGTAATAGTCGTCGACGACACGCTCCTTCAACGGAATGATGGCATTATCGGTGATGTGAATGTCCTCGGGACAGACTTCGCTGCAACATTTCGTGATGTTGCAGTAACCAACACCCAGTTCGTCTTTCAGCAACTTCGTGCGCGACACGCCGTCGAGAGGGTGCATCTCGAGTCCAGCGACACGAACGAAGAACCTTGGACCGCCAAATTGCTCGTACCGTTCATGATCGCGCAACACGTGACAGACGTTCTGACAGAGAAAGCACTCGATGCACTTGCGAAATTCCTGCACGCGATCGACGTCGCGCTGGTCCATCTTCCATTCGACATTCGGGCGCGGCGAGAACGGCGGGATCTTTTTGTTGACCTTGAAATTCCACGAAACATCCGTGACGAGATCTTTGATCACGGGAAAGCTTTTGAGCGGCTGGACCGTGATCGGTTCGTTGACCGGCAGAGAGTCGAGACGTGTCTTGCACGTCAGACGTGGTCGACCATTGACTTCCGCTGAGCAGGAACCGCACTTCCCTGCCTTGCAGTTCCAACGCACTGCGAGGTCCGGCGCCTGGTGGCCCTGAATGTAGTGCAAAGCGTCGAGCACGACCATGCCCGGCGCGATCGGCACCTGGTAGTCGATCATTTCGCTCGTCAGCTTATCGCCTCGGGAGACTCTGAAAGTCGCGTCAGCCATGGTTTTTTAAACGCTGATTACACGGATGATTAATCCGCGGTTCACAAAATGATTTTTTTCAACTCATCGGGCATCTCCGGCACAGGCGACTGCTTCAACGTCATCCGATCGCCTTCACGCACGATGATGTTGTGATGCCTGGCCCACCACTCGTCGTACTTCGCGTAATCAATCCGGCTGTGCGCGCCGCGACTCTCTTTGCGCGCCTGCGCGCTCAAAGCCACGGCCTCCGAAACGGTCAACATCGACTTCAGATCGCGCGCAAGGTGCCACCCGGGATTGAACAGTCTCGAACCGTCGACCTTCACGCGCGCAGCTCGCGCCTTCAAAAGCTCGAGCTCGCGGAGACCCCTTTGCAGATCCTCTTCGGTTCGAAAGATCCCGACGTGGTTCTGCATCGTGTCTTCGAGCTCTCGGTGAATCTGGTAGGGACTTTCACCTTTAGGCCGCTCAAACGGTTCGAGCACCTCACGCGTCCCTTCGAGCACTTGCTGTGCATCGACCTCAAGCGATCCACTCCTGTTCGCATGTTCCGCCGCAGCCACCCCCGCGCGACGTCCAAACACCAGCAAGTCCGAAAGCGAGTTTCCTCCCAAGCGGTTCGCGCCATGTAGACCCGCTGCCGCCTCACCCGCTGCGAACAAGCCCGGCACCGTCGATTGCGCCGTCTCCGCATCGACGCGAATGCCGCCCATCATGTAATGACACGTTGGTCCAACTTCCATCGGCCCCTGCGTGATGTCGACGTCCGCGAGCTCGCGAAACTGGTGATACATGCTCGGCAGTTTTCGTTTTACATAATCCGCCGGCTTGTGCGAGATGTCGAGATACGCACCGCCGTGTTCCGTCCCGCGCCCTTCGCGTGCTTCCGTGTAGATCGCGCGCGCCACGACGTCGCGAGTCGAGAGTTCCATCTTCTCCGGATCGTAACGCTCCATGAATCGCTCGCCGTCTTTGTTGCGCAGGATCCCGCCTTCGCCTCTCACCGCTTCCGTGACGAGAATACCCTGCACACCCGGCGGCCAAACCATGCCGGTCGGATGAAACTGCACAAACTCCATGTCCATCAACT
Source organism: Pyrinomonadaceae bacterium (assembly GCA_044867025.1). Taxonomy (GTDB): domain Bacteria; phylum Acidobacteriota; class Blastocatellia; order Pyrinomonadales; family Pyrinomonadaceae; genus PSRF01. The sequence continues at coordinate 67,492 of JBIOUJ010000110.1, read as the reverse complement.
CTGCACCCGCTTCGTACGCGATCGCCATCCCATCGCCCGTGTACTCCCAAGAATTCGACGTTATGCGCCACGCTTTGCCGATGCCGCCTGTGGCGATGACGATCGACTTCGCCTTGAACACAACGAAGCGCCCGCTCTCACGCCAGTAACCCAGAGCGCCCGAAACCCGTTCACCATCCTTCATCAGTTTGGTGATGGCGCATTCCATGAAGACGTCGATGCCGAGATGTACGCCGCGGTCCTGTAGCGTGCGAATCATCTCGAGACCGGTGCGGTCGCCGACGTGACAAAGACGCTTGAACGTGTGTCCGCCAAATGCTCGTTGCAGGATGTCGCCCGAGCTTGTGCGGTCAAACAAAGCTCCCCACTGTTCCAACTCACGTACACGATCCGGAGCTTCCTGCGCGTGGATCTGGGCCATGCGCCAGTCGTTGAGAAATTTGCCGCCGCGCATCGTGTCGCGGAAGTGTGTGCGCCAGTCGTCGGCCGTGTCGACGTTCGCCATCGCCGCCGCGATACCGCCTTCGGCCATGACGGTGTGCGCTTTCCCGAGCAGCGATTTGCAAACGACGCCGACGCGCGCGCCCTGTCCAAGCGCTTCAATTGCCGCTCGGAGGCCCGCTCCGCCCGCGCCGATGATCAGCACATCGTGCTCGTGAGTTTCAAACTTCTCGGTTACCATTCACAGCAGTCTCAGATCCTGGATTGAACCGCTCGCGACTAACCGGATGTAAAGATCCGCAAGTCCAACCGAAAACAAACTCAACCAGGCAAACAGCATGTGGCGCTCGTTGAGAAAAGTTAGACCACGCCAGGCAGTGTGCCTTGGACCACCAAACGCGACGCATGAAAAACAGTCGACGTTACCGCCGACGATGTGACGCAGCGAGTGACATGAAAACGTGTAAAGCGTGAGCAACGTGATATTGGCCGTGAGCACGAGCGAGCCGACACCAATGCCAAAGCTCCCATTGAAAAAGAAAGCGTGAATCGCGTCGTACCAGAGAATGATCAGGAAAATGAGAGCAACGTAGAGGAAATAGCGATGCAGGTTTTGCAGGATCAGTGGAAACGCACTCTCGCCGCGATACTTGTGTCCGCGCGCTTCACTGACGGCGCACGCAGGCGGATCGAGAAAGAACGCGCGGTAGTAAGCCTTGCGGTAGTAATAACACGTCGCGCGAAAACCCAGTGGCGCCCAGAGAATAAGAATGGCGGGCGAGAGCGGCCACCAGCTTGGTTTGATCAGTGGCGAATAGAATGGCGAGAGGTATGGACCGAATTCGTAATACTGATTTTCGAAAGCTCGCCAGGTGGCGTAAACGCTGAAGGCGCCGAGGACGAGCACGACTGGCAGGATTTCGAGCCACCACGCATCGCGACGCATTGACGCGCCGAGACGACCACGCTGTAGTGCGGTCCGAGATTCAGCCATAGAGGATTTGCCACAAAGAAGCACAAACGATCTTTACGAACATTTGTGCTTTCTTGTGGCTTAAAAACCGCTGTTTTACGACGCGCCCTTGGCTTGTTTGTTCGGCTGCGGGGTGATTCGCAGGTACGGCTTTGGTGCGTTCCAGCCGGCCGGGAATTTTTCCTTCGCAGCTTCATCGGAAAGCGATGGAACGATGATCACGTCGTCGCCATCTTTCCAGTTGACGGGGGTCGCGACGCTGTATTGCGAGGTCAATTGGAGTGAATCGATCACGCGCAGTAGTTCCTCGAAATTGCGTCCGCAACTGGCCGGATAGGTGAACATCAACTTCACCTTCTTGTCCGGGCCGATCACGAACACGGACCGAACTGTGAACACGTCGCTGATCTCCGGATGGATCATGTCGTAGAGTTCGGAAATCTTGTGATCGGGATCGGCAATCACCGGGAAGTTGAGCTCGGATCCCTGAGTCTCCTTGATGTCTTCAGCCCAGCGCTTGTGTGAGTCTGCGGGATCGACGCTGAGTCCGATCACTTTCACGCCACGCTTTTCGAACTCCGGCTTCGAGCGTGCTACGTAGCCGAGCTCGGTCGTACAGACGGGCGTAAAGTCTTTCGGATGGGAGAACAGGACCGCCCAGCTATCGCCAATCCACTCATGAAAATTAATCGGACCTTCAGTGGTGTCCGCTGTGAAATCGGGGGCTATATCGCCAAGTCGTAGAGCCATTTTTGTATCTCCTTCTGGATGATGGCCACTTGTACAACTATGCAAGCGCCAAGTCAAACAAGCTTAGGCCACAGATGAGATAGATAAAGCGGATGATCCATTTTAATCCGTGTCATCTGTGGCTATGCTATTCTCGCGTCACGTATGAAACTTGCACTTAACGGCGCTACGACGATGAGGACGGACCTCGTGACGGATTGCCGCGCGGCGAAAGCGGCGGGCTACGATTATGTTGAGATCTGGGCAGCAAAACTGCGGGGTTTTCTGAAAGAACGGTCCATCTCGGAGCTCAGGGATATTTTTTCGATACCCCCGTTGAGCATCAACTCGATCGAGCACATCACTTTTCGTGACGAGCGCGCGTACGAAGCGATCAAGCAGGAATGCGACGAGCTGAGCAGTATTGCTGCCGCGATTGGCTGTTCGTGCATCGTCGTCGTACCGGGTCGTTTGCCGGACGGCGGTGCTTCCCGCGAAACGGTGATTGACGAATCGGTCAGAGTTTTAAATGAGCTGTGCGACATCTCGGGCCGGCACGGTGTATCGCTGGCGTTCGAGTTTTTGGGTCAAACGGATTGCAGTGTTCAGACGTTGGATCTTGCGGCTGAAATTGTGCGTGAGGCGGGACGGCAGAATTTAGGCGTCGTCATCGATAGTTTTCATTTCTACGCCGGCGGGTCAACAATCGCGATGATCGAGCAGCTCGATCCGGAACTCATTCAGATCTTTCACATCAACGACGCCGAAGATCTTCCACGCGATCAGTTGGAGGATCGACACCGGTTACTTCCCGGACTCGGAATTCTACCGTTGCGCGAGATCGTCTCTGCATTTAGACGCATCGGTTATGACAAGGTCGCGAGTGTTGAGATATTTCGTCCGGAGTACTGGGAAAGAGATCCTTTCGAACTCGCACGCGAGGCGTACGCAGCCACGGAAAGAATATTGAGCCACAAAGAGGCACAAAAAAGCACACAAGTAAATGAGTAAAGTCAGAATCGGAATCATTGGTGCAGGCTATATTGGCGGAGTGCACGCCGGCGTTTTAGCCGGCGACGAGCGCGTGCAAATCACAGCCGTGCACGATGTGATCCCGGAGTCTGCAAAACGGCTCGCGCGCTCGCACAGTGCCACTCCGGTTGCAACACCTCTCGAGCTACTCGAACGCTGTGACGCGGTCTATGTCACCACACCAAACACGCAGCACAGGTCGCTGGCGGTCGCGGCTATCGAGACTGGCAAGCACGTCTTTTGCGAAAAACCACTTGCGACAAGCGTCCCTGATGCGGAGCGGATTTTTCACCAAGCCCGGGGAGCACAAGGCATTTTTCAGGTGGGCCACAATCGACGCTTTGCTCCGGTCTACGCAGAGTTGAAGCGACTCATCACCGACACTCACAAGCCGCATTCGGCACACGTGAAGATGAACCGAGGCGAGTTACTCAAGCCTGAATGGACCGGCAATCCCGAGATAACCGGCGGCTTTCTGTACGAGACGCCAATTCACATGTTCGACATGATGCGGTTTCTGTTTGGCGAAGTGGAAAGCCTGCACGCAATCGGATCCACTCACGAGTACAAAGAGATCGACGATTTCTCAGTGCTCCTGAAATTCAAGAGCGGAATGCACGCAACGCTTGCAACGGCCGCTGATGCGAGTTGGTTGTTCCCGTTCGAGCGCGTCGAAGTTTTTTGCCATCATGTGACGCTGGCGACGCGTGAAATGGAAAGCCTGACGTGCAGCACCAACCTCGAAGGTCACTTCATCGAGCAGTCGATGCAACAGTTACCACGAGAGGAAAAATGGGGTTACGTACAGGAGGATCGTGCCTTCATCGACTCGATCGTGAATGGTTCACCACCGCTGGTCACTGCTCTCGACGGTTTGATGTCTGTGAAGATCGTCAATGCAGTTTACGAGTCGGTGGAGACGGGTAGGCCGATTGAAGTGTCGAGCTAAAATCTTGTGATGCGTTGCTCCTGGGCCACTACACCTCTATCCATCGCCTACCACGACAACGAGTGGGGCGTGCCTGTGCACGACGACACGCGTCTCTTTGAGTTTCTGATTCTCGAAGGCGCGCAAGCGGGTCTGAGCTGGGAAACGATTCTCAGAAAGCGCGATAACTATCGCGCCGCTTTCGACGGATTCAATCCCGCTAAAGTCGCGAAGTACGATCAGCGAAAGATCGCTGCGCTGCTGAAAGACGAAGGAATCATCCGTAACCGCCTCAAGATCAATTCTGCCGTTACGAACGCGATCGCTTTCCTCGAAGTGAAACGCGAATTCGGAAGTTTCGACAACTACGTGTGGCGTTTTGTTGACGGAAAGCCGTTGCGGCGAAAGCGCGGGCAGCCGATTGTTGCGCGTACGGAAGTCTCCGATGCGCTGAGCAAAGACCTCGTCAAACGCGGTTTTCGATTTGTTGGTTCAACCATCTGCTACTCGTTCATGCAGGCCGTCGGCATGGTCAACGATCACGACACAACCTGCTTTCGTTATCGCGAAGTCTGATAGTATTGTCCGACTTTTTCAAACGGAGGTCTCCACTTGCGACAGACGTCTTCGAAATTAATGCTCTTAGCTGTTATCGCTCTTCTCACACTGACACCCAGTGTGCGCGCACAATCCGGAACGGCCGCTCTTGCCGCACTCCCTGAAGCAGACGCGCTGATTTACGTCAGTCCACAACGGATTCTCAACGAAGCCGCGCCGCGTGTAATGTCGCCGGCTGACGTTACCAAAATGCGCGCGACGTTTGCCGATCTGAAGAAGGGAGTCGGTATCGATCCGGCGACGCTCGAATATCTCGTGATCGCAGTTCGCTTTCACAAGCCCGCAAACGATTTGAGTTTCGTTGCGCCCGATGTGATGGCGGTAGTGGGCGGGGACTTTAGTTCCGACTCTCTCATGACGCTCGGGCAGCTTTATCTCCAGGACAAAGTGCGTGTTGAGAAGTACGGCTCGAAGTCGATTTCGGTGGGGAAGATCGATTCGATTGCGGCGCAGGCAGTGAAGAATCCGATATTCAAACCGTATGTTGAGATCGGAGCCGTGCCGCTGAGCGCAAACTCTTTCGCGATCGGCAATCTCGGTTATATCAAAGCCGCCGTCGATGCGGCCGATGGTACAGGGCGAATCAATCCGGCGACGGTTGAATCGCTACTGCGAGATCCGAACGTGCTCATTGCCGCTTCGGGCGCGCCGCTGGCTGCATTTGCGAAAAGCTTAGGCCTGCTCGGACTCGAGACGACGGCGCGTGAGTCGCGTTGTGATACAAATTTCGGTAACTTCTACGCCGCGGTTACAATGACGGCAACAAACTTCAGTCTGCGCGGTGCAATGAATGCCGACAATCCTGACACGGCGAAGATTCTCAACAACCTGTTATCGGGACTGATGAAACAGGGCGCCAGCGCGGTGCCTGACAAGCGAGCAGAGACGATCTTGCAGAGTCTTAAGATGGAAGCAAGAGGCAGTGAAATCGTTATCGAGGCCGACATCCCCGAAAAAATGGTTGCTGATTGGATTCGCACGGCGCCGGCAACGGTTCCGAAAGCCGAGACCAAACCCGCTGGCACGCGACCAGTGCGGAGAAAGCGAACGCGGTAAATCAAGAGAGGAATACAACGATGCGTACGTCAATCACCTTGCCCCTGTTTGCGTTTTTACTGTTGCTCGTAATTTCGATTCTGTTCGTGTCTTCTTTCGACTTCGCAACGTCGTCGGCGCAAAACGCGAATAGTTCGGTAACGACCAATAAGAACCAGAACGAGAACTCGCGATCTATCATGTCGCAGCCTTCGGGCGGAGGCGGCGGGAAACAACAGCCGGACTTCTCGAAGAACACGTGGGAGCTTCCCGCCGACGCCGACAAGACGAAGAACCCGACGCCTGCGACCGAGGAGTCGATCGCGAAGGGAAAAGAACTCTATCTCGAGAAGTCGAAAGGCAACTGCATCTTCTGTCATGGTGAGGCTGGATCCGGGAACACGGAGAACCTTCCGAAACTTCGGCGGAAGCCCGCGGACCTTACAAACAAAGAACGCATGACGGCGATGACAGACGGCGAAATCTTCTGGAAGATCTCGAAAGGTATCAATGGGATCATGCCAGCCGGCGAGAAGCGCATGAGCGAAGAGGAGCGCTGGCACGTCGTGAATTACGTGCGAACTCTCGCAAAGGATAAGGAGTAGCGTTCAGAGTTCAAGCTTTAGCTTGTCTACTCGGGTCCAACCTGCAAGCTGAAGCTTGAACTCTAAACAGAGGACCAATCAGAAAAACCGTTCCGCGTAATCTCGAATCTCTTTGAGCGACGATTCCGCGAGCACTCTAAACACCTTCACCTGACACTCTGCCGGAATCCGCGGCGCCATCAAAGAGTCCGTAATCACAAACGCCGCTGAGCGCAATCCTCGATCCCAATTGCGCTCACGTGCGTCACGAATACTCAACGCATCAGCATCGAGCCCCGCCGCAACCAGCAGCGTGCGTGCCCACTTTAAAAACTCCGGCCAGCGCGAAACGATCGCGACCAGCGCTTCCGGCGACGGTTTCGTTTCACCGCGAAACGATTCCACGATCGACGCCGAGTGAAGTACGAGCACGTCGGTTTCCGGTTTGATCTGCTCCGCGTACTCTCCCATGTGACCATACAACACCAACGGCACGCCGCCTGGACTGCCGTCCAATTCACCTGGTCCAACACCTTTCACCTTTGCCTTCGCCCCCACGGAGATCTCCGCGACGAGAATCTCGCGTAGCTCCGGATCGGGTTCGAGTAACAGGAAATGGTCCGGGCGCTGCATCGACAACGATCGCTGCATGCCCGCCTGGATTTCAGCGAGTGAGTAACCTTCCTCGCGAAGGTTTCTAAAGAACCGCGCGATGAGATGATCGAGCGCGACGCCGTTATCGAGCGTGTCGTCGGTTCGCGCTCGCACGTAGACGCCGCTTCCCTTCCGAAACTCCACCCAGCCCCGTCGCGCGAGCTCGCGATATGCGGCGCTCACGGTGTTCGCGTGTATGTTGTAACGTCGGGCGAGCTCGCGCGTGCTTGGCAGTCGTTCGGCGATTTTGAGGTCGTTACTGACGATGCCGAGAACCAGCTGCGTGACGAGCTGTTCGCGAATGGGGACTTCACTGTTTTTTGAGATCCAGAGGCGCATGGGAGATTTGACAGGATTCAGGACCCGCCTGATTATAAAGCACAACGACGTCATGAGTAATCAGCCATCGTATCTGAATCTGTTGGACCAGGGCTTGCTCGAAGCGCGGGTCGAGGAACTCGAGCGCCTGCTCGAACGCTGCACAGTGTGTCCGCGTGACTGTCTGAACAACCGTCTCAACAACGAGATCGCCGCTTGCTATTCCGGACGCTTGCCGATCGTTTCGTCGTACACGCCACACTTCGGCGAGGAGCCGCCGCTTGTGGGAACCAAAGGGGCGGGGAATGTCTTTTTCGGCAACTGCAATCTGCGCTGTGTTTACTGTCAGAATTACCAGATCTCGCAGACGCACAAACAGCAGATCAAAAACGAAGTGACTCACGAGCGTTTGGCGGAGATGCTGCTCGAGCTGCAATCGCGCGGGTGTCATAACGTGAACTTCGTTTCGCCGACGCACTTCGTTCCGCAGATGGTGCGATCGATTCTTCTCGCGGCGCGAAAAGGTTTGCGTGTGCCGGTGGTCTACAACACGAACGCGTACGATTCAGTTGCGGTGCTGCGGCTGTTGGATGGCATTGTCGACATCTACTTGCCGGATCTGAAATATGCTGACGACGAGTCGGGGTATTTGTACTCGAAAGTCAGCGGCTATAAAGAGTTTTCGAGGCTCGCGTTGCGCGAGATGTTCCGGCAAACGGGTGACGAGCTTGTGTTTGATGAAAGTGGGCTGTTGAAGCGCGGGCTGGTTGTGCGTTTGCTCGTGTTGCCGAACGATATTGGTAGTATCAGTGAGTCGATCGAATGGATCAGAGATGAATTGAGTCCGCGTGTTGCAATCTCGCTGATGGCCCAGTATTACCCGACGCACCAGGCCGAGACGAATAAACGTTACGTGCTGCTGTCGCGACGAATCAGAGAATCGGAGTGGCTCAAGGCTACGGCTGCGCTCGAGACGTTAGGAATGTCGGAAGGCTGGGTGCAGGAGTTTGACGGCGCCGCGTATTACTACCGCCCGGATTTCAATGACGCCGACCAGCCGTTCAAAGACATCCGCGACTTCGAAGCCGCAGATTAACGCGGACAAGAACACAGATTGCAATCCGTGTTTTATCATCCGCGTTCACCTGTGGCTTCGTACCTGACAGCGGGGCTGCCCGCGGGGTAGAAAACACCCAATAATCGCAATTCACCGTTGCCGGTGTTTTCGACGCAATGAACCTGTCTTTTCGGCAGGTATATGCATGAACCGCGCGCGATGGGCGTGTTTGTCTCGCCGGCCCACATTCGGCCTTCTCCACGCAGGATAAAAAGCACCTCTTCGTACTCGTGAAAGTGATCCGGCGCACGTCCCGGCGGAATCGAACCGACAAACTGCGTCACCTGCTCGCTCCCTATCTCATTGTCGACGAGAACTCGGTACCAGCGATCGGCTGTGGGCAACGCTCTGCGATCCGAAAGTTTTACGATCGGCGATACGTGAGATTCGTCACTGTGGTCCAACTGAGCATCGGCTTGCGAACTCACGAATCGCACGGGACCTGGTCCGGGGTTCTCGACAACGAGTGTCTGCCCTGGTCGGAGGTAAATACCCGTTTGTGGTCCAACGTCATAAGCATTCTCATCGATGACGATCGTACATTCACCCGATTCGTCGAGCAGATAAAGAACCTCGTCAGATTCGCGGTTAAGAAGGCTCGGCGATCTTCCTGGTCCAAATTCGAGTATGCGCAATGAGATTGCCTGCGCGCCAGTCGCCTTGCCGATCTGATCCCAAACTTTGAGTGAACCCGAGACGCGAGGATCGCCTTCGTGCATCGTCGAAACTCGGCAACCTCCTTCCAGCACGACTGCCATCGACGAAACTCCTACGATTTACTCGTGTTCAAGTGGTGCGTGGTGTGTTGGTTATGGAGGCCGGAGATTTAGTAGCGGGCGCAAGCTCGTTTGTTAGGTTTCTCGCGGGCGGCGCTTCGTAAAGCTGTTTGGTCGCAGTGGAATCAAGCAAGTTCTGCGCGAGCGCGTCGTAGCTGTCGCCGGGAAGTTTCTTCTTCGGAACGGTAAACAGCAATCCGTTGATAATCACGCCCAATCCGACGAGGAACGTGACGAGAGCCGGCGTCACGAATGGGAAAGCATCTACCTTATCCAGGGCTATCAGCAAGGTAACGATGGTTGCGCCCAACCCGATCGCTGCGGTGACTACACCGGCGCGAATTCTGCGCAAGCGCTTCTCTTCCGGCGATTCCAGAAACTTTTCAAAGGGCGGCAGGATATCTTCAGCGACCTTCTTGAGTTCTTTCGCCGAGCTCATCTGGCGAATTTTATCCGCCACGGCCATCCCGATATGCTCGCGAGCCGAAACCGCCGACTGCGTGATCGCGTCAGGGTTCTCCAGCGAGTTGCGGACGATACGCAGGTCAGTGCCGCAGGCCCGGCAAAACTGGCTCAGTTGTCGTTCTTCAGAACCGCAGGATGGGCAATACATGTCGGGGGATTATACGGCATGAGGCCGGGGAAGTTCCGCCGCAAAAAGGCACATGCTAAGATTCAACACAGTTCTCGCAGAGGTAATGCCCATGAAGAAAATATTTGTTTTAACCCTTGCCCTCGGATTTTTTTGCTTCTTACAACCACCCGGCCTGGCTCAGGAAAAGCCGACTGACCAATCGACGGCTGAAGACCAGGAGAAGAAGGCCGAGAGGGAAAAGAACGCTTACCGTCTGCTGGATCAGGTACTCGACGAAGCCCAATCGTTGCGGCTCACTGAGAATCGTGTCCGCGTCCAAATAGCCGCCGCCGACCTGCTCTGGGATCAAAACCAGGGCCGCGCGCGTTCACTGTTTACGATGGCGGGCGAGGGAGTCGCCGAGATGGGCCGAGCTCAGGCGACGTCGTTTGAACGGCGCGGCGCACAGACTCCGGATGGCGGTGGGAGGCCGCAGAACATTCGCTCATTTCAGTTGCGGCAGGATTTGGTCTTAGCCGCAGCCCGTCATGATGCGGCACTCGCTTACCAGTTGCTCGCATCAACCAAGCCACCCGCCAGCGCACAACCTCCCGTTGAGCAGCGTGGACCACGACCGCCATTCACTTCCGAAGAGAACCTGGAACAAGCACTGCTCGCGAGGATCGCTGCACTCGATCCAAAACTGGCCGCTCAAAACGCCGAACAGATGCTCGAGAAGGGCCAGTTTCCGCGAACGATTTCTGAAGTCATCAACCAACTCGCGCGCCAGGATCCGGAAGCCGCTCAAAAACTCGCCGACAAAACCGTCAAACGAGTTCAGGCGGCAAACCTGTTGACTAACAGTGAAGCCGCAGCGCTCGTGCAGGCGCTGCTCGCGCCTGGTCCACGACAACCGTCGAGCACAACCCAGACCACGACAACACAGCTCCGTGCACGCGCTCCGGCATTGGAGCAATCTGCGTATGTCGAGTTGTTGTCGAGCGTCATCGACGCAGCGCTAAAAGCAACACCGTCGCAGGCTCAGCGTGTACCAGCAAATCAACGGCGAATCCAGGCTGGACCAGGCAGGCCGAATCCGGATACACCGCCAACAGAAGCGCAACTCGAGCAGAACAACGCGCGCCGGTTGTTAGCCGGACTGCAAGTCGTACTGCCGATGGTCGATCAGTATCTTCCGGCAAAGGCTACGGCGCTGCGTCAGAAGCTGACGGAGATGGGGATGTCGCCGAGTCCCGTTATGACTTTCAACGGCGTCCAGGGAAATCCGACCGCCGACGCGCTGGTCCAGGCGGCGGCGACGGCCCCGCAGCAGGTTCAGTCACGACTCTACCAACAGGCGGCTTACAAGGCTTTGGAAGAGGGCGACGCAGAGCGCGCGCGTCAAATCGCCACCGACCATTTGTCACAAAAAGCCCGCGACATTGTGATGGAGAGGATTGAGCTCCAGGAAATGGCGAAAAAACCTGACGGCCCTCGTCTCGAACAGATCAGGCAAGCTGTTGCGAAGCTGCAATCGGACGAGGAAAAACTCAACCTGCTGTTACAAGTGGCAGAAGATGCAAAAAAGGACAATCCAAAACTCGCGATGCAGTTGCTCGACGAAGCGAAACAAATGACAAACCGCCGTGCGAGTAATTACAACCATTTCGAACAACAACTGCGAGTCGCGCATGCGTTTGCCACGGTGGATCCGGCGCGCAGTTTTGAGATCCTCGATCCGGGGATTAGTCATTTGAACGAGTTGCTTGGCGCCGCCGCTTTGTTGAGTGGTTTCGAGATCAACATGTTTCGCGATGGTGAAATGGCGCTCCAGGATGGAAACGGCCTGACGCGCATCATCAATCAATACGGCCGGGAACTGGCGGTGCTCGCTCGCAGTGATTTTGACCGCGCCGAGACTCTAGCGGGACGCTTCCAGGTTCCGGAGTCGAGAATTATGACGCGCCTCGCGATCGTGCAGGGATTGCTCACGCAAACACCGGCAGCTCCGGCAAGAATCGCGGTCCGACAAGATTAAGAGAGAATTTCCGCGCAACGGCGCAACGAGGCAAAGCTAATTAAGAGCCTGCGTTTCGTTGCGCCTTTGTCTTTTCGCGAAAAAGAATGATGAACACAGAAAAACCTGAAATTCCACCAACGACTCCGTACGATCCGAGCGATCCCGCTCAGGATCCGCCACCAGTTCCATTGCCGCCTGATTCAAATCCGCAGCCGGCGGCGCCAGTTCGCGAACCGGATCAACCGCCGCCAATAACAGATCCATCAAACCCTGAACCTACGAGACTGAGTTAGGGCGAGGAGTCTTTTCGATTGTTGGACCATCCTCGTCTGCTATTCCTGATTGCCTCCGGCTCAGTATTGCGGTTCTTTGCGCGGATGGGAATATTCGGTCTATTTATCCTGAGCGCGCTCGATTCGTCTTTCCTTGTTCTCCCGTTCGGAAACGACTTACTTCTGATCGCTTTGGTAAGCTCACACCGCCAGGGCCTGACGTGGATCGGTTACGTGGTTGCTTCAGCGATCGGATCGGTGGTCGGCGTCGCCGTGATCGATGCGCTGATGCGCAAGGCCGGAGAAAAGGGACTGGAACGGTTTGTAAGTGAGAAACGAATCAAACAACTCAAAGAAAAGATCGAGAACAAAGGTGGTGTGACAGTGTTTCTGGCGACATTGATGCCGCCGCCGTTCCCGTTCACGCCCGCCGTAATGACTGCTTCTGCTTTGCAGTCTCCGCGCAAAAAACTGCTCCTGGCGGTTTTCCTGGGCCGTCTTTTGCGGTTCGGGATTGAGGCGGTGCTGGCGCTATATTTTGGACGCCAGTTGATCGCGTATATAAACTCCGACGTCCTTTCCTACGTAGTATACGGTCTAATCGGAATTGCGATTGTGGCCAGCACTTTTTCCTTGATTCGCTGGTTTAAACGGAAGTAAAAATCTGAAAATAGGACGGGAAAATGGCCGATTTCGTTCGCAATTCGAAAATCGTCCGTGTAGAATCCGCAGTCGAAAAAACCTCCTGAAGGGAGCCCGCAGGCATGCCAGAGACAAGGGGCGTTCAAGCCACCGAAGAAGTGAAAGCAGAATGGGCCCTCGCGTACAAGTATTACCTTAGAGCGCCGGGCGATCGCTTTGATAAGAAGAAGGATCGAACGGCGCGCATCGATTATGTAGCCCAGGAAATGAAGCTGACTCGCAAACAGGCCAAACGCCGGATCAGAAATTACGAAGCGTGGCAGCGAAACATCAAAAAGGGCATTGTTCGTCCGTAGCAGTTCGTAATTTAAGTTGGACCTCGGAGATGGACCTCACCCATCGCTTTTCCCAATTCCTGCGTTGTCCGGCCTATTGTTTTTGCAGCCGCCTGGTCCAATTCACCAGCTCCTCGAGCAGTTGGCGGATCAGATTCTTCGCGGTTTCGTCAGTCAACTTTCCATCCTGATCGAAATGCTTGTGTGCATTTCCTAGCATGACCTCAGGTTGGTTGACGGCGTACATGTTCAGAAAGACAAACGTTTGCCGCAGATGATATTGCGCGCGCGCGGTACCGATACTGCCGACCGACGCGCCCATCACTGCGACCGGCTTTCCGTTCCATGCGCTGTCGCCATAAGGGCGTGACGCCCAGTCGATCGCGTTCTTCAGTACGCCGGGTATTGAGTAGTTGTATTCCGGCGTCACGAAGAGAATCGCGTCAGCGCTGCGGATGCGTTGCTTGAGCTCCGCGACTTTCGCTGGTGGATTGGCTTCGTCGTCCTGGTTGAATCCAGGAAGGCCGTCCAATTCAAAAGTTTCGATCGTAGTACCTTGAGGTGTAAGTTCCTGCGCAGCGCGTAGCAGCGAGCGATTGAAAGACTGCTTTCGCAGGCTTCCGGCAATACCCAGAATAATCACTACAGTTTTCCTCCCGTGTGTTTTCCTCTGCGTACCTCTGCGTCCTCTGCGCCTCTGTGGTAAAAGCCAAATTAACCGCAGAGGCGCAGAGGACGCAGAGGTACGCAGAGATGAATTTACACGACCTCACCGGATTGAGCATCCGCACAATCCTCGTTATAGTGTGGTCCTAACCCCCAGTTGTCGAAAACAATGACTCCGCAGGAGGTTTATGGTGAGATCCTTTTATCATCGCCGCCAGTTGTGGCTTGGTATGTTTTTATTTCTGAGTATAGGACTAGCGCTTATGTCGTGTACCGATAACCCAAACTCGCTTTCAAGCACGGGCAACAAAGACGAGGCCGAGAGATTTCTTGCTGACGCCGAAAAGCGTCTCCTGGACCTGAACATCAAGGCCGGCCGTGCGGACTGGGTGAAGAGCACTTTCATCACCGACGATACAGAAGCACTCGCGGCTGATGCGAATGAAGCTGTGATCGGCGCCACCACCGAACTCGCCGAGCAATCGCGACGATTCGAAAACGCGGACCTCTCGCCCGAGGGCAAACGCAAACTCAAACTGTTGAAACTCTCTCTCACGCTTCCGGCGCCGAAGGATCCGGCGGAGCGCGCCGAACTCACAAAGCTCACGGCATCGATGGAAGGCGACTACGGCAAAGGCAAGTACTGCCCTGAGGGAGACAAAGGAAAATGCCTCGGCATCACCGAGCTCGAAGACATCATCGGTTCGAGTCGCGATCCGGAAGAACTGAAACGAGCGTGGTTGGGCTGGCATCAGATCGCGAAACCGATTCGCAAAGAGTATGTGCGGTTTGTCGAGCTGAGCAACAAGGGCGCGAAAGAGATGGGCTTCGCCGACACGGGCGCGATGTGGCGCTCGAAGTACGACATGGAGCCTGATGCTTTTGCTGCCGAGATGGAAAGGCTGTGGCAACAAGTCAAACCGCTGTACGACTCGCTTTACACCTACACGCGTCGCAAGTTGTCTGAGAAGTACGGCCCACAAGTAGTGGCGCTGGACAAACCGATACCAGCGCACCTGCTGGGAAACATGTGGGCACAGCAGTGGGGAAACGTCTATCCGTTGCTTGCGCCTGCGAATGCCGATCGCGGTTACGACCTGACGCAGACACTGAAATCGAGAAACACAGACGTGCAGCAGATGGTCCGCTACGGCGAATCGTTCTTCACCTCCCTGGGTTTCGATCCGTTGCCGAAGACATTCTGGGAGCGGTCGTTGTTTTCAAAGCCCGCGGATCGTGATGTGGTCTGTCATGCGAGTGCGTGGGACCTCGATTACGAAAAAGATGTGCGTCTGAAGATGTGTGTACAGATCAACGAGGAAGATTTCACCGTTGTACATCACGAGTTGGGCCACAACTATTATCAAATGGCCTACGCGGGAAAGCCTTTCCTGTTCCGCGATGGTGCTAACGATGGGTTTCACGAAGCGATTGGCGATACGGTCGCGCTGTCAGTCACGCCGCCTTACCTGAAGCAGCTCGGGTTGATCGATAAGGTGCCGGATCCGTCAGCGGATATCGGATTTCTTCTGAATCGAGCGCTCGAAAAGGTCGCGTTTTTGCCGTTTGGTTATCTGGTGGACCAGTGGCGCTGGAAAGTCTTTTCGGGTGAGGTTAAGCCGGGCGATTACAACAAAGCGTGGTGGGAGCTGCGCGAGAAGTATCAGGGTGTGTCGGCGCCGGCGCCGCGAACTGAAGAGGATTTCGATCCGGGCGCGAAGTACCACGTACCGGCAAACACGCCATACGCGCGTTACTTCCTGGCAGCGATCCTACAGTTTCAGTTTCACCGAGCGTTGTGTCGAGAAGCGGGTTTCAGTGGTCCGCTGTACCAGTGCTCGATCTACGGAAACAAGAAGGCTGGTGAAAAGCTGAAGGCGATGCTGGCGATGGGTCTGAGCGAGCCATGGCCCGCTGCGCTGAAGGCGATGACGGGCGAAGACAAAATGGACGCCACCGCGATCATCGATTACTTCGCACCGCTCAAAACATGGCTCGACCAGCAGAATGCGAGCGTATCTCCGGCCTCGCAATAGGTCCGATAAGACTATTGCCTTGCAGCCACCGGCGAGATGCTTGTGTCGCGGAGCACGTAGTGCGGAGTTTTGAGTTCGGTGATGATCTCCGCCGTCTGAAACTTGCGCAGAACCTCAGGCGGCCACACGCGATGCGAACGGCCTTCGCGTACGGTTGCGTTGTTGACGCGCATGAAATCCAGAGTTGAAGGCACCAAGGTTCGCGGATTGACGAGGGCAAATCGCCACGTGCGACGCTTGGTGAGCGGGAATTCTAAGGAAATCGTTTGGTTTTTTGGGGCTAGTACTTTCATTTGGCACCTTTGTTGAACCAGGATTAACGACCTGTCCAATCTAAAGGCAGTGCCAATCGACCGGGGATTCCAGATTTTATGTCTCTGCGTATCTCTGCGTTCCTCTGCGCCTCTGCGGTGAGTGTTCTCACCGATACATTTACCGGCAGAGGCGCAGAGGAACGCAGAGGTGCAGAGAATTAAGGGGCGCCAGGTTTTCTGGCGCCCCTCGCGTTTGTCGAGTTGTCTTAAGGTTAGTACCGTGGCCGGCGATTGTCCCAAGGTCCTCGACGGTTATACGCAAAGCGCTGGTAACCATCTCGGTAGCCTTGTTCGAACGCATTACGGAAGACCTGCTGGTACTGTCCCCTGTTTCCGAAGTCACGGTCGTAACCTTCGGTTGCGTTTCTCCAGTAACGTGAACGCTGTGGGTTGTAGCTCTGACGTCTCTGCGCGTCAGCAGCGCCAACATTCATTCCGTAACTGTAGCCGCGTTCGCGGGCGACTTGCAGACCTAACCTGCGTTCATACCTGTCTTCACGTCGACTGCGATCGCGATCGCGGTCCCACACTCGATACTGTGCTTGAACACTGGAACTGGCGACTGTTATGAATCCAAACAGTAGGAAGATGGCCAGTAGATATCCACTTGTTTTCTTAATCGAAACTAGTTTCATTTGTACGAAACCTCCCTTGCGCCGGGTTTTGGCAAGGGCCATGCCTAAACCCTAAAGCGATGATTTTGCGGGTGATTAGGCGAGGTTTCGATACGATTTCGTGTGGAAATAAACGAGTTCGGTTCCACAGATTACGCAGATTTTATGCGGATCTATTTTTGTGATCACGCGGGTCGTTGTAAGTAGGATCGCAATGCCGGTGGGGTCGCTTTCCGCATCAACGCACTCTTCGCCTTCCACTCCATTGCGCGACTCAACTCAACCAAAAAGTGTGTCTCTCCCGATTCGAACGAAGCGATGGGCGCGCCGTCGTGATAGAGAACTCGATTGCTCGTGTGTGCGGTGATGCGGCTACCGGTAATGATGATGCCGACAAGGTTCAAAGGATCTGCGGCACTCACGGAGATCAAACTGTCCTGCGCGCCGGCGCGGCGGATCGATCGAAGCATACCAATCGCGTCCGGCAGAGCAAACTGTTCACCGGAGATGCCGCCGACAAAACGACCACCGCGAATGTCGCCGCGCGCTTCGAGGCGATGGTAGATGCGCAGCAGGACGCGCCACGGCAGCGCCATTCCTTCACGTTCCAGAAGACGTTTGAAGACGACACCGTAACGCTTGAGAAGTGCCCACGCGACCTCTTCGGCCAATGCCGGGTCGTTCGGAGTTGTGTGGCTGCGCTGGAGGATGGACCAGCGACCGGCGCTTACCATGTCGTAAACAGGCTGACGATGTTTGCGACGTGAAGCCGCCTGCGTTTTACGACTTCCAGGCGTCAACAGTGCGCGCAGTCCGGCGAAGCTGTCTGAAACGACCACGCCGTTCGCGACGAGCTCAGCGAGTGCTTCTTCGACCTGACTCCGCAACAACTTCGTGTTCTCGACGATGTCAGTGAAGAACGATGCTCCGCGTTGCGAGAGATACTCGTAGACCATCTGCGTGGTGGTCGAGAACTCTGACGTGCTCGCCGGTGCTGGTTGTGGAAACACCGAACTCCACAGCGCGAAGTTCTTTCGTCGCAAAAGCGCTATGGGGGTGTTTCTCACTGGACCAGAGCCGCGTGCTCTGTCAGCGCTATCGGCGGATCGCGTCAGAGGAGTCAGACGCGCCCAAACCACTTCACCCGATAGGCATAACGCGTCAAGCCACGCAGGGTCGTACTCAATCATGCGCGCGGGCAAGAGTTCGCCTTCCCACGCTGCGGCCGGAGCTTCGACGCCTTCCAACTGTTCGATGATCGCGCGGAGACTTTCCGGACCTTCCATCTGATGGTCGGGCGCGACCTTCTGCCACGCGAGCAGGAATCGCATGAAGTCGGTCGATGCAACCGGCTCGATCTCCTGTCGCAGACGGTTGAGTGTGTAACTATGAATGCGAGCGAGCAGGCGGCGTGCGCTCCACTCGGTCTCCGTCCCGCCCGGTGTGAACTTGCCGCGAATGACAAAACCTTCCATTTCCAGTCTCAGCAAAGCGCTTTCGATATCCAGCTTGCTCAGGCCGGAAGATGTCACTAACGAGGCCACAGTTACGGGGCCTAAGCCTTCCAAACGTCCGCGAACGATTTCGACGAGTGCTTCTTCAGAGCTCCACGTTGTGCGCGAGACGCTCTCAGGCGCGGCGATGGGCGGTTCTAAACTCGGGTTCGAATAGACAGCGTTGATTTGCGGCAGTCGCTCGGCAGCGACCCACAACCGCACCGATCCGGTGGTCAACACGGCCGCACGACGATCGTTCTTCAACTCAGTAAAGAACTCCTGCCAGTTCGCGCCTTCCGCTTCGGTCACGAAACCGAGTTCGACGAGCGCGTCGTGAAGTTCGTCGGCGTTCCGTGGATCGGGCCAAACCTCTTCACGCACGCGATCGATTGCAGATTGATCGAGCTTGCCCATGTCGCTGGCCGTTTCAGGATCGAGCCACCGTCGCTGAAACACCGCGCGCGTGCGGCGTTCTTCAAGCGGCGCATCGTCGAGATATGCGTAAGGCCGGGCGTTCAGTATTTCCTGTGACAAGGGCGACGCTTCAATCACATCCCGCGCAAAAAGGTTCTTTTCGTTGCGCTCGATCGAAGTCAGCAAGCGCTCGAGTCCGTCGACATCCATCGCCTCTTCCAGGCAATCTTTCACTGTCTGGTCGACCAGTGGATGCGATGGAATTTCGCGTTGGCCGGCAGTCAGATTCTCTGCACACGCGAGCTGATCAGGAAAGATCGCGGTCAACAGATCCTCCGCATCCATCCGCTGCAACTGCGGCGGGATCTTCTTGCCGCCACGACGCCGCAACACCGCGAGAGACCGAGTCACGTTCCAGCGCCAGCGAATATTCCACATCGGTGCGTCGAGGAGGGCCTGGCACAAAAGCTGGCGGACGGTTTTTGAGTTCAGGTAATGAAAGACCTCGTCGAGCGGAAAGCTGTGTGTTGGTCCGAGTGACAGGACGATGGCGTCTTCAGTAGCTGCGGCCTGGAGTTCGAAGTTGAACTTGCGACAGAAGCGCTTTCGCAAAGCTAATCCCCACGCCCGGTTCAAGCGACTGCCAAAGGGCGCGTGGAGGACCAACTGCATGCTGCCACTGTCGTCAAAAAACCTTTCCAACACGAGGTTGTCCTGAGACGGCATCACGCCGAGCACGATCTTCGCGCCGGCGAGATACTCGACGATCTGCTCAGCAGCGGTTTGTGAAAGACCGACTTCCTGCGTCAGCCATTCATGTGCCGGTTCGAGGTTGACTCTCGAGCTTACAGGAGCCTCATCCGCGTCTGAATCCGTCTCATCCGTGGCAATAATCTTCACTCGCGAGGCGACCTCTTCTCGCAAACGAGAAACAGAAACAGACAGCTCGTGTGTTCGCGCCGGCGCCTCGCCCAACCAAAACGGAATCGACGGTGGCTGGCCGTGTGCGTCCTCTACTCGAACCTTACCCTGCTCGACCCGGAGCACGCGCCAGGAGGTGTTGCCGAGTTGAAAGATATCGCCCTGCAGACTCTCGATCGCAAAGTCTTCGTTCACTGAGCCGATAACCAATTCGCTCGGCTCGAGTACCACTGCATAGTCGGCTGTGTCAGGTATCGCGCCGCCGGATGTGATCGCTGCGAGTCGCGCGCCCCTGCGCCCACGCAAACGCTTGTTCACGGCATCGTGATGCAGGTAGGTCGAACGACGGCCTCGCTTCGTGCTGAAACCTTCCGCGAGCATGCGCACGATCGCGTCAAACTGCTCGCGCTCGAGGTTGCGATAGGGATAAGCGCGACGAACCATTTCGAATAGATCGTCTTCGCCCCACTCTTCTGCCGCAACTGAAGCGACGATCTGCTGGGCCAGGATATCGAGCGGCCGCTCTGGTATCTCCAGCCGGTCGAGTTCCCCGCGCCGAACGGAATCGACAATCGCTGCACACTCAACCAGCTCGTCGCGTGACAGTGGAAAGATCCTGCCTTTCGGAAAGCCCTCGACGGTATGGTTTGAACGTCCGACACGCTGGAGGAAGCTCGCGATGGATCGTGTTGAACTAAGTTGGCAGACAAGGTTTACATCGCCAATATCGATCCCCAGTTCAAGGGAAGCTGTTGCGACCAGCGCGCTCAACTCGCCCGATTTCAATCGCTGCTCGGCGACCAGGCGCTGTTCGCGCGCCAAACTTCCGTGATGCGCCGCGATGTTTTCATCACCGATGCGCTCGCCCAGGTGGCGCGCCACGCGCTCCGCCAGCCGGCGTGTGTTCACAAAGACAAGGGTCGTGTGGTGCTGGCGAATCAGTTGGGCCAGTCGGTCGTAAACTTCTTCCCACACCTCGCCAGACATCACTGCTTGCAAAGGCGACTCCGGCAGCTCGATCGCGATGTCGAGTTTTCTTGTGTGGCCACTGTCGATGATTGCGCAGTCGACGTTGGTGGTGCCTATTAAAAAACGGGCAACTTCTTCGATCGGGCGCTGTGTCGCTGAAAGACCGATTCGGATTAAGGAAGCATGCGGGCGCACGAGCTGTTCGAGTCGCTCGATCGACAGCGCAAGGTGTGAACCGCGCTTGTCGCCGACGACCGCGTGAATCTCGTCGACAATCAGCGTCCGCGCCGTTTCCAACATTCGCCGTCCGCCTTCGCTCGTCAACAGGATGTAAAGCGATTCTGGTGTGGTGACGACGATGTGTGGCGGACGCTTCGTCATCGCTGTGCGCTCGGAGGCCGGCGTGTCGCCGGTGCGCACGAGCGTGCGGATGTTGACTTCGGGCAAGTTCAGGGCTTTCAGTTCTGCCTGGATTCCCTCGAGTGGCACCTGGAGGTTTCGCTGTACGTCATTGCTGAGGGCTTTCAGTGGTGAGACGTAGATGACGTGAGTTGAATCGTCGAGTTTTCCTTCGACTCCGAGACGGACAAGATCGTCGATGGCGGAAAGAAATGCGGCGAGAGTTTTACCGGACCCAGTGGGGGCGGCAATCAACGTGTGCCGGTGTTTCTTGATTTCGGGCCAAGCCTGCGTCTGTGGCGGGGTTGGAGCGGGAAAGCTCCGGGCAAACCAGCGCGCCACCGCCGGATGGAAGATCTCGAGATTCATAAGGGACGAACATTATAGCCACAGATCACACGGATTAACACACGGATATATCCGCACTAATCCGTGCAATCCGTGGCCTTTACTCGAATTGCTTGCGGAACTGTTCGAACTGGTCTTTTAGTCGTTCAACTTCCGCGGTGAGTGCATCGAGTTTTTGTTCGAGACGTTCAACGCCGCTTTGTCGTGTGGGACGTTCACTTTCGATTGCCACGGTTTCAACATTGATCTCACCCGAAAGCAGGTGTGCAAACCGGACTTCCTTCTGTCCGGGCTGGCGTGGCAAACGAACGACGAGTGGCTCGGGCTCGTGTGAGATGAGCCCATTCAAGACCGCTTCAACTTCTTCCAGCCCGGAAAATTCGTGCAAACGTGACGCGTTGCCGCGCAACTCGCCCGGCGTCTGCGCCCCGCGCAACATCAGAACGCACATCAGCGCCGTTTCCGGTGGACTCAAGTGCATCACTTCCGGCACCACGTGCTTGTACTTCGGCACACGGCTCGTGCTGCCGTAATAGACGTACGCGAGGTTCTTCTCACGCAGGCTCTCGACCGCGTCAGCAACCTGGCTCTCCGTGTAAGACGTCACCGGATGCCGGTTGTTCTTCTGATTGCACGCGAGTGTCAGGGCGTTGAGCGTCAGCGGATAGTATTCAGGCGTAGTCACCTGCTTCTCGATCAGCGACCCCAACACGCGCGTTTCAATGTCGGTCAGGATGGTCGTCACTGATCGTCGTCTATGCTTGAAGTTTGACGCTGAGCCCCACGCCCCTCTGAACGTCCCACGTTGAGATTGTCGAAGTTCAAAGCAGCATTGAACAGCAGGAAAAACTCGCCCTGCGTCTGATGTCGCCACATCGGATTCGTGGCAAACATCACCACGTGACCGCGACCAACCGGCACGTCGATCACCGCCGGACGGTTCGCGAGTTCGCTCCCGCCCGCGAGCATACCGCTGATGAGCAAGTTCTTTTCATCCGACGCGAAACGCAGAACAACACGCGGTCGCAATTGTGGCGGCGTAAAGAACGGGCTTTCGCGCTGTTCCGCTGTGTCCTGTTCAGGTCGCGCTGAAGGGTCAGCCGGGCGCGGCTGGGGCATAGCCTGGATTACATCAGGATCAGTAACACTACCGCGTCCCGAGGCACGTGGAGTCGGTCCACCGCCGCCACCGCCGCCTCCGCCAAATCCACCGCCACCTCCACCAGCAGCCACCTGAAACAGCGGGGCCTGGCTGAAGTAAATCGGAAGCGTGGCGTCGTAGCCGTAAGCAATCGGGCTCTTGCGGTCTGCAAAACTTCCGTTGTAGATCGAGCCGCGAGCCTGAAGCTTGTCTGCCGGTTGAATCGATACTCCAGTCGTAATGCCGTAATCAATCGCTACTTGCGAGACGCTGCTGCCGATCGTAACGAATAAGCCGCCGTCTTCGATGAACTTCTGAAGATTCGCGACGCCCGTAACCGTCATTCCGCCACGCATGTCATCGGTCTGGTCTGGTGAATTACCAAAGTTCGGCGTCAAAGCCGACTGCTTCCACGGAATCGGATCTCCGCGTCGCGGCATGCCGTTCACGATCGTCTGCGCCGACCCACCGACAGGCGGGAAGATCAGCACGTCAAACTTCTCACGCAAATTCGGCGTGTTGCGAATCACGTGATCGGAAATGTAGGTATAAGGGATTTGCAGACGGTCAAACTCGATGCGAAACCAACCTTCGTTCTGCGTGTTGGTCCACGTGTGGACGATTGCTATCCGCGGCACGGCGAGCTCATGAGTCTTCACGTCGGGAAGTTTGTCGACGCCGACTGCTTTTAGACCAAGCTCTGTTACTGCCGACTCCAGGCGCGACGCCACATCCTGCGGATTACCGTCTTTCTTCACGATAAACGAGCCGCTATTGAACGGCTGTTCCCCGACCTTGAAAGAATCTTCCGCCGCACTCATCTTCACGTCCTTCAGTCTGAAGCGAAGCGTCGCGAGCGTGTTGTCGGTGTTGTGATTGATGACATACGCGACTGACGAAGCGCCACCAGTAAGCTGTCCGGTTACTTTGGCGTCGGCCGTCAGCAGAGTCGCAGGCACATCGAGAACGCTCTTGTCGACGACGCGAACCGTCTTCACGTTCCGCATCGGACCCATCGTCCAGCCGGTATCGTCGTAGGGCGAAGGATCGTTGACGTTGTAGTACTGCGTGTCGAGCAGCATATCGGCCATGCGCGAGTACGGCTGGTCCATTCGGACGATATAGGAGCCGGCGGCGTATTTCTGGTCCTTGACGCTGAATTCTTTGGTCGCGCGGTGCACTTCAATTCCCTGCAATCGCATCAGGTTGACCATGTCGGCAGCTTCGACCAGGCGCGGCGTGTCGCCGGGGATGATGTAGGCCGCGGGGCCCTCGTTCGAAGCCTTGGCGATGGAACGCTTGCTCTTGAGATAGAAGTTATTGAGAAAACGCTCTTTCTCGCGAGCCACAAAGTTCATCGCAAACAGGATGGCCGACTGTTGCAGGTTGACGTTGTTGCGCATGGACCAGTTGACACGTGGGAACGGCGGGTTTGGCCGGTACCAGACGCGCGAGGTCTGGTTGGCGCCCAGTGTCCGTTCGCGTGTGTCTGCGCCGCCGTTTCCGAAAGTCTCGTAGAAGCGGCCAATCGCGTTGTGACCCGTTGCGATGTAGAGCATGTAGTTGGGCGCCCAACCGTCGTAGAAACCGTGCGTCCAAACACCCGGGACGCCGCGCTTCGTCATCTCCTCGATTTCGTGGTACGCGAGTAACTGAAACTCATCGATGGCAAGCGGATCGAGCCATGCGTTGTATGGACCCGTTCCCGTCATCGTGTAGAGATAAGGCACAGACTCGTGCAGGTCGTGAAGGACCGTCGGGTGATACTCGAGAAACGTGCGCATCTGGTTGCGCGTGAGCGCGAGAGCCAGGCCCAGGCCGTCGCGATTGTTGTCGTGCGCGACGTATTTGCCCCAGTAAAGCAGCGGCGGAACGGGTTTACCCGCGTTCGCCTTGCGATAGTAGTAAAGGTCAACCATGCGATCGCGGCCGTCGACTTCGAGTGCCGGCGTGATCATCACGATCATGTTTTTGCGAATGTCTTCGATAAACGGCGAATCCTCGACTGCGAGACGATAAGCCATCTCCATCAACATTTCCGGCGAACCGGTTTCGGGAGAATGGATCGAGCCTGAGGCCCAGTAGAACGGCTTTCCTTCGCTGACGAGCCGCTGAGCTTCGGCGTCAGTAATCTTTCTCGGATCTGCAAGCTTGCCGTTTATCTCTTTGTAACGATCGAGCTTCGCGAGGTTCGCTTCATCGCTCACGAGGACGAGCATCTGGTCGCGACCCTCTTCGCTCTTTTCCGGCGCCATAAAAATGCGCACACGCGGCGAGGCAGCGGCGAGCTCGCGATAGTAGCGATACATGTCCTTCGTGTACGTGAGTTTGTTCGGCGTTCCGATGGCGTAACCCAGGACTTTCTCCGGAGAAGGCACCTTGTCAGAGAGCGGCAGGTGATCGACGAGTTCGGTCAAAAAGTACTTCTCGGTGGTGAACTCTGCGATCTTCGCGGCATAGGCGGTGTCGAGCGCGGATTTTGGTGTCGTGTACTTCGGATTTACCGCGGTCGCAGTCTTCGGCGCGCTCGACGTTGACTTCGAATCAGAGGTCGTATTGTTGCGTGCCTCGGTCTGCGCAAAGACTGAAACCGCTGCTAACACCACCAAAACAACACACGCGAATAGGCTTCGGAGTCTTGGGGCCATGATCTTCTCCTTCGTAGGTGGGACTATTTGTTGACTATAAATCGTTCGCACACCGGAATCCGGACGTCATCCAGCGCTCGTGGGCGTGGAAGAAGTTTCGGTACGTCGCTCTGATGTGCAACTGCGGTGTGGCGAATGAGCCGCCACGCAAAACCTTCTGGTTGACGAACCACTTGTCGTTGTATTCGTCAAACTCGGATTTGAACCCCGGATAGGGCACGTAATCGGAAGTGGTCCACTCCCAGACGTCGCCGATCATCTGGTGGCAGCCGTACGCGTTTGCGCCTTCCGGAAAGGCGCCAACCGGCGCTACTGACCAGTAACCATTCTCAAAAAGATTTGAGTTGCCGCTATTGGGGGCAGCGTCACCCCAGGGAAATGCGTTTCGCGCGTTGCGCTGCGCATCATAACACGCCGCCTTCTCCCATTCCGCTTCCGTTGGTAGTCGCTTGGCCGCCCATTTTGCGAATGCAGAGGCTTCGAAGAAACTGACGTGGCAAACGGGTTCATCTTTGCGGCTTGCAGCGGGGTTGACACCGGAAAAGTCCCGAATCATCCATTCGCCGTCGTGGAGTTCCCAGTAAAGCGGCGCTTGCCAGTGTTCACGCTTGACCGCTTCCCAGCCTTCCGAAAACCACCAGCGAAAGTTTTCATATCCGCCGTCACGGATGAACGCGAGAAAGTCACCGTTGGTGACCAGAGCTTTATCGAGGGCGAAATCCTGAAGAAACACCTGGTGTGTGGGTTTTTCATTGTCGAACGCGAAATCGCTTCCGTCATAGCCCAGCGAAAACAATCCGCCTTCGATCTCCGCCATTCCTTCAACCTTCGCTGCCGGCTTCGGCGATGACTTTATGGGCGCATCGAACTGATCGCACAAGAGATGTTTGATGTCGTAAACCAGCAACTCCTGGTGCTGCATCTCGTGCTCGAGACCCAGTCTGATCAGCGAGCGGATTGTTTCGGCGTTAGGCAAGCTGGCCAATGAATTCACGAGCGACAGTACTTGCTCGTCGATGTGATTGCGGTAAGCGACAGTCTCTTTAACAGTCGGCCGTGATTTAGTGCCGCGCTTCGGACGTTCGATTCGCTCGCCAAATCCCTCGTAGTAAGAGTTGAAGTAAAAAAGAAAGTCCTCGGAATAGACGCGATAACCGGGCCAATGGGCTTGCAGGACCGTCTCGAAAAACCACGATGTATGGCCGATGTGCCAGCGCGGCGGGCTCATGAACTCCGCCGTCTGAATCACGTAGTCTTCAATCTCGAGCGGCGCAACGATTTGCATCGTGCGCGCGCGAACCTGCGTGTAGAGCTCGGCCAGGGAGACGGTGCCCTGCCCTGAAAAATCGCGAACTGTTGAAGCCATGATTTGGTTTACGGCCATAATACTCGTTGACGCTTCTGCAATCCATCGGACACCATCGCGATGTAGTCCTTTGCCCTGAACTTTTTTGCCATGCTCCGCGAAGTCATGTAGCGAATGGTGCCGAAGATCTCGCGTTCAAACCACGGGCGGTCGTGTTTGCCGAAGCACCACAGAATGCCGGCGTACGAATTCGGATCGCGCCCGTCGAGTGCGTACTTGTTGTTCAAATGCACCAGCAGCTCGAAAGCCATCTCATAGCTTCGCTGCCACTCGATTACGCGTTTGCCCCACAACATGCGGACGTAGTTGTGTATGAGTCCGGTTGAGAGCAACTCTTGTTGGGACGCGTTCCAGAGTTCGTCATACGTTTCAGCGGCTTCTATCTTTTCGTCGTCAATCAGTTCCGGACGCGGATCGTCTGCGTGAACGCGCATGGTCTTCAGCGCCCAGTCAGGAAGCGATTTCAGCGAGTCGTAGTGTGGGTTGTGATGCGTCAGATTGAAAGAAAGCTCACGTCGCACGATTGCCTGTTCCAGGAATGCTTCCTTTGCCGGCTCAGGTGCGGCGGCGCGCTCGACTGCTCCGACCACCTCCTGAATCGACAGAAATCCGAAGTGCAGGTAAGGGCTCAGACGCGACGTACCGTCGATTGAAGGTTCTGTGCGAGTTTCCTCGTAGTGCGGCAGGATGTTTCGCACGAAATGAGTTAACCGCTTGCGACCGACTTTAGTACCGCCGTGATACACGTTGGACGGTTTGACTGTGTGATCGATATCGCATTGCCTCACGAGCTCGGCGATGTTGTTTGGTGAGACGTGTGTTTCGGGGCAATCAATTTCGAGTGACGGCTTTTGGACGTCGAGGTGTGGCGTCGTGATGGAGCGAGGCAAGTCAGGAAGTAGACGCTGGATCTTCGGGCGTATCGTGTAGGCGGCGAATTCCTCTTTTGGCAACGCGGACAGCGGAACCATGCCGTTAGCGTCTACGGCGTAGACGGGCAAGTTCAACTCGGCCACGCGCGCGTTGTGTTTGGGAATTATGAAACACGGATAATCGTCTGTAACCAGTAGCGCGGCTTGACTTGCGAGCCCGGCGACGGTGTTCTTCGGATCGCGTTTGTTTCGTTGCAGGTAAAAGATGTAGCGAATGCCACGTTCGGCAAACTCAGCCTGCTTCTCAGCCACTCCTTCAAGAATGAACGTGTGAAACCGATCGCTCGCCCATGGATAGTAGAACTTCAATCCTTCGTAAACGACGAGCGGCAGTCGTCTTTCGTTCGCCATTTGGATCGCGAAGTTGAACGCGTAGTTGTGGCTGGCGCGCTTAAACATCTGCATCCAGTAGAGGACGTAGCGGCCTTTCGTGTTGTCGTTTGCTTTGTTGAGCTTGGTGACCCGGCTGGAAAGATTCATCCTGATAGCACGTTAACGATTATTGAACGGGGGCCTCTGGGACGAACCCGTCCGATGATCTGTGCGCTGGGGTAATTCTGACGGAGAGTTGCGAGAAGGGATTCAGCATTGCTTTCAGGGATAGCGATGAGCATCCCGCCAGCCGTTTGGGGATCGAACAATAGCCGCACGAGGTTTTCGTCAACAGAGCCGCCGATTTCGACGTCGGCGCCGATGTATTCGCGGTTTGTTTTGTCACCGCTGGTGAGCGTTCCTTGAGTTGCGAGTTTGAGCGCGCCGTCCAACAGCGGAACGGCCGTGGCGTCGATCTCAATCGTGACTTTGCTCGCGCACGCCATTTCCCACGCGTGACCCAGAAGCGCGAAGCCCGTCACGTCCGTTGCGCCTTTCACGCTGAATTCCTGCATCGCTTCGGCGGCATACTTGCCCGGCGTCAGCATTGTTTCCACGGAAGCTGCGACAATCGAATCGCTCGCGTGAGCTTTTTTAATCCCTGTCGATATGACGCCCGTGCCGATCGGTTTGGTGAGAATGATGACGTCGCCGGCACGTGCGCCTGAGTTGGTGGCGACTTTGTCCGGATGGATGACGCCCGTTACCGAGTACCCAAACATGATCTGTTCGTTGTCGACGCTGTGGCCACCAACCAGGGTGACGCCGTATTTGTTTATGGTCTCGAGTCCGCCGCGCATGATCTCGCCGAGGATCGCAGGGTCGACGCCCTTCTTTGGAAAACAGGTGATGGCCATGGCCGTGATCGGCGTCCCTGCCATCGCCCACACATCGTTGATGGAATTGAGGGCGGCTATGCGGCCGTAGTCGTAAGGGTCGTCGACAATGGGCGTGAAGAAATCGAGCGTCTGCACGAGCGCGAGGTCGTCGCGAAGGCGGTATACTCCCGCGTCGTCGGCTGTATCAAAACCGACAATCAGATTTGGATCGGCAGGTTGTTTGGGTAACCCGCTCAAAACCTGAGCGAGCAAGCTCGGGCTAAGCTTCGCCGCTCAACCGGAACACGACACCATCTCAGTCAGCCGCATCGATCGCACCTCCTTTCCTGTAAAATGCCCACATCGCTGGAGGTTTCGACTATGAGGTTTCCGCTTCTACTCGTCAAGCTCTGTTTCCTTTTTGTGTTTCTTGTGGCAACTGCCTTCGCCCAAGACCCGGAACTGGTTCGTCACTTTGATTACGACAAGAACGCACCGCTCGAACTGCAAACACTTTCCGCAAAGACACGTGCGAAGGCGATTGTCTACGACATCACTTACGCGAGTCCGAAGGGCGGTGTTGTGCCCGCGTACCTGGTTGTTCCGGCTGAAGGGAAAGGCCCGTTTGCGGGGGTCATTTGGGGACACTGGTACTGGCGTAACTCGGAAATGCGCAACCGTAAACAGTTTCTCGACGAGGCGGTCGCCCTCGCGCAGGCAGGTGTTGTCTCACTTTTGACTGACGGACCCGTCGCGCGCCCAGGATACGTACCCGACGACACGCCGCTAAACGAGAAACAAGCCAGCGACTTCGTGCAACAGGTCGTTGATTTTCGGCGGGGTGTCGATTTGCTTCTCGCGCGCAAGGATGTCGATCCGAATCGGCTCGCGTATGTCGGTCACAGCTACAACGCTACCATCGGAGCGATACTGAGCGGCGTGGATCGCCGTTTCAAAGCATTTGTCTTGATGGCGGGCTCATTGTCTGACGATGTCGATCGAAAAGCCGGCGCGTGGGAGAAATTCCGGCAACAGGTCGGTCCGGAAAAGTTTGATGCCTTCGTGGCAAAGCATTCCTATCTCGATCAGGGGAAGTATGTTTCGCACGCTGCGCCGGCCGTCGTCTTTATGCAGTATGCGACTAAGGAACAGTTCATGACAGCGGATTACGCCCGCGCGTATGAAAAGGTCGTGAGCGAGCCGAAGCGTTTCAAACTCTACGAGGCGGAAC
The DNA here is from genome assembly GCA_044867025.1 of Pyrinomonadaceae bacterium. Classification (GTDB taxonomy): domain Bacteria; phylum Acidobacteriota; class Blastocatellia; order Pyrinomonadales; family Pyrinomonadaceae; genus PSRF01. The sequence continues at coordinate 37,759 of JBIOUJ010000110.1, read as the reverse complement.
ATGCCCTGAATGCGGAAGCCAGAAGAGACCGAATTGCTTTTTTAACGGAACAATTGAAACTGAAACCGCTGCCGGCCAAGGTTATCTCCGGCATTCCCGATCTTTATCAACCAACCCGCCCGAATTGATCTGGAGTTCACTTGGCCAAGAAAAAGCCAATCATTCGCATCGGTCCCGCAGGCTGGTCATACAAGGACTGGGAAGGAGTGGTTTACCCAAAGAAACCCGGCAAGTCGTTCGATCCGCTCGAATATCTCGCACGCTTCTTCAACACCATCGAGATCAACAGTAGTTTTTACCGCCCCCCGGTGCCGTCAACCACGAAATCTTGGGCTAACCGAGTTTCAGCGAATAAAGAGTTCGCCTTCACCGCAAAGCTCCACAGGGTGTTCACACACGAACGAGGAAAGGCGACGAAGGAGGACGAAAAGGCCTACCGTGAAGGTATGGACGTGCTCGCAAATGCGGGCAAACTCGGCTCCGTATTGCTTCAGTTTCCGTGGTCGTTCAAGAACACTGCCGATGAACGCGTCTACCTGGCTAACCTGATCGAACGTTTTAACGATTATCCGCTCGTGCTCGAAGTGCGGCACACGTCCTGGAACAATGAAGAAGTCTATGAATGGCTCGAGGAACGCGGCGTAGGGGTTTGTAACATCGATCAGCCGGTGTTTAAGAAGTCGATTCGTCCGGCGGCGTTGACGACCTCGCGCATCGGGTACGTGCGGCTTCACGGAAGAAATTATCAGAACTGGTTTCGCGACAAAGCACCTCGCGACGAGCGTTATAACTACCTTTATTCGCTCGACGAGCTCGATCCGTGGCTCGTGCGGATCAACGAAGTCGCCAAAAACACTCGCGAAACGTATGTGATTACAAACAACCACTTCCGTGGGCAGGCGGTTGTGAACGCAGTTGAGATCAAAGCGGCGGTGGAAGAAAGACCGGTCCCGGCTCCTGAGCCGTTATTTGCGGTTTATCCGCGGCTGGCAGATTCGGCCACGAAAGACGAAGAGGACAAGTCGCCGTCTTTATTTGAATAGTTTCAAGCTTTACGTTCAGAGTTCAAGCTTTAGCTTGCTGCTCTCGAAATCGCAGCCTAAAGGCTGAACTCTGAACTCCTCGCTTATCGCCGGCGCGCCTTGGTGTTTCCCATCGCGACGATCACGTCGAATTCATCCTTGGTCAACGGCATTACTGAAAGTTGAGACTGGCGAATCAGCGGGAGCTGGCTAAGACGTTTGTCGTAGCGAATTGCTGCCAACTGAACCGCCGTCGCCAGGGGTTTCACCGGTTTGAGATCGACAGCAACCCACTGAGGATCGTCGGCAGTCGGATCCGGGTAGGCGCTCTTGGTGACCTCGGCCACGCCAACAACTTCTTTTCCCTTGCCCGAATGGTAAAAGAGGACCTTGTCACCGGGTTTCATGGAGCGCAGGTTGTTTCTCGCCTGGTAGTTTCGCACGCCGGACCAGTCTGTGCTGCCGTCCTTCACGAAATCGTCCCACGAGTAAGTGTCGGGTTCCTGCTTAACCATCCAATAGCCAGGTTTGTTCTTTGTTGCAGCTTTCATGAAAATGACCTTGATCTCTACAATCGGGCGACCAATTTCTCAGACTAAACCAGAGGACGAAACATGATCAAAGAAGGAGCTACTGCGCCTGCCTTTAAGACAAAAGATGCCAACGGCGAAAGTGTTAGTTTGAAAGACCTTCGCGGCCAGAAGGTCGTGCTCTACTTTTATCCTAAAGACGATACGCCCGGTTGCACAAAAGAAGCCTGCTCATTTCGCGACGCTTTTTCCCAGTTCAAAAAACGGGGAATCACCGTCCTGGGTGTTTCTCCCGACAGCGAAAAATCCCACAAGAAGTTCGAGACGAAGTACAAACTCCCATTCACTCTTTTAGCCGACACGGATCGCGCAATCGCCGAGGCTTATGGAGTATGGGGAGAGAAGAAGTTCATGGGACGAACCTATATGGGCGTCCATCGAACCACCTTTCTGATCGATGAGAAGGGCAAGATCAAAAAGATTTTCGAGAAGGTCAAGCCAGAAGATCACGCCAGTGAGGTCCTCGAGGCTTTTACTGACTGAAAGTGATTACGAACTTCTGATTGGCAATGAGCTGTAGTGCCCTAGTTCTTCTCTGCGTATCTCTGCGTTCCTCTGCGCCTCCGCGGTAAATAGCGGGAAGAAAATAATAACCGCAGAGGCGCAGAGGAACGCAGAGATACGCAGAGAAGAACTTCAATTTAGATCACCGCCCAATGACGAGGCTAGGCTGCCACCCAGCCTCCTATCTTTTCGGGTTCACCTTCAGGGTTCCTTCCGGGCATTAATCCCTGCAAACAACTGAACGAGCTCGGCACATCCCGTTTCCGTGCTGGAAGGCGCGGACCATCATCCACAGTTGCCGTCTCTGCGGAATCATTAAGGAAGTAGAGCCGAGTGTTATCAACAACCTGGGTTCTAATTTCGTGGGTCCAAAGCAGAAGATTAGCTAACGCATCTCCGATCTCGTCTTTTCCGAGTTTTGTTTCCTGCGCTATTTCCCGTTGCGTGCGCGAGCCGCGACGAATAGCGTCGCGAACGCGTTCGACGGGTGATAACTTGCTCATCGCCTTCGCCGGATAGTGAGTAGCGGTGGATGGGTCGGTAGAAAACAACTCTGCGATTTCAACTTGTTGGGAGATGTATTTCTTGCGAGCGGTTTTGTATTCCTTCAAAGCACGGCGGCTTTGTGTGACTTTGTGACGGATGCAACTCTTGCAATAAAGATTGCGACCGTCTTTTCTGGCGCGACAAATTCCAAATTCAGATATCGGCAAATCATTCGTGCAAATAGGACAATGCTTCACATCGGGGGCCAACTGTATCTCCATCATTTTCCGCGCTCCACTGGGCAATAAGACTTGGCTAAGTCCGTAAAACGGACAACACTACACCTTCGTCCGGAATCTGGTTCTTCCGGCGAGTAGTTCTAATTGGGGGTTATTGTCTGGCGATGATCGCCTGGATTGCCTCGCGCGACTACACCAACTCGTCGCGCCCCACACTACTTACCTGACTTGTATCTCGTTGAAGGCTTCCGGGCAATTGCGAGAAAAAAAGATGAGAGCTAGTTAACCTTCAAACGATTCTAAAACAGGCCGCTGATCCCTACTTGTCTATGGCAATCAATGTTCAGCGAGGGGAATCGCATTATAGTGATCAAGACTTTTTTTGCAACACCTTTTTCAGATCTGTTTCGACTGGAAATCAAGTCAGGAATTTTCCCGATCGATCTCATCGTCAACATACCTTTTCCGCAACGCAAACAATTCGTGCACGTGAGGATACATGATCACATCACTAATAACTCGAACTTCGATTTTGTGTCTTAAGTGTGGCAAAGTACGTTGTCAGACATTCGAATTTCTTTAGAAAAATCGCGTGCTCTCCAAAATGAACAAAACTGTTCGCCGTCTGTTTGGCGCAAGTAGTTCGTATCAATTTTTGATGGTCCTACAATTAGTAGGGCGTGCAAAAAATTGGGTGATCATTGCGAATCAAAGACACTTGGACCATCAACGAGTGATAAGGCTGATGAGGGTGTGTAATTAAGCTTAACACGTTCATAACAAAAGCTTTTTGCGTGCGCCGCTCACGTGTGCAAAGTGTTCTAAGTGTGCGGTTGTAACAGCTTTGTAAAACTACGGGGTGGGATTTCCACAAAGATTTCCTCAGGATCTGTGGATAACTTTGTCAGCGTTGTCTATCTCTTCTTCTGGGTGGGGCGATCCTTGAGGCGATAAACAAACTTCAGCCCCGACCACGTGTCATCAACAGCACAGATCTTCACGTCGACCAATCCCGCGTCAAGACCGATTCGTTGCACCGATTCAAACGCGAGATCTGTCGTCACGCCTGAACTCTTCTTCGGCCATGCGATCCAAATCATGCCGTTCGACACGAGCTTCTTCGCTAACTTGCTGAAATCTCTCGCGAGTTCTCGCTGCGTCAAGACAAAGAAGAGAATGATGTCGAGCGAATTCATCAGGCGTGCGACGAACTCGACGTTCTCGGGCAGCTCTCCCAATTCAGATCGAAAACCTTTCGGCGCATTGACCAAACCGATTCGAGATCCTTCTTTGATTCCAAGTTTCTTTGCTAAGGGCGTCGAAGAATATCCAGCCACTCGTTTTACCTCACCAAAGTCCGAGAACTTTCCACCAGGTGAAACCCACGAGGCTCCATATGGCGATCGTCGTCAAAGATGTAATTAGTCCAAGCCACCACCAGGTTCGTTGCGTTGTGTAGCCGGCGCCGAAATAGATTGGCGCGGGGGTTGTGCCGTAATGAGTCAGCGAAGCTCCGAGGTTAGAAAAATAAGCCAGCGAGAGCACGGCGAGATAAGTTGGAGTTCCCGCGGCAAGAATCACAATCAGGAACGGTACAAACATCGCCGTCACGTGCGCGGTGATACTCGCGAACACGTAGTGCGCGTAAAAATAGATCAACAGTAGCGACGCGAGCGCCAGCCACCACTTCCAACCCGTAGTCAAACTGGCCGATGCCTGGGCGAACCTTTCGGTAATTCCGGTTTGGCCGAGTGCTTCGGCCATGCGCAGTAGCCCGCCATACCAGATGAATACACTCCACGCCGATTTCTCGGTAATCAGATCTTCCCAATCCAACACGCCGGTAATCAGAAGCACGCTGATTCCGACAAGCGCTACGGCAGCATAGTCGATCTCGTGGAACTTGATCGTCATCCAGAGAATCGCGACTAGTCCAAACACGATTAGCATCGTCCATTCAGACCATTTCATGCGACCCATCGCCTTCAATTCGTCTGAAGCGATCTGGCTTGCGGCCGGTGTGTGTTTGATTTCAGGTGGGAAGACTCGATACAACAGCCACGGCACAATCAACAAACTCAAGAGCCCTGGAATAATTGACCCGATGGCCCAGCGCGCGTATGTGATCTCAATTCCGGTTACTTGCTGGACGAACTTTGCGATGATCGGATTTGACGCCTGGCCAGTGAGAAACATCGCACAGACTATGACGTTACACTGGTAAACACTTGCCATCAAAAAAGCGCCGAGCCGATTTGCGGTAGGACCCGGTCTGGATTCATAGGCTTCGGCCAAACTCTTCGCGATAGGAAAGATTATGCCGCCCGATCGCGCGCCGGTGGATGGAATTACTGTCGCGAGGATCATCTCGGTCGAGCCGAGTGCGTATGTGAGTCCGAGGGAGTGCCGGCCAATGGCTTTGATAAAGAGGAACGCGATTCGTCGTCCCAGTCCTGTCTTGATCATTCCTCGTGATATGAAAAAAGCGGCGAGGACCAACCATACGAACTTATCAGCGTAGCCCGCGAGCGCCTCGTTGATCGGTAACACTCGGAAAATCGGAAGGGCGGTGATGCCTAACAAAACGATCGCAGCGCCTGGAATCGGGCGTACGATGGAGCCGGTGATCGTCGCGGCAAAGATCGCGAGCAAGCGCCACGATTGAGGCGTGATGCCCGCCGGAACCGGAATCAACCGGATTCCGGCGGCGACGGCCAGCACAATCCCCCATCGCAGTAATCTGCTTCGAAATCCAATTTTATCTCCGGGTTCGTCTTTGGATTCGTTGGGAGGTAGCGATGATGGTTGTTCCACGCGATCGTCCTTCAATTGGGGCGAACACAACAACGCGCGATACTATTCCCTTAGCTGCTGATTACTCAAGCATTTTCGTAAGCGGAATCCGATGGTGACTGTGCGCGCGTAAGTATTTGGCGAACCTGACGACTAACATAGGTATCCTAAAAACAGGGTTTCAATGGCTGAGAAATTAAAGGTTACTGAGAAAAGCGATTATCTGAACCGCAGAACGTTCATGCGTGCCGCGGTTCTGGCTGGAACCGCGACGGCGAGCACGCTGCTCTACCGGCGGCTAAATCCGCGTCCTGTTGAACCGGTGGAGGGCGAGAAGCTCGTGGCCCTCAATGCACCCAAAGCAGAGGCACTCAAGGAAGGATACGCGGTATCCGACACGCTGACCCCTCTGGAAGCAATCACTAACTACAACAACTTCTACGAGTTTGATACGTCGAAGAGCGGTGTCGCCTACGCAGCAAAAGACTTTCTTACAAAGCCCTGGGCGGTGACGGTCGAAGGTCTGGCTAATAGGCCGAAAGTCTTCGATCTTGACGAACTGCTGAAGTTTCCGCTCGAGGAACGTATCTACAGACTGCGTTGCGTTGAAGGATGGTCGATGGTCATTCCCTGGATTGGCTTCCCTCTTCAGAAGCTCTTGGAGAAGGTTGAGCCAAGGTCGCAGGCGCGGTACGTAGCGTTTCAAACGCTCCTGAGTCCCGAGCGAATGCCGAATCAGCGTACGGGCATCCTCGATTGGCCGTACGTCGAAGGGCTGCGTCTGGATGAAGCAATGCACCCGCTAACGATCATGGCCACGGGCCTTTACGGGGAAACGCTACCGCCGCAGGACGGCGCGCCCATCCGGCTCGTCGTGCCGTGGAAATACGGTTTCAAGAGCATCAAGTCAGTCGTAAAGATAACGCTGGTTGCCGATGAACCACCGACGACCTGGAATATACAGGCGCCGGATGAATACGGTTTTTATTCAAACGTAAACCCAAACGTCCCGCATCCGCGTTGGAGCCAGGCGACGGAACGACGAATCGGCGAGTACGGCCGCCGCGATACGCTCTTGTTCAACGGCTACGGCGAGCAAGTCGCGCATCTGTATCAGGGGATGGATCTGGTGAAGAACTTCTAAGCACATGACTTTCCCGAAACTCGTCATCTTCATCAACTCGCTCATTCCCCTGGCATTGCTTTTGTGGGATGTGTACCGCAAACAGGTCGGTCCGAATCCGCTCGACTTCGCGACCAAAACGACAGGAATGCTGACGTTGATTTTTCTTAGCTTGACGGTCGCGGTCACACCGTTGAGAAAGATCTTCGGCATCAATGCGCTCGTGAAGTACCGCCGCATGCTCGGACTGTTTGCGTTCTTTTACGGCGCTTTGCATTTGCTTACGTATGTCTGGTTCGATCGGCTGTTCAATTTGAAAAGCGTCGGCCAGGACGTTGTGCGACGCCCGTTCATCCTTGTGGGGATGACTGCGTTTTTGTTAATGGTTCCACTCGCAATTACCTCCACCAACAAGATGGTAAAGCGACTCGGAGGCAAGCGCTGGGCGCGACTGCACCGGTTGGTTTATGTTGCGGCCGTTGCAGGTGTGGTCCACTTCTGGATGCTGGTGAAGTCAGATACACGTTTGCCGTTGACCTTCGCGTTTGTCGTGCTGTTTCTACTCGGATATCGACTCTTAGCGAAGTACCTGCCGGCGCCGCGACCAACAGGCGCCAGTTTGTTTCCACGCGAATGAAAGCCGTCATATCGTTTAGAATGACGAGCGATGCGTGACGAGCGAAGAAGTAGCAAGCGGAAGAGACTTCTTCTGGAAGCGAAATGGGATAGCATGTCCAACACACACGAGGCTCGTGTCGACGACGTCAGTGTGGGCGGATGTTTTGTAAACACGCTTGGGAGAGTGGAGCTTAACGAAGAGGTGAATTTGCAGATCCAACTGCCTTCAGGAGCGTGGTTGCCGTTGCGAGGTCACGTTACGTCGTATCAACCTGGGGTCGGGTTTGGGGTGGCTTTCACTTCGCTAAGTGAAATGGAAACCGCTGCTCTGAACGAGCTAATCGCGTCGGCGCAAGAAAAGTTTATCTAATGCTTCTTACGACGTTTAACGTCTGTCGAAAGTATGCTCACCGAGAGAGCAAGACCTGCCGCAGCCGCAAGTAGAAAAAAGATCATCGCCAATCCTGGATAGCCAAAGATCCGAAACGACGTCTCGACACGCATCAGCATTGCGGCGCCAACAATAAGAGAAGCCACTATCAGACCAAGCGTGATGCGGTTGGCGACCTTCTGTAGACCTTCCAGCACAACCTTTTCGTCAATCGCGTCGACCTTGAAACGAAGCTCGTTGTCTCCCACTGCGTCAAGGATGCGATTGACACGAGTCGGCAGCTTCTCGGCGAACTCTTTCAGATCGACGACACCTGACAACAGATTGTTTGGAGCAACACTCTTGAGGATGTTGCGTTGCAGTATCTCGTTCGCACGTTCGCGAATGATCGAATTGGGATCGAAGTGAGAATCAAGCGAGTAAACCACACGGTCGAGGTTTAGAAGCGCCTTTGCAATCATCGTGAACTCAGGCGGCAGGCGGAACCAGCAATCGGCTGAGACTCTGGTTATCTCGAGAGTCACTTTGCCCGCGTTCATCTTACTCAGGATCGCATCCGAGTTCTCGGCGACAAGATCTGTGATTCGCCGCTCGAACGTAGCGCGATCGAAACCTTCCTTCGGCTCGCCCATCTTGATCGCGGCCTGGGCAGCCATCTCGCCTCGTCCCTCGCTGATGGCGAGCATCAGTCGCAAGAGATTGTCCTGAAAAGATCGCGTTACACGTCCCACCATCCCAAGATCGATCAACCCGATGCGATTGTCGTCAGTAAGAAAAACGTTCCCCGGGTGCGGGTCGGCATGAAATATACCGTCGATGAGAAACTGTTTGAGATATGCGCTGAACAACTCTTCGGCGAGCAAACTACCGTCAATCTCCAGAAGCCGCAGAGGATTGAGTGCGGTGATCTTCTTTCCCGAGATGTACTCCATCGTCAGAACGCGCGTGGTTGTGTAATCGTCGATCGGTTCGGGAATGACGATTTCTTCAAACTCAGCAAGGTTCTGTCCAATGACGTGAAGATTGTTGCCTTCGATCGTGAAGTCGAGCTCGCGCAAAAGACTCTTGCGGAGGTTCACGAGCATGTTGTCAAACTCGTAACGCCTGCCGAGTTCTGTATGCTCGTCGAGAAAATGTGCCATCTCGCCCAGTGCTTCCAGATCGCCGACGATGAGTTCTCTGATATCGGGCCGCTGAACCTTTACGACCACGGCCCGGCCGTCGCGCATGGTAGCGCGATGAACCTGGGACAGAGAGGCTGCGGCGAGCGGGGCGGGCTCAAAATCAGCGAATGCTTTAGATATCCTGACGCCGAGCTCGCCGGAAACAATTCGCTCGACTTCTTCATACGGGAACGGTTCGATCCGATCCTGTAGACGTTCTAAAGCGTCGAGGTAAGGACCGGGCAGGAGATCGGCACGCGTAGAGAGTAGCTGGCCCAGCTTGATGAACGTTGGACCAAGTTTTTCCAGATCGTCGGCGAGGTCCTCGGCTGGAGCGGTTTCTGTTTCCGCAGCGATCTCGTCAGGGAGAACGCTGCCCTCAAGTCCGGCTGCGCTAATCAAGTCGGAGCGTCCGTACTTGATCAGGAGCATAGCGACGTCTTTGTAACGCTTGAGTCGCTCTGGTTTTAACGAAACCACCATCTCAGAACCCCGGGCCCGTCTGGTCTATAAAGGGGGCTTTGTTCTATTTAGAGTCACTGTTTGTCGGTTAAGCAACGGAAATATTACGTAACGTTCACACCGCGCGTGCTGGTCCAACAAACCTGGGTTGAGAACCTATTTCTGGGACGAGTTAGCTTTTCCGGCATTCCCTAAGGCTCGATCGATCGCTTCGCGCAATCCTTCCTCGGTCAAAGTTCTGAGCTGTACTCCGTTGATGAAGATCGTGGGAGTACTTCCCACGCCGTAGATTTCTCCGTCCTCAATATCCTTGTTGACTTCAGCGGCGTACGTGCCGCGGTCCAATGCAGCGTCAAAGCGCGCGCGGTTCAGTCCGAGATCGCTTGCGTATTTCTTCAAAGACGGTACGTCGAGCGCCTTCTGGTTCTTGAAAAGCACTGCTGCGTACTCGAAGAATTTTCCCTGAGCGTTAGCAGCATTGGCGGCTTCAGCGGCCTTGCGTGCGTTCTCATGCATGTTTAGTGGAAAGTCACGGACGACGAAGCGCACCTTGTTGCCATACGATTTCAGTACCTCGTCAAGAACCGGATGCATCGCAGCACATGCCGGACATTGAAAATCCGTAAACTCGACGATCGTCACTGGTGCATTAGCGTCGCCTCGCGCAGGATCGTCATCGGTGCTGATGTTCTGAACGGGCGGGGCGGGCTCGGAAATTAGCCAGCGAATGTTTGCGCCCTTGCGAAGTCTCTCTGATAAATCTTTCTCCAGACGTTGTCGTGATTGCTCCTGGAGATAGTTTGCCACCTGATTGCGTACGCTGTTCAGATCGCCAGAGATACGTGCTTTGTTGTCGTTATAGAATTTCGTGACCTCGTCTTCGGTAGGAGGACGGACCTTGTCGCTTATCTCTGCCCTGATGATCTCCTCTGGTCCAATCTGGCGACGCCTCGCTTCTTCCAACAATAACGTGTCGTCCACTAACTGGTCAGTCTGGTTTTTCGTTACCTCGTAAGCTTCGAGTCGCATCTTGTAGATGATTGGTTTTAATCTCTCGATCAGAGGCTCTGCTTTCAAAGGAAAGCCGTCGATTGTCGCAATCACCGAGTTCGGGCTCAGATTGGGTGAGTTGACGTCCGCTCCCATAACAACGGTGTGCGTCTTTCGTAACCGCCTCACGAGGTCGTCGGCCAGTTTGTTCTCAGCCTCCTGACGCAGAAAGGCAGACGCCTGTTGGTTGGCAAGGGCAGGGTCCATTCCTGCAAATTCCCGGCTATTGTCGTCGATGAACTTTTTGATCTGATCGTTAGTGATTGCTGGTACGCGACTGCTGACTTCGAGTTGGTACAAACGAGGAGTATCGACACGGCGCTTTGTCGCTTCCGCCTGAAGCAAAACGGTGTTGAGTTGCTGGTCTAAAACGGCGCTACGCGCTTCTGCGATCTTTTGGTCCATGAGCTCCAGCTCTTGACGCAAAGCAGGCTGGAGATCCGCAGTCGTAAAGGTCTGGTTATTGACGACGACGAGCGAAGTGGGTTGCGGTGCAGGCAGTGTAGTTGCGGCGGGCTGCGGCTGTGGTGTTTTCACCACGGGCGTGCGAACTGAGCCTCTTCGTTTCGACTTTTGCGCCAGGACCGGGGACCACAGCACGAGAATCAGTAAGAGGGCAAGTAGTTTGAAATTCATCGGTTGACTCACGGCAAATAATGGGGAGAAAACATTGGCGCTGCCTTTGGTGAAAGCAGCGCCATAAATGTTAGTGCATTGTGGACGAGAGCACTAATGGTGACGAATGATGCTACGGCGTCTCTTCTTAACGGGCGTTCGGATCGACAATAGATCGCTGTGGCGGCCGTTGAGAATGAATGCGAGTCCCTGGTGTGTTACGCCGAGACGACGAGCGGCTCGTGTGACGCTGCCGCCGGATTCCTCGAGCGCTTTGCGAATCAAGCTTCCTTCGTAGCGAAGCACTTCAGCGTCGAGTGAAAACTTTGCGGGTATTGCGTCTGATGTTGTGGCTTCTGCAAGTGATGCAGAGAGCACGCGTCGCGCACACTCTCCGAGCCGATTCTTGATACTCACGTTCTGTGAGTTTGAAAGAAGCGATTCAGCAGTGCGGTAGTAGTCTTGCAGCGCGCCGGTAGAGAGATACGTGTTCAGCTCTTCGATCGCAGTAATTGCGGCGATGCCACCACAATCAGGGGTGCCGGCGTTTTGAGCAATTTCTAAAGCTTGGTCTAAAGCTGCGCGGGCGACAGGTGTTTGCTTCAATCGAGCGAGCGCTTTGCCATGCGTCGTCAGCGCTTCAGCTAAAATTCTTTGCTCACCACCTCGTTTCAGCGCCTGAACAGCACGTCGAGCTGCTCTCTCCGCGTCCTCGCTCCTTCCTTCGTGCAAGAACACTTGGGCAAGCGTGTCATCTGCGTAAGCCACACCGCCGTTATCGCCAACGCGAACAAACAGTTGTCGAGCACTATTTACATGTTCGCGAGCTTCTGGAAACTTTCCGATGCTCGCAAAAAGAAGTCCTACGTTGTTTTCTACTGTGGCCTGAAAACGATGATGTCCTGCTTGCTCAAAATGAAAACTTGCGGCCGTAAATTCAACGAGAGCCTCATCGATATACTGCTCTTGGTTTTCTGCAACCCCGAGGTGCTTCAACACAGTAGCGTGGGCATTGTGAAACTTTCCTCTGAGTGCATGATTCCTGCTAAGGTCAAAGCGAGGGGCAGCCTCACGATAGATCCGCAAGGCCTCACGATCACGAGTGGCACCTCTCTCAACGATAGCACTGTTTAATAATGCTCTTAATGTCTGCTCACTTTGGGTGTCTCGTAAGCTGTCCAGAACCAGGCGTAAAGTTACTCGAGCCTCATCGAGAGCGCCTTCGCGCCAATAACAAATCGCTAAATCGACGCGACCTTCAGCGACTTTTTCAACCATCCCCAAGCTTTCAAATAGAGCAGAACTCTCACTAATAAGATCTTTAGCAACCTCCTGAGCACCTGCAACTTGCTTCGCACTTCCCACCCAGCCCGTCAAAGTTCCTGTTCTCAATAAAAGCTCGGCTTTAGCGTGGTCAGTTAATCCGGTGGTTTTCGGCCGATGAAGCACACCTTTCCAAAAGGGCTGCAGCGTTTCCATTGCACTCTCAAACTCGCCTGCTTCCTCGAAAGCCTTGGCAAGCTCACATAACGGAATGATGTTGTCGACCGAAAATTCGGTCGCATTCCCAAGGACGGATGTCTGCAACTCCATACTAGGACTCCAGTTTTAGATTTAGGTAAGGAACCTTGCTATCTTGCCAGCCTTTCAATTGACGGATATTATCACGGATACCAATTAATCACTTGGTTGCGCACCCACTCACAAGGCACTGACACACTTTTTGAGGAGAAGATCAATGAAACTGGTTAAAAACTTTGTATTTGCCGTATTACTTGTGTCCGCTCTCGCTTTTAACACCTATGCGGGCGACATTGAGCTACCTGGTAGAAACCCGCCGCCTCCCTCGCCGATTGTCAATAGTGACGAAAGTTTAACGACCGTCACCGGGGCAGCCACTCAAGACCCTGGAGTTGAAACGTCGGATTACCTGTTATACGAAGCGTTGGCGGCCCTTCTGTCACTGTACTAAGAGAAGCGCACACCCAAAAACAAACCCCATTAAATACGCCGTGGCGCAGCTTTAGCGGCTTGTGGTTTTGTGTGTCCGGGCTCACCGATCAAGTTTGAACAGCGTGCTGGGAGGCGGTGACGCGCAGCATCGTACCGCCTTCCGGCCTTCTGAAGCAATAGGAAGTTTACGTAATTGCAACAAAAAGCCGGATAATGTTCATCCGCCCTCATCGGTTTCGCCGGGTTTCGGTCGACTGTTCTCCTTCCCTACCGTGCTTTCCACGAGCCGTCGCACGGTCTCAAGGGTATCGATCTCAGCCGCGGTTTTGTCAGGTCTCAACCGCAATATCCTCGGAAATCGCAGCGCATACCCGCTTTTGTGGCGCTTCGAAGGTTGAATCCTGTCAAATGTTACTTCAATGACGACCGTCGGCTCCACGAGCCGAACCCGCCCATGTCCGTATTCCTGGAGTGTATGTTTTTTGAACCATTCGGTAAGCTCGGTCAGTTCCTGGTCAGTCAGACCCGAATACGCCTTCCCGATATTCAGGAGTTGATCGTCCTCACCTGAGCGCCGGACGGCAAAGGTGTAGTCGGATAGCAGGTCCCTCCGTTTGCCATGGCCGACTTCCACCGCCGTCACCACAACATCGAGAGTAGCTATGGCTCGCTTCAGCTTGAGCCATTCGCGCCCTCGTCGCCCCGGCTTATAAGACGAGCTGGGGCTTTTTATCATCAGGCCTTCATTTCCGCGGCCCCGGGCAAGTTCAAACTCGTCGTCCAGCATTGCAGCATCGGCGAGCAGTTTGCCTTGAGACATCCGCAGAGGCCCTCGATCAGGCACTACTTGGCCCAGTAGATGTCGCCGCTCGCTCAAGGGTTGGTCGATTAGAACTTTTCCACCGGCATAAAGAAGGTCATAGGCAACCAAGACGACCGGCACCGCCGTGAGCAACTGCGCCCCGACGTTCTTCCGGCCCAACCGTTTTTGCAGTTCGCTGAAAGGAAGTATGACGTCACCGTTCGCCGGAACTATCTCGCCATCGATGATCACATCCGTAGGCAGCGCTTCCAGCGGCTCGACCAACTCCGGAAATCGATGCGTGACTTCATCCATCGTCCGAGAGTAAATCGCTACCCTTCCCGACTCGACATGCGCTTGGGCTCGAATACCATCAAACTTGTCTTCGATTAAAAACTCTTCCGGCATCGTCCGGGCAACATCCGTGAGATCAGCGGCAGGCGTTGCCAGCATGAACTTGATCGGATGAAACAGACGCATGTTGACATCACGCAGATCGCCGACTCGCGCGCGTATCGCTGTCTCGCCAATGTCACCCAACAACATGTTGGCGTAAGCAACATCAGCCAGCGGCTGACCAAAGATACGCGCGATCGCGTCCTCCACCAGTCCTTCTCTTAGACCAATGCGCAGATCACCCGCGAGCAACTTCACAATGTACTTAGCTTCAAGCGGTGATGCGCGATGTAGCACAGCAGCAAGCAACGCAGTCTTATTCTTAATCCCGCGCGTTTCACTTAACCTCGCGATCAGCGACTCAGTCTCTGCAAGCGTGATGGTGGGATTGAACGCGCGTTTAGTTTCTTTCATTATTTCCTCGGCGAGTTCACCCGGATCCCCGAGACGCACGTAACGCGGAGACATATCGTCACCACTAAAACCAGTAGCTTCACTCAGTGCAGCAGTTATAATGCTTCCACCGACATTCGTGGTCCGCGAATCTGACATCGCAAACTGATGGCCCGCGAAATATCGCGCGGCGCGAGTCAGATCAGGATCTGAAAGCGTTTCGAGATAACTTCCGAGTATCGCCGCCTTCTCGAGTTTCTTCGTCGTAGCAGCAACAGCTTCGGCACACTCGGCGAAAGCCTGAAGAGTCCCGGTAGTCGAGATGTTTACCTGGTCTTGCATCCGTGACGATTATAGATGATCCGGCGAAAGTCTCTTAATGGCCCTCGCGCCTTCTGCTTTCAATCATGACGCGCTACAATTCGCTGTCACCGAAATCCCGACTCTTTCCGGCACTCCCGCTCCGGCGAGGTTTTTTGCGTCACATTTCTTAGAGAGGTGAACACCAGTGTTTGCATTCATTCTCGAAGGACTCGGCAGTACTGAATTACTCTTCATTCTCGTGATCGCACTGATTTTCTTTGGCCCGCGGAAACTGCCTCAACTCGCACGGTCGATGGGTAAAGGCCTGGCCGAATTTCGGAAAGCCTCAGACGACTTCAAACGGACGTGGGAACGCGAAGTAGCATTGGAAACCGCCAAGCTTGAGGACAATTCATTACTCGAAGAACACCAACAACCAGTCTACGAACCCCCGCAGACGTTTGACCAACCAGTGATCGAAACCTCAAACTCTGAGTGGGCAGTTCCGCGCGAGAGCGAAACTCAAACGCCGCCCGAAGCAGTCGCTGCCGAAACTACTCAACCCGAACCGCAGCCCATAAGAAAACAGGATTGGCTCTAATCTAACCTAACCGCGATGTCTGCATTTTTAAAAGCACTTTCCACAAACAGGAGACAAGAAGAAGAAGAGCTCGGTGGACAAATGTCCTTCCTCGAGCACCTCGACGAACTGCGTCGCCGTTTGATCCGTTGCTTCATCTTCATATTCATCGCAGGAACGCTCAGTTGGTTTGTCTCCGGTCAGATCTATGCGTTCCTTGCCGCTCCCGTTGAACGAGCCTTGGCGGACGCACAGCGACGACAAGTTCCGATTGCCGGCCAGACCGGCACCGAGATGATCGGCGGTATGAACTCATTGAAAGAGAATGACTCAGGGCGTTACGTCTTTTCCGAAGAAACAAAACTGGGTACCAGTTTGATCCCTGCGGGCGCTTCCGTTACCGCACGTGTTTTTAAAGATGCCGAGGGCAAGCTGGCTCTGTTTACCGACGAAGCCCTCTTTGCCGGCAACACTGTGATTCCAAAGGGTGTGCGCCTGCCGGCCGAACTCGGCACAGCAGCAACAGAGTCGTTCTCGGGTGTGAACGATAAACTCATCGTCACCACGGCACTCGAGCCATTCTCCCTTTACATAAAAGTCTCGCTGTACGCAGCGGTCGCTGTTTCAGTCCCGTTTCTGCTCCTTCAGATCTGGGGTTTTATTTCACCAGGACTTTACCCGCATGAACGAGCGTACGTGACGCCGTTCATAACGTTGTCTTCCATCTCCTTCGTTGCGGGTGCGGCGTTCGCCTATTACGTAATCTTTCCGCCGGCTGCGAAATACCTTCTCGGCCTCGGAACTGACTTCCGTTTGCTCCTGAAGGCCAATGACTATTTCGACTTCATCATCCTCGTCATGCTCGGAATGGGAGTCGTCTTTCAGATGCCCGCTGTAACGTACGTTTTGGCGCGAATCGGGCTGGTCACGGCTGGATTTATGGTGCGTATCTGGAAAACCGCACTGATAACCATCCTGATTACTGCCGCCGTTTTGTCCCCGACAAGCGATATTGCAAACATGCTTCTATTCGCGGCGCCGATGCTGGTTCTCTACATAATATCCATCTTCGTCGCCTGGATTTTTAACAAGCCTCGAACCGCCACTTAAATGCCCGAATTCACTGATTTTGCATGTCTTTAAGGCAACGAGCCTAAAGGTCGTGGCATCCTTGACTGTGTTCTCGGCCGGATCTTAGAATCCAAGGTCTCAAACGGGTAGCCGGCAGTAGTCCGTAACATACGAATTCGTACAGCATCATCAGGAGTTTCTAATGTCTTACCAGAAAGTCGCTCTTCGTCTGGCCTTGATTCTTAGCCTTTCTTTCAGCGCCATCCCGCGCGTATTCACACAGGACCAGCAGGACCCGAGCACCAAGCCTCGCAACGTCAAACCCGAACTGAAGAAGGCTTACAAAGACTGGCTGGACAAAGACGTTACCTACATCATCACCGACGAAGAGCGGAAAGCATTCAAGAAACTGGCGACTGACGACGAACGCGAACGCTTCATCGAGGAATTCTGGCGACGTCGCGATCCGGATCCTGACACCGACGAGAACGAATTCAAGGAAGAGTATTACGAGCGCATCGCTTACGCGAACGAGCACTTCGCTTCCGGTATCCCAGGGTGGAAAACTGATCGTGGCCGGATCTGGATCATGTACGGCAAGCCGGACGGACGCGAAACACACCCGATGGGCGGTTCTTACGAGCGTCCTTCATACGAAGGCGGTGGTTCGACGAGCACTTATCCGTTTGAGATCTGGTTCTATCGCTACCTTGCCGGCGTGGGTTCGGGAATCGAAATCGAGTTTGTTGACCCGACCGGGAGCGGTGAGTACCGCATCGCAAGAAATCCAAACGAAAAAGACGCGCTTTTGATGATCCCCGGCGCTGGACTCACGCTGTCCGAGCAGTTAGGTCTCTCGGATAAGGCTGACCGCATTTCCGGAATGGGTGGTATTGGAAACGCTCAGTATCAGCGCGAACAAGACAGCCCGTTCTCAAGGTTGCAGTTGCTCGCGGATCTAAACAGGCCGCCACAGGTGAAATTCAACGATCTCGCGACCGCGGTCAACACAGGCGTGGTCGAAGAGAACCCGCTGAACTTCGATTTGAGAATCGATTTCTTCCGCCAGTCAGACGAGCGAGTAATCACAGCATTCACGATCCAGGCGGAAAACAAGGATCTCGTTTTCCAGGACAGCGGTGGACTACAGCAAGCGCGCATGAACATCTTCGCGCGAATCACGTCCGTCGCGGGTCGTCGCGTCGGAATCTTTGAAGATCCCGTAATCACGACAGCAACGGCAGAAGAACTCACCGAAGCGAGAGACAGAAAGTCCGCCTATCAAAAAGCTGTTCCGCTGGCTCCGGGAACCTACAAGGTCGACGTGATCGTTCGCGACGTCACTTCAGGCGCGACCGGCTTAAAGCAGCTCGGCTTCACTGTGCCGAAGTACGATCAGGAGAAACTCTCCACGTCGACGATGATTCTCGCCGCGAAGCTCGAGAGCCTCGTCGATCAACCGGCGGTGGGCCAATTCGTGATCGGCACCACGAAAGTCATACCGAATGTGTCGGGCGTTTATCGTCGCGGTCAACCAGTCGGTGTTTACCTGCAAGTCTACAACGCAGGAATCGATCAAACTACGTTGAGACCTTCAGTCGACGTCGAGTACGCGCTGATCAAGGATGGCAAAGAGCTCGGCAAACAGGCTGAAGACTGGAAAGGTCTGAGTGACTCAGGTCAGCGACTGACACTGGCGCGCTTGATCGATACGCGAAACCTCGGCAACGGCGAGTACGAAGTCGCGATTCGGATTCGCGATCGAGTGACCGGACAATCGTTGTCACCAACGCAAAAGTTTACTGTCACTAACTAGGTTTGTCTCCCCTCAGTGCTTTTCTCTGCGGTCCTCTGCGTATCTCTGCGTTCTCTGCGTTGAAGTAGCTGTTAACCGCAGAGAACGCAGAGATACAGTGGACCGCAGAGAAGAACGTCACCGATGGAGGCACCGCATGCTACGCCCGCTAGTGACCGCTCTTCTCCTCGTCTCATTTTCAACCTTTACAACACCCGCACAAGAGCCCAAGCGCAACCCCGATGAACAGCCTCGAAAGGTCAAGCAAGAACTAAAGAAGGCGTATGTCGATTGGATCCAGGACGTCGATCCAATCCTCACTCAATCAGAGCGCGACGCCTGGAAGAAACTGCAAACCGACG
This sequence comes from Pyrinomonadaceae bacterium, assembly GCA_044867025.1. GTDB lineage: Bacteria > Acidobacteriota > Blastocatellia > Pyrinomonadales > Pyrinomonadaceae > PSRF01. The sequence continues at coordinate 19,048 of JBIOUJ010000110.1, read as the reverse complement.
AGGAGCGAGACCAGTTTATTCAAACGGTCTGGAACCTCCGCGACCCAGACCCCGACACGGACGAGAACGAGTTTAAGGATCAGTTTTACGAGCGCGTCGCTTACGCAAACGAACACTTCTCTTCGGGCAAGCCGGGCCGTCTCACCGATCGTGGACGTATCTACATCAAATTCGGCAAGCCTGATTCAATCGAGTCTCACCCAACGGGAGGCGCTTACGATCGACCATGGTCGGAAGGTGGCGGCTCTACCACCACCTATCCTTTTGAAAAATGGTTCTATCGGCACATTCCTAACGTCAGCAGCGGAATCGAACTCGAGTTCGTCGATCCGACAGGCTCGGGAGAGTACCGCCTGGCACGAAATCCTAACGAGAAGGACGCACTGCTCCAGATCGGCGGAGGACCAACCTTCGCTGAGCTTGCCGGGATCGAAACCCGTGCGGAGCGACTTGCCGGCGGCAACTTCGGACTAGCGAATTACAGACGCGCACAGGATTCACCGTTTGAAGTGATGAACCTCCTCAGAGACCTTGAACGCGATCAACCGGTCAATCGAAACTTCATCGGCGCTTCCACTGACACTCCCATCGTTGACGATAATCGAATCAACTTGGAAACGCAGTTCAACTATTTTCGGTGGTCCGATGGTCGCGCAGGTGTAGTGCTCACGATTCAAACCGACAACGACGAACTTCAGTTTGATAACAACGGCGGTCTGGAAACTGCGCGACTGAATATTTTCGCGAGAGTGTATTCTGTAGCGAACCGCCGGATTACGAAATTCGAAGATTCAGTCACGACAACTGCAACCTCCGAAGAGCTCAGCACAGTTCGCAACCGGAAGTCGGCCTACGCAAAAACATTCATGCTGGATCCTGGACGTTATCGAGTGGATCTGTTCGTGCGAGACGTCCAATCGGGCGCGGCGGGATTCAAGCAAGTCGGGTTTCAGGTTCCGGAGTTTCCCGCAGATAAGCTGTCGACGTCGAGCATTATCCTTGCGGCAAAGCTCGAAAGCATCGAACCCGGCGCCGCCGTGGGTCAATTCACAATCGGGACAACGAAAGTCATACCAAACGTCTCGCGCGTTTACCATCGCAATCAACCGGTCGGGATCTATTTGCAGGTTTACAACGCAGCGATCGATCAGACCACGTTGCGACCAGCGGCAGATGCTGAATATGTGCTTCTCAAAAACGGCAGGGAACTGAGTAAGCAGACGGAAGACTGGCGGCAAATCAACGATGCTGGCCAGCGCCTGACGCTAACGCGCCTGATCGATAGCCGCGCGCTGGAACCCGGCGAGTATGAAATTCAAATCCGCATACGCGATCACGTTTCCGGCCAAACGATAACGCCGTCGGCGACGTTTACTATCGTCCGGTAATTATCGTTTCGGCGTTTGCGATTGACTCACGAATGAACTGTTCGACTTGAGCGAGATACGGCTCGCCCATCGAACCAAACACGACGTGGCCTGCTCCCGGAAAGATCAACAACTTCTTCGGCTCATTCGCAGATGCGAACAGCGCGTGGGCCTCAGCCGTTGGAATCGTCAGATCGGATCGCCATGAGTGATCAAGATCGGTGATTTTACCTGGGCCAGCTTGCGAGCTGATTCAAATCGATTCCTGCCCAGGAAATGCAACCAGCGCGGCAACCACGGCAAAGCAGTGGTCGCGACAGAACTTGCCGAACTCAATCCCGATTCGATCACTACAGCACCAAACGCTCCTCGGGAAGCAACATCGGCTACGACTGTGGTCCCAAGCGACTGACCCCAAAGCACAATTCGTTCGGGACGCGCCCCCTTCTCCTTCATGACAAACGCTACAGCAGCGTCGCCATCGGCGTACAGATCCGATTCGTAGGCAGCAACACCGTCACTTGCACCATAGCCGCGATAATCGAAAAGCAAAATGTCGAAGCCGTGTTTTGCAAATCGTTGGCCCACCCAGCCCACGTTTCCAATGTGTCCGCCGTTGCCGTGAAAGAAGACGATCGTGGCGGTTGCAGGCTTTGATTGACTTTCGAAAAACCAACCGTGTAGACGTGTTCCGTCGGCGGAGCTGAACCACACACTCTCTGCACCTGCGGGAATCGCCTTCATCTCCGCCGCAGTCATGCGATCCGGATGAAAAGTAATCAACGATTCGAGCCAGCGAAGTCCGAACACAAACCCTCCACATCCCAAAGCCAGCGCAACGGTCACTCCAATCAATCGTTCACGAGTGAAAGCCTTCAAATTCTTTTGCATGCACTAGCTAATACGAAAACCCCTTTCACAGGATTAACAGGATTAGACATGATTTACATGATAATCCTGATAAATCATGTAAATCCTGTGAAACCACCTTTCGCCCCCTTCGCAGGCTGGATGCTAAGATGACAATGTAATGGAAAAACGCGTCGAATTAACCGGGCTGAGTCAGCCGGAACTGATCTCCTTCGTCGAAACGCTGGGTGAACCCGCGTACCGGGGCCGCCAGCTCTTCGCCGCGCTCCAGCACCGCCGCCTGCGCGACTTCGAGGAAATCAGCGACCTGCCAAAAGCTCTGCGAACACACCTGAACGAGGTGGCACACGCCGCCACGCTCAAAGTCGAATCTCAATATTTATCCAACGACGGCACGCGCCGCTACTTGATGAAGACTCACGATGGTCTGCCAGTCGAAACCGTCTTCATTCCCGAAGAACGACGCGACACGATCTGCTTTTCATCGCAATCGGGTTGTCCGTTGCAATGTACGTTTTGCCTGACGGCCCAACTCGGCCTGCTGCGATCGCTGACAGCAGGCGAGATTGTCGAGCAGATCCAGATCGCGCTCAACGATGCTTACGGCATTGGCGTCAAACCGCCAAGAGGAACGAACCTGGTTGCAATGGGCGCCGGGGAGCCTTTGCTCAATCTCGATTCGCTCCTGAAAGCTTTACGCGTGATGGCGGATCCGCAGGGTCTGCACATCGTTCCCAATCGCGTCACTGTCTCTACCGCAGGGATAGTCCCGCGCATTCTCGATCTCGCGAAGACAACGGATCGACCGCATCTCGCGATCTCCCTGGCAGCTCCCACCGATGACTTGCGCAACGAGTTGATGCCCATCAACAAGCGTTGGCCGCTCGACGACTTACTCGCTGCCTGCAAAGTGTTTGAGAAGACGCTGAAGACCGGCGAGCGACTTACATTCGAATACGTAATGCTCGACGGTGTGAACGATTCAGAGGAGCAGGCGCGACAACTCGCAAATCTGCTCAACCGCCACAACATCAAAGCGAAAGTGAATCTGATTCCACATAACGCAGCGGATCCGCTGCCATATCAACCCTCGCCGGAAGCGACTGTCGAGCGCTTCAAAAACATTTTGGAGTCGAAAGGTATTCACACTTACGTACGCCGCCCGCGCGGGCGCGACATTTTTGCCGCCTGCGGGCAACTGGCGGCGCGTCAGGGCACACTTAGTAATCTCAGTCAAATAACTTCAATCGGAGCTATCAGCTAAATGATCAAACATTCGAAACTTCGGACCTTTTCTTTACTCGTTATCCTCTTGATCCCAGCGACTTTCTATTCCAGCCCGGTTCCACAGTCTTCTGCGGACGTGAACGTCAGCGGTTCGGTTGCTCCAGACAAAGTAAAGAAAGGACGAGTCGTGCGCGCGACCGTCGTTATGGACATTCCTTCCGGACTACACGTGCAATCAAGCAAGCCACTCGACAAGTTTCTGGTTGCGACGAAGTTGGACGTGGAAACGCCGTCCGGCATGAAGGTTGGGCCAATTTCGTATCCACGCGCGTTGATGCGGAAGCTGAAGTTCTCGAAGGGAATGGTTGCTGTCTACGAAGGCAAATCGATGCTGCGTTTCAACGTCACCGTGCCCGCAAACTATTCCGGCGGCTCTGGCGAGATCAAAGGCAAGCTCCGATTCCAGGCGTGCAACGACGAGTCGTGCTTTCCTCCGGTGACACGCGAAGTGAAGATGTGGCTCAACGTTGAATGATTCTTCTTCCCACGACGCCCATCAATCTCCCAACCTTCCCGTGCAGGTTCTTTTCTTTGCGATATGAAAAGAAAAGATCTGTGCGGCACATCGTGCAGATCGGTGCGGTGTGAATTCGTTCCGGTATCACTCCTGCTGACTCCAACTGATCTCGATTTGCTTTGAGCAGATCGATCATCGCATGACCCGGACGCGTTGTCGTGAATAAATCCGCCCCACCGCCGAATCGCGCCGTGAACGCATCGATCACCTCGCTGCCGACTTCGTAACAGCATGGTCCAGCCGAAGCGCCGATCGCAACGCGCAGGTTCTCAGGTTTCGCACTGTACTCACCTTTTAGTCGCTGCACGGCAATGACGACAGCCGTAGCCAAGGTGCCACGCCATCCAGCATGAACTGCCGCAAAGGCACGTGTTACTGGATCACCGATCAAAATAGGCACACAATCAGCAGTCTTAACTGCGGCCAACACTCCGTTCGCATTGCTCACGACAACATCGCAGTAAATCGTCTCGCCCAGCGTAGTCTCTGCCGGCTTCGCGTCTTCGACTGATTGCACCACGCGCACGTCGGCGCCGTGCACCTGCCAACAGCCCGCCAGCGCCCACTCGCCCGGAAAAAGCTTGAGAAACCGGCGGCGATTCTCCAGAATGTTCTCCGCAGCGTCATCGTGGAAGCCCGCCAGACTCAGTGAATTTGCAGGCATCTCACTGACGCCTCCGAGACGTGTTGAGAAACCATTTACAAAACCATCTTCTTCAAGTGGAGCACAGATCAGCGCGCGCACGCCGTCGCTCTCGCGCCAGTAAAATCCGGCTCCGTTTAGTTGTTCGTCAGTCGTGATTCTTTCCATCGGTATAGACATTATCGAAGTCGCTCGAATTCGCGAAGTGCTGTTGCGCACGCCGCGCTTTGCCGAGCGTGTTTTTACGCACGCCGAGCGCGAATACTGCGACAGCCGCGGCGTCGTGGCCGCACAGCATTATGCAGCGCGCTTCGCAGCAAAAGAAGCGGCGCTCAAAGCATTGCAAACAGGGTGGCGTGGCGGAATCAGTTGGCAGGACGTGGAAATCGCGGCCCGTGAAAACGGCGCACCATACTTAATCCTGACCGGGCAAGTGCAAAAAATCTACGAGCAGTTCGGCGCAACCGCAACACATCTATCCATCTCACACACAAGCGAACATGCAATCGCTCAAGTCGTTCTCGAGCGTTATCCACTTTAGGCCGCAGATGAACGCAGATGAACGCGGATCACGAATCCGCGTTCATCTGCGTTCATCTGCGGCCTAAAATCAACGCATGTCATTCACTAGCGTTCGTCGTCCGTTTGCGTCGACGTCGACGCGCGTAGAGCCATACGGTCTCAATTCCAAAGAAGGTGTTGCCTCTTTTTTCTGAGCAACGGATTGAGTAGTCGATTCACGCTCCTCCGCGAATGGACTCGTTTGCACCGGCAAGTTTCCATGCAGGTAACACTCCAGCGTTGGTGACATTCGTTCACTAATCGCTATCAGCTCGCGGACCGGACAAGTGACCGTCGAAAGTAGACCTGTTGCCGAATCGATCTCGACGAATTTGATTCCTTCGGGACATTCGAAATTCGATCCACCCAAATCAGGTCTCAGCGCGACGCTCGCGTTCATGAAGTCAACCCACGCAGGCAAAGCCGCCTCAGCGCCCGTCAAACCAAGCTGCTTGTTATCGTCAAAACCAATCCACACGACACAAACCAGGTTCGGCGAATAACCGACAAACCAGCCATCGCGTGACGTTCCGGTTTTTCCAGCGATCGCCGTCCCGGGAACAGCACCACGAGCCTTGCGCGCGGTCCCGCGGTCAATCACGCTCGAGAGCATGTTTGTGATCACATAGGCCGTCGCCGGGCTAACCACCTGCTCTTCCGACAACGGCATTGTGTGCGACGCCGGCGGTTCACCAACACTCGCGATCGCTTTCGCATCCACGCGACGGCCCTCGTTCACAAACGCAGCGTAAGCCGACGCCAGTTGAAGAGGTGTAACCTCTTCAGTGCCGAGCGCAAGTGCGGGATAGCGCTCAGGCTTCGGCAGACCGAACCGGTTCGCTAGATTCGCGATTCGCGCGAGTCCGGTCTGAAGTGCGATGTCAACTGTGACCACGTTCAGCGATTTCACGAGGCCCGTGCGCATCGTGACCTCCTGCATCGAATAACCGCCGCCATAGTTCGCCGGGCGATAGAGTTTGTTGCGGTCGTACACGAATTCCCTGGGCGCATCCATGAACATCTGCACCGGCGACATTCCGTCTTCAATCGCCGCCGCGTAAACGAACGGCTTGAACGTCGATCCAGGTTGGCGTTGCGCGTCAGTGGCGCGATTCAGTTGTGTGTCGGCGTAGTTGCGTCCACCGACCATCGCCAGGATGTTACCGGTGTGCGGATCGAGCGCGACGAGCGCTGCCTGTGGTTTGAGATCTTGCTTGGCGTAAAGAGTATCGAGACGGTCCAACTGCCGTTTGAGCGCCGCTTCCGCGGCTTGTTGCAGCTCGAGATCGATCGTCGTGTAAATTCGCTGGCTGAACCCTGATGTCTCAAACTCAGATTCTGCCAGCCGGTTTACGTAGTCGACGAAATAAGGCGCCAATGAGCTATCAATCGCAGGAGCAGGTGCAACTGCGACGGGCTCGTTACTCGCCTCCGTGTATTGCTCCGCAGTGATCGAACCGAGTTCCTGCATCGCTGCGAGAACGGTATTTCTTCGAACGCGCGCTGCTTCGGCGTGTCGCACAGGCGAGTAATGTGCGGGACTCTGAATCATTCCGGCGAGCGTAGCCGCCTCTGCTAGTGTGACGTCGCGGAGTTCCTTGCCGAAATAAACTCGCGCGGCTTCCTTCACGCCGCGCACAGCAACCGCGCCGCGCTGGCCCAGGTGGATCTCGTTGCAATAGAGCGCAAAGATGTCGTTCTTCGAGAGCCTGCGTTCAAGTGCCACCGATAACATCGCCTCCGCATACTTGCGGCGAATCGTCTTCTCCGGCGACAGATATGTGTTCTTAACGAGCTGCTGAGTAATTGTCGATCCGCCCTGGCCCAAACGTTCATCGCCGGTGTTTCTCAAAACCGCACGCGTTAGACCACCGACATCCACACCTGAATGATCGAAGAATCGCCGATCCTCAATCGCCAGGATGGCGCGAACCAGAACCTCTGGAATCTCACCAAAACTCAGAACTTCACGCATCCCACCCTTTGCAGAAAGATCGTTCGACAGGATCTCGGGCTCGAGGGCAAACGATTCGAGCGTACGCCGATCGGCGCGGAGTTCGGCGATCCGATCGGCTTCAAATATCACGCGGACGACTTCCGGCTGCCTCGAGCGGCCCGGCCGGATCTCGATAGCTGAGTCACTGACGGTAAAACTGCCACTCCACACACCGCTCGCTGTGGATTCCAGATACCCGGCGCGCCGCAGAATGGTGACGAGTTTGTCGCGAGATAATTTTTGACCCGGTTGAAGCACACGCGGAGCCGCGTACAGTCCGGGACGGCTGGTTAAGTAACCGCTGGCGAGCCGCGCGTCGATAATTTGAGAGTAGAAATTGTAGGAGCGAACAAGTGCAGTGGCGCCCACAACAGCGACGAGCGCGAGAAGTACGAGCCCCAGTCGCACAGAACGTTTTACTTTGCGGCGAGGCTCGGGCACAGATATAACCTCGATAACCATAGGACCGAGAGATCCTTCAGTGCTTCAGTTTTCTTATGGATTGTATAAACGCTGAATGCGTGAGGAATTCAAGAATGTCTCTGCGTTTTTGTGCTCTCTCTGTGTACACAAAGAGCACACAACGTTAAGGCAAACTAAGTACGCGTTTGGGAAGGGGGTTCTTTCGTCGCCGCAGTTGGTACCACCTCGGCTCGGCTTTGATCGCCTCGTCAATTAGCTCTCGAATACGCGGAATGCTTTCGAGCGCCGCCTCGTATCCTGCGGCGATCAGCTCGTCGGCGCGACCCATCTCGTCCCAACGAATATTGCTCACCTTGGGCTGAATCACCAGATCAGACGATTGCAACTGGTAATGCGACGCAGTCTTCTGCACCACAAGCATCGATTGAAACAGCACGCCAATCACCGAACTGGACGGCCCAATAAACGTCGCTCCAGCGCCATTTACGTCAACCGCAATAACAATGTCCGCTCCGAGCGAACGCGCCACAGTCGACGGAATAACCGCCACCAATCCTCCATCGACAAGCTGCCGGCCATTCTCATCCGTCACCGGCACATACCACCCCGGAATCGCACAACTCGCACGGATCGCAAAAGGCAAGTCGCCATGATCGCGCATCACGACAGCAGCGCCGGTCTTCAACTCCGTCGCAACCGCCGCAAACGGCATCTGTAAATCTTCGAATCGACACACAGGCAAACGCGCGCGCAAGTACTGCTCGAGACGCTCATTGCTCTGTATTCCCAGCCGCGACATCGTCACGCGGCCGATGTCTCGCCAGCGAAGCTTCCGTCCAAACTCTTCAATGTCGTCGAGAGGCATGCCGGCAGCCAATGCCCCACCAACGATCGATCCCGCCGACGTCCCGGCAACACAGTCGATGTGAATATTGTTTTCTGCGAATGCGCGCAGGACACCCACGTGGGCATTGCCGCGCGCGGCGCCGCCGGAGAGGGCCAGACCGATTCTCGGTTGGAAGCTCATACAGAACTCAGCATCACAATCTCGGCGCGCTCGCGAGCGGTGTCGAGAAACGCGTCCATTTCAGATTCGATTTTCCCTTCTGTCAAAGCCTTTTCGATTTCAGCTCGCGCCTGCTCGATCGACGGCACGATGCGCCCTGGAGCGCGAGTCTGAAGACGAGGCACATAGACATCGCGGTAATAATCAGCAATCTCCTTCTGGCTTATGACTACGAAATTGCGAAAACGAAAGTCCAAATATTTTTCCATCTTCAGACGCTGTTCGACAATCTCATCGAGTTTTTCGCTAGTCAACCCAACGCGCTGAAGCCGCTGCTGGAATTCGAGCGGTGAAGCAAAATTGCGCGCCAAGTCGTCCCGGGCCGCGGTTATCTCCTGCGCTGTGGGCACGATGGTCGGTATCTTCTCCGCTTCCTGAAGAATTAAGTGCTGGTCTATCAAAAGGCGAAGCGCGCCATTGAGATCTTCCGACCTGGGGTTATCGAGCTGCGTCTGCGGCTGCAACGCCAACTGCCAAAGCAGATCGGAATACGTGATGAGGTCGGTCTTCACACCCGCGTTTACAGTCGCGACCATCTTGTCGACAACTTGCTGCGCGGACAATGGCGCAGCGGCAATCAGGGTAAATGCGACCAGCGTAAAAGGTAATAGCTTCTTCATGTTCTAACCCTCAGAACGTCTGCGTTATTCGAAAATGCAGGTTACCTCGATGCAAACGAAATATCGCCGGCGTGCCATCGAAAATAGTGGTTGGACCACGTTGCGGAACCAAAAACTCCGGCGGATTCAACAGGAAACCGTAATCCACCGCCAGCGCGCCACCAAACGGCGTCTGGAATCTAAATCCCAGCCCGACGGTGTTGGTCCAATGCGCACGCAGGTTGACCGCCCTAATCGCCGCAAGAATATCTCCCGGCGGCACCGGCGTGGGATCGTCTTTTCCAAACAGATCCCCAACTCGTCGAAACACGTTACCGCCATCGTAAAAGGGCACCACTTGTATAGACTTCGTGAGCGGAACGCGCGCTTCGAGATTCAGAACCGCGAGCGCGTTGCCGCCAACAGGCACCGTAAACGGATCGAGAAACACCACATTGTTGTCTGAATCTCGAAATTCACCTTCCGGAATGACGACTTCTCGTGGACCAGCCTCTTCAAAGTTGAACCCACGCAAGGTCGTGGAGCCGCCTGAGAAGAATCGCTCACTGATCGGCAGTGTCCGGTCGATCTCGTCGATCGTTCCATTGCCATCACGGTCGCGCGGGTTGAAAAGGTTCGCGAGTCCGAGCGTCATGTTACCCGCAAACACAGTATCCCTAAGCCAACTCGCTTTGTAGTAATGCCGGTAGGTTGCCTGGAACCGGTTAAACGATATGTTCCCGCCTAGTTGGCGCAAGGCGAGCGAATAATCAAGGCTGAGAAAGCCACCACGCGTCGCGTCTACCTGGTTATAGCGGCAAATCTCACCCGGACCACCCGGCTCATCGTCGTCATCACGACTTCGCTCTAACAACCCGCGTTCACATCGCTCCCGAGTGTCTCTTACAAACGAGACGCCAAACCGTGACAAACGGATCTTGTCGTCAGGCTCGAGAATCGGTCTGACCACCAAGCTCTCCAGATTGAAGAGCCGCACGTCCTCGTAACTGTACCGAGCGAAAATTATGGTGCGCGTACGCCGGTCGAGCACTCGCTGCGTCTCGATCGCCGCAGTAAAGCGATTGATTGTCGGTTCGTTGACCTGATTACCAAAGATGTCGATCGGATTCCCATCTTCGTCGAGCCGCTGCACGATCCCCATCGTTCCGCGATCGATGGCAGAACGGAAGAAACGCGTGATCGTCGAATCCCGGTTGTACTCAAGCGAAGCCGCGAGCGGCGCGAACTGTGTCTCGTTGTACCTCGCGAAACGCGGGTCGAGATACTCGAGGCGCACGAGCTGCTGTCGACCACTCGCACGCAGACGCATCGCCCCGTGACGCAGCCGGTTCATCAGATTCACGTTGCTGATTTCAAACAACCCGAGCGCGCCCGCATCGGTTGAGTATCCACCGCCGTAATCCATTACATTCGGCTTCTTCTCTTCGACGTCGATGATGACATCTCGACGCTTGAAGCCCGACTGAGTTTCACCGGCCGCTTCTGTTCGTATGATCACCTGCCGGTAAGCGTCCGTCAGGTAAAGCTCACGTTCAGCCTCCGAGATCCGGTCGGCCCGAAGAACACCGCCTTCCACAAGGGGAATCGCCCTTCTGATGGCCGCGCGCTTGGTGCGTCGAGTGTTTTGGTCGCCCGTGACTCCGTTGACGATGATTCGATTGATGAAGACCTTGTCGCCCTCGTTTGTGATCGAGTAAACGAGCCTGACTTGCTCGTCGTCGCCCTTCTTCGGCAGTTCGACGACAGAAAAATCAAGGCGCACATCAACATAACCTTCACGCGCGTAAAGTGCCGCAACTCGATCTCCATCGGCACGCGCCTGCGAACGCGAATAAGGCGCGCCGATTACGGTTCTCAACTCGCGTCGAAGTCTTTCATCGGTGTGAATCTTGTTCCCTTTGACTTCAAGACCCGCGATACGAGTCAAAGGTCCTTCCGTCACCTGAAAAGTGATGATCAGACCTTCTCCATTGATCGAGACGCCCTGCAAGACAGCCACCGACGCTCTTCGATACCCGAGGTCGCGCATGAAAGCCTCGACAGTGCGCCGGTCCTGTTCCAGGAGCGTGAGGCTTGTGTAACCGCGGCCGTAACCAAGAAACGGAATCAAACCGATCGCATTCGCCTTTTGAGTCTTCAACTCGGCCTCGACATCTTCATACGACAACCTGTTCGTTCCCGTGATGCGGATGTCGTCGAGACGAAAGCGCCGGCCGCGCTCGACCTGATATTCGATCGTTACATTGTTGCCGGTTAAAGCGTTCGGATTCAGGTTCTGACACGTTTCTTCGGTGCCGTTTGGCCCAAGATCAGCAGGCGCATTACTGACCGTACACGTCTCAGTCACCTCAGCAAAGAAAAAGCCATCCTCCTGAAGCTTGTTGCGAATTCGCCGCGCGCCTTCAACTATCGCCGAGTAATCGACGTTGCCCTCACGCATCACCGGCAACAACTCACGTTGGGTCTTCTCGCTGACCTCGTAGTTCTTGACGACCACATTGACCTTCGGTCCAACAACTCCGGTGAGAGTAATTCGCACCGTATTCTTCTCCGGGTCTCTCTCCACGCGCGGGTCGTCTAAAACCGGCGAGAGAAAGCCTGCCGCCACGAGAGCATCACGGATGCGATTCACGTCGGCCGCGAGATCGTCGCGTGTAAAAGGCGTGCCTTGTTGGAGCACTAGAGAATTGCGTACGGGGGCAGGATTGAAGCCTTTGATTTCGATTTCAAAAGACTCAACTCGACCTTGTTCGTTCGGCGTCACGCGGTAAGTCACCGTCGCGCGAATACCACGCTGCCCCACCTGCTCCACAGGCTCAACCGTGGCGTTGAAATAACCACGGTCGCGCAGGTAGACCTGGATTTCGTCAGCATTGCGTTGAATGAGTTGTTTAGACAGGCGTGTGCCCGGCTGGACGAAATTTAAGCGCGCGCGAAGCTCGTCGACTGAGATGGGCGTACCCGTTACTGGTCCAGTGATCTCGATGCGTACGTCGCCGATCTGCACCTGGCGCTGCACGACGAAACGGAGGCGCACTGGTGACGTTGGGCTCGTACCGTCTTCAACCACTTCGACGCGCGCATTGGCGACGCGTCCAGTGTCGAACAGTGCTTGCAGCGACTCGCGTACGCGCACCGCCGAGTACGGTGTGTTGGCGGCAACTTTCAGTACGGCAAGTAATTCAGCCTGGACGTTAGGATTGTCGGGCGTTCCCTCGAAAACCAGCTCGACCTGCGTTACCTGGCGGCCTTCATAGTCCTCGATCCGCGCGTCTTTGAGAGCATTGGCTTGCGCCGCCGTCCAGAAAGAGAACCCGAGTATGACCACAAGCAACAGTTTGTGTTTTATGTGCTTCTTCGCGGCCAATCGTAAACGCACCCCTTGCTCAGAATCTCTTTCTAAAACGGATCTCAAAACTGAAGTTGTTCGTGCGCGCGCTCAGCCTTCTCGTCGAAGCCTGCTCGTACTGCGCGACAAACGAGAGTCGATCGGAAAGGCGATATTCGAGCGCCAGAATCTGGTTCGGGTCCGATGTGACGTTCGTCGAATACGTGACCGTTACTTCTTTGCTGATTCTTTGTCCGAGAACTAACCGTGCAGCCGGCGTCGAGCCTGCACTTGCGCCGATCACTGGATTGATTTCAAAACGCGTCAGACCAAAAAGCTTCCTCGTCGCTCGCTGCGCAGGAGCGTTAATCAGCGCATCCGTGAGCAGGCTCGTAGCTGCACCGACCTCAGACTGGGCCAGGATCGACGAACTCGTGTCACTCGAAGAAAGCTGTCCGGTGGTGATCAGCGAAACAACGTCTGCCTGCGGCAACGCGGGCTCAGAACGCACCGCAGCCTGAGGCTGCGAAAGTGGTCCAGTCAGGCTCACGATCACCCGGTAGCCTCTGATCTGGGATTCCGCTTGAATGTTGAGAATCGGATCTGCGTTGCGAGCCGGCGGCAGATCCAGGAGCACTCTCGTAATATCGTAACGATCGTTGCGGAAATTCAGCGTTCCGCTCGTCGCTGTAATTCTTCCCGAGATCGTTGGATCGTTGACTGGTCCATCCAACTGAAGCGAAACAGATCCGACGAGATCCGCGAGATTGTTTCGCACGACAAGCGCGTTTCTTCCTTCGACGCGTAGTGCTGCGAAGACGGCAGTGCGAGTGAGTTCAACTTCAGCACCCTCTTCGATCGACTCGCCGCGTCGCACATTGATCAGGTCGGCCAGTTCGATGTCCTCGGTGTATTCGGTACGGCGTAAGTTGACAGTCCCGCTAATCAACTGCTCTCGTGAAGAGCCTCGAATCTCAACGTCAGCATCGAGCGTCGAGCGAAAGTCCTCCGGGAATGGAACGGTGACGTCGTCGCCGCGAAGATTGACGCGGAACGCTGAAACGGTGAACCCCTCGAGCAAAGCGCCGCCACTTGCAGAAACTCGTCCGCCGCCGATTGTTCCCGTAAGCGAGTCGATTTGAGCTTGATTCGCAGTGAATCTGAAGGTCGCTCTCAGATTGGCGACGGTCCAACGTTCGTTTCCGAGCAGCACTGACACTGAAGCGTTGTTGAGCGACGCCGTGCCTAACATACGAGGATCTTCGAAGCTTCCGTTGATCCGAACGGCCACTTCAGCCGTGCCTGAGGAGAAGAAGTCCGGCGAGATGCCGTTGAGGACGCGCATGTTCAGATCGCCGTTGATATTCAATCCTTGCCGGCCGCCAGACGCCGTCGCCAACGTGCCGTCAAGAACGATGTTAGTTCCCGGTCCCGTGAACCTCGTTTGCTGAAATTGGATCTCGTTGGGAGTGAACTTAACGATCAGCGGCGTAGTAGCGCTGAGTTGAACGTCTTCGACGCGGAAACTCAGTTCCGAGAACGTCGCCGTGCCTGTTAATCCTGCGAGTGAGAAGTTCTCCTCTTCGTCGAGTAAGTTGCCCTCGGCCTTGATGGTGCCGTTGGCGCGACCGGAGATTCGCACGGTGTTGCCCGGCAGTGCGATCTGAAACAAGTTGGTCAGATCCGCGTTCGTGAATGTCGTGTCGAGCGTTGTTGCAAGGCGCGGACTCGCAAGGTTGATGTTTGCGGCGACGACCTGCGGTGGTCCAAATATACCGGACGTTAACGTGATGCTCAGTTGTTGATTTTCAGTCTTGCCTGAGAGAGCGATTGCGCCGGCCGGCCGGCCATTGATCGTGACGTCGCGTCCCTCGCCTTTGAACGTGACCAGATAATTCCGGAAATCTTCTTCGGAGAGTTTTCCTGAAACTTCGGCAGTGAAGTCAGCCACACCAGTGACCACCGGAAGGCCAGGCCTGTTGGCAAGTGCGGTCAGCCGCGCTAACTGGATACCCTCGGCATTGCCCTGGAATTTAAATTCCTGACTCTTTGTATTGAAATTGCCACTCGCGACGATGTGGCCCGCACCCAGACGAACGTCGACGCTGTCGACGTAGACGTTAGGTCCATCGAACCTCGCACGCGCGACGAGGCTTTCGAGCGCTTCGCCACCGAGCTTGCCTGGTCCAAACCGCAGGTTCGCGTCGCCCCGCATCGCATCGGGAATTCCAGAGATGTTGATATCGCCGGAAATGTCTGACTGAGTGTCTGAAGCGATCTGCTTGGGAACCTCCACCGGCGAGAGTGCCAGCAGATTTCGCGCACTAAACCGATCGAGCTTGGCGGTGATCGACATGTTGTTTTCACCAGTTCTCGGCTTGACCAGCGAAAACTGAACTCCGCCTCCATCGCGCTCCTGCAAACTCCCGTCCGGCACTCTTATTTGGTCGTCGTTCATCTCCACCGACGCCGAAAGCGAGCCCAATTCATTTCCGTTGACTATCAACGTTCCCACGGAAACTCTTCCATTCACATTGGGCGAACTCAGTTTGCCGCGAATGTTTCCGTTGAAAGCAAGCTGACCTCCCAATTCGATTCCATAACTCTCCATTTGCTGTTCGACTTCAGGCAGCAGCCCTGAAGAAACGAGCACAGCTTGCAGTTCAGCCGCGTCAGTTGAGTTGAGGTCGACTTGGAGATCGGAATCGTTTTCGAATGAGAACCGGCCCGTAGCGGTCAACTTAGTCGCCGGTGTTTGGAGGTTTACCTGTTGAATATCAAACGTGCCTCGATCGGCGCGCATCGCGACTTCGCCGGTGATTGGAATTCTGTCTGCGCTTGTCTCGCCGGTTTCGGCCGTCAATCGAGTCGAGACTGTTCCTGAAGCGAGTTTGACGTCAGTACCGGGAAACGTCAGATCGACTCTGCCACTGGCGCGGCCCGCCAACGGCACCGCGCTTCCGGCCCACGCCGTGAGCGGTCCGGCGATGTCGATATTCGTGAAGTCAGCACTCACCTGCGACGTGCCGCCCCGCGCGATCGCAACACGCGCGTTCCCGCTCGCACGTCCCTTGAACACATCCGCTGCGAAGTTGTTGAGTTGAATCTCGCGATTTGTTGCGACGACTGTCGCGCGCGCCTGGCCCATGTTCATGCTGCCGAGCACGCCGCCGCCGATACTCAAATCAGCAGTCGCACGATACCTTCCGGAAGGTTCAACTACGAACACCGGTCTTGCGAGCTTGACGTTCTCCACCTGGCCATCAGCAAGCTTCACTGTACCGGCGTCGATATCGGCCGTCGAGCCTTCGATTCGCCTGTTGCGTACAGACAAACGAACGCCGGCGATGTTCAGACTTCCAATCTCCGCACCCGCCGCGCTCGTCGCTCCAACCTGCACGTCTTTCACGACGACGCTCGTAACACCACCGCGATCCTCGACGTTGATGTTGTTTGCTGTGACACCTTTGACCTGTGCGCCCGAAGCCGTAATCGTTCCAGCCTTGACGGTGGCGACCGTCGCAGTCGTGACGTCGTCCTGCTTTCGCACTCGCAAATCTGAAGCAGTGATTCCACTGACTTTGGCGCCCGAAGCAGCCAGCCCATTTGCAGTGAACTGACTCGAGCTCGCCGTCAGAACGCCGTCATTCATCTCAGCGCGCGCGTCGTGCAGAATCAGACCAGTCAGCGTGGTCCCATAACTTTTCTCGGCAACGGCACGTAACTCGCCGACCCAACGAAAGTTCGTCCCGGTACCCATGACTTTGCCCATCAACTGCACAGAATCGATCTGGAAATCGCCGGCATTGAGTAGATCCGCGACAGCCTTGCCATTGATCTCGTAACTCTTGCCTTGAACCGAACCACTCGCGCTTACATTCAGACCCTGCAAACGCACGCCATCGGCGGCGAGCGCGTCTGATTTAACCTCTCCGTCTACTTTGAACTGATCCCCCTCGCCCGTAACCGTGCCGGCAAAATTTCCCGCGCCACGCAAAGTCGTTCCGGACTGGAGAACGTCTGAAAGTTGAGTGAGATCAACTGTCGACGTTACCTTCATCTGGTACCGAAGCGCGCGCCAATCGTCCATCACGCCTTCCAAACGCGCTTCGGCGACGGGCGATCTCAACACCGCTTCCTGAATCTCGGCTCGTGTTTGATTGACGCGACCGCGCGCATGGAAATCGATGTTGTTGACGGGGCGACCATCGTAAGTGAAAGTTGAATTCGTAGCGTTCAGCGTAACGGTATTCATCCAACTTGCGGCTGGAGCGCTTGGGTCGTCAGGTAAGATTGTTACTTGCAGGTTTCGTGCATCGCCGGAAATGTCGTGACGAGCATCACCGTAATAGATCGTTCCATTCTTGATTTCGACGTTAGCGGTTGAGTAGGCGAAAAGGATTCGCTTGTTTGGTTCGGGCGGCGGAATGTGGATGTTGCGGAAGTTCGAGCGGCCTTGCTCGTCAAACTTAACCCATGCTTCAAGACCTTCGATTTTCAGGTCCTGAAGATTGATGTTGCGTCGCAGGTTCAAGGCATAGAGATCTTCAATTCTGATCGTCGCCACAAGTCGACCGATTTTTCCGAGCTGCTCGCCGGTCGACGAATCGTAAAGTTCTACTCCCGACATCTCCACAGTCTGAGGCGGAACGGTCGCGTGAAACTCTCGAATCTCGGCGCGTATGCCGTAGTTTGCAAACGTCTGTTTGATCTGGCCCGCGATGTAACGATCGACGTAGCCCAGGCGAAACATGAACAGGACCACCAGGATCACAACTATCGCGACCACGCCGACGATCAGAGCCGCGAGGAACGCGTGGCGGCGAGTGAAGTAACGCCAACGCTTTCTCACTGTGGGCTTAGGTGGTTCTGGCTGAATGTTCGGCTCGTCTACACTCATAACCTGCAAGTCGCGATGCGACTCCGTGGAACGTCAAATTCTTGAGGGAGAGACTGAAAGGGCCGCAAAAAGGCAACAAAAGTCACAAAAAGATCAGCCGTGCTTTTGTTTGCTTCACGGTCATTTAGGTTCCGCGGCAGCATCCTCCTGGTCCTTAAGCGACGCAGGCTCGCCGAGCGGAACATTGCCCACAACCGAGAGCTCAAAACCTTCAAGTGCCGCTACTTTGGGGGGATGATTCGATAGAAGCAGGATCCGACGCAACCCGAGGTCATGGAGAATCTGGGCCCCCACACCGTAATCGCGATCCACTCCGTAACCTGTTTCCAAACTCGCGTCTCGTTTACTGATTCCCTTCTGCTGCATGAGGTTGTACGTACGCAATTGGTTTACCAGGTCCAAACTATGTTCGCGCTGGCGCAAATAGAGAACTACGCCGCGCGCCGCAGCAGAGATCTTCTCGAGCGCCGTATGAAGCTGAAATCCCGTGTCGTCGATCAACGAGCCAAACATGTCGCACGTGACGTTTTCAGTGTGAACTCGGACCAAAACCGGGTCGTCAGTTTTCACGTCGCCCATCACCATCGCCAGATGCACGTCGCCGTTAATCACATTTTCGTAAGCGATCGCGCGGAAGCGACCGTAGACCGTCGGTAAATCGGTTTCGCATACGCGCCGCACAAGCGTTTCCTTGCTCATCCGATATCGCACTAGCTCGGCGACGCTGATCATTTTCATATTGTGCTGCGCCGCAAAGGTCTCGAGCTGCGGCATGCGCGACATCGTCCCGTCTTCGTTCATCACTTCGCAGATCACGCCGGCGGGATAGAGACCGGCGATGCGAGCCATGTCGACGCTCGCTTCGGTCTGTCCGGGACGAACGAGAACGCCACCGTTCTTTGCGCGCAAGGGAAAGATATGACCGGGCCGGGCGAGATCCTGTGGACGCGAGTTGGGATCTACTGCGACCAAAATCGTTGTGGCCCTGTCTGCGGCTGAGATTCCGGTAGTAATGCCGCGACGCGCGTCGATTGAAACTGTAAAAGCTGTGCCGAGATAGGAGGTGTTGTCGGCGACTTGCGTGGTCAGGTGGAGCTCGTCACAACGCTCCTCGGTCAGTGGCAAACAGATCAGGCCGCGAGCGTGGCGGGCCATGAAATTGATGATCTCGGGCGTGATCTTTTCAGCCGCGCAGACCAGATCGCCTTCGTTCTCGCGATCCTCGTCGTCGACGATGATGATCATCCGTCCGTCGCGTATTTCGGCGGCGGCTTCCTGTATGGTCGCAAAAGCCACGAAAGGTCCTAAACCCAGCCAGCGGCAAGAATTAACAAGCGGGGTTATGTTAACCGAAAGGCAGGATTTGAGCCACCAGAAGGAACAAGGATTCTCTGCGGTCCTCTGCGTATCTCTGCGGTCTCTGCGCTAACAGGGCGTTGCAACGCAGAGACCGGCGGTGCCGGCCTGCGT
>JBIOUJ010000109.1:0-51219 GCA_044867025.1 Pyrinomonadaceae bacterium | reverse complement strand
AGAACGCAGAGATACGCAGAGGGCCGGAGAGATCAGTGCTCGTCGGTGATCCGGATGAACTCCTGGGCCGCTTCAAACTCCGCGGCTTGCTCGTCGATCTCTGCCTGGATCACCACGCGCATCGCAGCCTCGTAACTGTCAGGCTGTTTCTGCATCTCCAGTTGGTCGTGAAGATATGGCGCAGGCAGCGGTTCGTGCAAGTCACGCTCATCATAACGCGTCCCGTGAGTGATCTCCTTGCGCACTTTATCCGCGATCTCCCCGAGATCTATGAAGTAGTCAGAGACGTCGATGAGTTTTGGCGCCGTGTTCGATCTGAAGCCGGCTATCTCGACACGACATCCCTTGTACGCAACGGCGTTGACTGCGTAGACAAAATCTTCATCGCCTGACACGAGCACCGCCGTATCGTAACGCCCAGCGAGCGACAGCATGTCAACCGCAATCTCGACGTCGAGGTTGGCCTTCCGTGTCCCGTCGTAAAACGTCTTGAGCTCTTTCTGAATGACACGAAAACCATTTCTTCGCATCCACAGAAGAAAACCCTGCTGACGTTCCGCTCCGATATCGACACCCGTATAGAAGAAAGCCCTCAGCAGCCGGCCATCGCCCAACAACACCCGCAGGAGTTTGTTGTAGTCGATGTCGATGTTGTGAAACCGCGCCGCGTGGAAAAGATTATTACCGTCAATAAATACCGCTACCCTTCCCCTATGTCCGAGTTGCCATGAAACATTATTTGTTGGATCAAAATTGTGCATAAACTGACTCCGAAAAATACCCTCCTGGTCTTTAACCCTAGGATGCTGGTTTGCTTTGCTCTGGTCAAGTTGTGAGAGTCTGTAGTCATGAGATCACGATGTTGCAATAATTTCTTCAGAGATCGCGTCCAAATACACTTTTGTGATGGGGCCATTTGCCACGTCGATTTCCCACGCGATGCGTACTTGCAGGCCGTTAGTCGAAGGGCCGGCGTAGACAACTAATTGCCGCGCCTCGACGGTCGCGTTCGGGGGTAAAGAGACAGTCTGCCGGCCATTTGTAGTCGTTATTGGTTGTGTTTTGACGCGATTCACCGCCTGCTCTCCCGTCACTTTCGGGGTGAGATTCGCGAGCGTTGCCTGAATACTGTCCGCGTGTGGAATGCAGTTGCTCGATAACGCGACTAACTGTCCATTGGGGCGAAACCGAATCACGAGAGTGCCATAACCCCCGCGCAGTGGATAACGAAAAGGTCGTTGTTCGTATCGAGCAAGTTTCACTCCTGAAGGCTCGTCGACTCTTTCCACGAGTGACAACTCATTCGGTTCTGCTCCAATCAGCCGTTGCCATTCAACAATGAATCTACGCAACGACTCGCGCACCTCTTCTTCAGTCGGGTTAGTTGGCGAGCCTACCTTCGGCAAATAGATCGGCCCGGACATATTTGCAGGCAAGCTCTCGAGTGTCGCTGTGTATGGATGCAGGTTCGCTTCTGTCTTTCCTGTTAGACCGTAACGTTGTGAAAGTTGATACCAGGCGAGTGATGCTTCCTCGAGTCTCGTGCCGAGCTCCGACAACTGGACCGGATACGGAGGACCCTCGGCGCGTGGTCCGTTTACGTCTGTTGGCTTGAACGCAGCGCAGCCTACAGTCGCCAGCGCTGTTGCGAGAGTGAACGTTGAAATCAACCGCTTCCAGATGGTTGATACTGCACACATTATCTTCGCCTCGGTTCGTCGTATAATCCAAATACGTGGAGGAGCTGTTGCCTAAAGATAACGAAAACATTCCCTTCCTTGGACCAGTTGAACCCTCAGAGCCCCAGGGGTTTTCTCCAGATCAAATGATTCGCTGTGAGGAGTGTCTAAGAGCAAATCCTCCGACAAGGGTGAGTTGTATGTACTGTGTCGCACCGTTGCCTTTGACAGAAGCTTCTGCACGACTGCGTAAGCCTGTACTGCGCCCACCCGAGAAACATCAGTTGGGTTATAACAACATTCTGTTGCCGCAGGATCAAGCGGTCTCTGCCGAAGTGATGGCTGATGCGGCGACGCTATTGAAACTGAGCGAAGAGAATCTTCAGGAGATACTCGCGCATGCGCTGCCTTTGCCCGTGGCGCGCACGGCCAGTCGCGAAGAAGCTGAGTTGGTAGACGAGCGGCTGCGAGATCTGGGGTTGAGATCTCTGATGCTCAGCGATCACGACCTTGGTCTAAGTGATAACACCGTGAAGCGCGTGAAGTCGATGATCTTTGAGGATGAGTACCTGGTGATTCAACAGTCGGGCGCCACAGAAGAAATAATCGTTCAATGGACCGACATCGTTTTGATCCTTCCGGCGCGAGTGTTTGAAACAAGGTTTGAAATGACGGAACGTATTACTCGTAAACCGGAGAAGGAGATTGTGGACACGAGCGAGTTCTTCAGAGACGAAGCAGTCATTGATTTCTATACTTCGGCAAATGCGTCTACGTGGCGAGTGAGTGCGAATGGCTTTGACTTCTCGTGTCTTGGAGATGAGAAAGCATTGGTTGCGAATGAAAACATCGGCAGGTTGCAGCGACTGATCGCTGTGAAAGCGGTGAACGCCGAAGTTGATGATTCTTATCGAAGGGTGCGGAACGTTTTGGAGTTCGCATGGGCCATGCAACCCGAAACGCAGTCGAGTGGTTGGCGCCGCGAAAGACCCGGGAAGCTCAGTGTCGGGATGGCTACGACGAAGAGTAACGAGACGCAATTCACGCGTTACTCTAGACTACGTTACTACCGCAGAGGAAGACCAGCATGAGTGAAAAACGCGCGCAAGACGTGGTCTATGGTGTGAACGCGGTGCTGGAGGCATTGCGGGCGGGCAAACGCCAGATCGAGACGATCACGGTTCTCGAGAGTGCTCGACCCGATCGACTCAAAGCGTTGCTCGAGCTCGCGCGCGCGAAGGGCGTTCCCGTTCATCGTGTGCCTCGTCTCGATCTCGATCGTTCGCTTGGGGAAGTGAGACATCAGGGCGTCGTCGCGCGAATCGCCGCGGCGCGTTACGCAGACGCCGGCGAACTGTTGGAGCTTCTCGAAAGTAAGATCGGCAGTAGCGATCCGCCGTTAGCCTTGGGATTGGACGGCATCGAGGATCCGCGCAACATGGGATCGATCGTACGTACCGCAGAGTGCGCGGGCGTCCATGGTGTCTTCATCGCAGAAAGACGCGCGGTGGGTCTGACGAGTGTGGTTGCGAAGGTTGCAGCAGGTGCACTCGAATATGTTCCGGTGGCGCGTGTTACGAACCTCGTTAGATTGATAGACCAATTAAAAGAACGTAACATTTGGGTCATCGGAGCAGCTTCGGAAGCAAAACAGTCGTACGTCGATTGGGATTGGAGACTGCCGGCGGCGATCTTCCTGGGGAATGAGGGGCAAGGGCTGCACCGGTTGGTTAGAGAACACTGCGATACTTTGGTTCGTATACCCGTCGCCGGGAAATTGGATTCGTTGAACGTTTCGGTCGCAGCCGGCGTGCTTCTTTACGAAGCGAGGCGGCAACGCACATTGGCGAAAGGCGAGAAATAAATGTTTTGTCCTAAGTGCGCAACACAGAATCTCGACGGCGCGAGTTTTTGTCGCACGTGCGGAGCGAACATCAGCCTTGTCCCACAGGCTTTGACGGGTCAGATTGCGAACGCGCCGGATGAAGAAGTCGATCACAGGAGAAGACGGCGCAGGAACAGGGACAGCAAAGAAGCGACGTTGGACCAGGCGTTCAAGAACGCGTTTATGGGCATCGCGTTCCTTTTGATTGCCATAGTGGTGTCGCGGTTGGCAATCGGTCAGACGTGGTGGTTCTGGATGCTGTTGCCGGCGTTCTCGATGATGGGAACAGGAATCGCGCAATACATTCGGGTGAGAGAAAAAGAGAAGCGAACCGCACTACAACCGCCGCCCGTTGGCAGGGCTTTTCCAGAGCGCCCGCGAAACGTGGATGAACTCATGTCCCCGGCGCCGAGCGTAACGGAAGGGACCACGCGTCATCTCGGAGTCGAGGCCCCTACGCGGCATTTGGATCCCAGCGAACACAAGTAGTTTCTCTGCGTACCTCTGCGTCCTCTGCGCCTCTGCGGTGGAGAGATCGTTTCGCCGCGGAGGCGCAGAGGACGCAGAGTTACGCAGAGGAAGATGAAGACCAGCAATCCAGCACGTGTTTGCGTTCCGGTGTGCGAGCGGGATCTCAACGCACTCCAGAACGCTTGCGCGCCAGCAATCGAGTGGGCCGACATTGTGGAACTGCGGCTCGATTGTCTAGATGCCGAACCCGCAGACCTCGCTGAAATTCTCATTAACATTCCGCGGCCGGTGATTCTCACGCTGCGTCCATCCGAACAAGGCGGACACCGCGACTTAACTCGCGCAGCACGTGAAGCCTTTTGGAAAATGCAGGCCACGCCTGGTGAGGCTATCTGGTGGGACGTGGAAGGTGATCTGGCCCAAGAACTTTCACCCATCTGGGCGCGCACTATCCTTTCTCATCACGACTTCTCTGGTGTGCCCGCCGATCTCGACCACATTTACGAACGGTTGGCCCAAACGCCTGCGCGGGTCATAAAGATCGCCGTGCAGGCTAACGAGATCGTCGATTGCATACCTGTGTTTCGTCTGATCGACCGCGCTCACCGCGAGAACCGCGAGATCATCGCGATCGCGATGGGTAACGCCGGAATCGTGACACGAATTCTTGGTCCAGCACGCGGATCATTTTTGACCTACGGCGCACTGGACGACGACAGTGCGACCGCACCCGGCCAGGTCAACGCCCGCACGCTCCGCTCGCTTTACAACATCGACGCGATCAACGACGAAACGATGATTTGTGGTTTGGTAGGCTTGCCCGTGATGCACTCGGTGTCGCCGCACATTCATAATGCCGCATTCGCAGCAAAAGGAGTCAACGGAGTCTATCTCCCATTTGAAGTCAAAGACGTCAGAGAGTTCTTCAAGCGCATGGTGCACCCGCGAACAACCGAGCTCGATTGGAACCTGCGGGGTCTCAGCATCACCGCGCCACACAAACAAGCCGTGATGGAGTGCCTGGATTGGATCGAACCCGACGCCAAACAAATGGGTGCCGTAAACACAGTAGTGGTCGAGGAAGATCGTTTGCTCGGATACAACACCGACGCTGCTGGATTCATCGAGCCGCTGCTAAAGCATCTTGGTAGGTTGGAGAACAAACAAGTAGCTGTAATCGGCGCGGGTGGTGCTGCACGAGCCGCGATCTGGGCACTACAAAAAGAAAAAGCGAATGTGACGGTGTTCGCACGAGACATCAACAAGGCAAAAGCGTTAGACGTTCCATGCGTGTTACTCTCTTCGGCTTCTTTCAGCGGTTACGATCTGGTGGTGAACGCCACGCCTGATTCACCGGCGACGGTGGAACAGTTAACTGGTGCGCGATGGGTTTATGATCTCGTCTACAATCCAATCGAGACGCAGTTCGTAAAAGAAGCACGCAAAGCAGGTTGCGAAACGTTAGGTGGACTCGAAATGCTGGTCGCGCAGGCGAAAATTCAGTTTGAACTGTGGACAGGTAAGACCGCATCAACGCCGGTTATGTACAATGCGGCTTTACAGGATTTACAAGATTAAGCAGGATGTACATGAAAATCCTATCTAATGTCGTAAATCTTGTGCAGCCCATTCGCATCAAAAAAAGTCCGTTTGGTCACAAAGTTCTCCCCTCCGGTGTTAATACAACGATATACGCAGGGTTGAATTGTCTAAACCTCCCGTGTCCCAGCCCGGTCCCCTAGAGATCAGACCAATGAATGAGTCTGCGCACGAAGACGACGTACCTATCCTCTCGAAGCCTCTAGTTCGATACGGACTGATCTGGGGAATCTGGACGATTGTCGCGCTTTTCTTCAGTACTCAGATGTATCTGATGTACTACGCCGAGAATAAACCGATTCGCTATGCACGAAACTTTCTCATGCAAGCGTCAGCATGTTATCTCTGGGCGCTCGCGACGCCGCTCATTCTTTGGCTTGTCCGGCGTTACTGTATCGATCGCAGCAATTGGGTACGAAGAGGGGCATTGCATCTCGCGATTAGCATCGCGCTGTCCACAGCGCTAATCGCGCTCCATTTCATCCTTTACATGTTGGTCATGGGGCGTGGTGAGCACATTGCGCCAATCAACGTGGCGAGTTTCGTCTACTACAATCTCGATCGGTGGGCACTTGTTTACTGGTTCATCCTCCTTTTGAGCCATGCGTTCAATTACTACCACAGCTTCCGCAAGAACGCGTTGAAAGCGTCGCAACTGCACACGCAGCTCGTGCAGTCGCAGTTAGAAGCGTTGAAGATGCAGGTGCACCCTCACTTCCTCTTCAACACGCTCCATTCAATCTCAGCACTGCTCAGTCGCGACACAGAAGCGGCGCGAAAGATGATCACTCGCCTCGGTGATTTTCTCCGTTTGACTCTCGAGAATTCCGGGTCGATGGAGGTCACGCTCCAGCAGGAGATTGAGTTTTTGAACGGCTACCTCGAGATCGAGCGCATTCGCTTTCAGGATCGTCTGACCACTGAGATCAAGGTCGATCCGGACGTGCTGGACGTTCGTGTTCCGAACTTGATCCTCCAGCCCATCGTCGAAAATGCGATGAGGCACGCGATCGGAAATTCCGCCTCGGGACGCGTCGAAGTCACGGCGGCGCCTCGAAACGGCGTGGTTCGTATCGAAGTAAAAGATAACGGTCCGGGTATCCAGGATCAGCGACTGCCGGAAGCTCGAAACGGCAGAGGGTTGGGCCTGGCAAACACGCGCGCCCGCCTCGCCGGACTCTATGGCGACGCAGCAAGTTTCGAATTGACGAACGATCCGGCCGGTGGCTTGGTCGTCACGCTCGAGATTCCGCGATAACGTCCAAAGAGTCGTATGTATCTCCACATTCTCGTTCAATAAATCTCTTCGACCTCAACAACGAAACCTGGCATCTAACTTTGTCGTACGAACCGGTGAATTGTTGCGCATTCGTTTGCGTCACAACTGGTTCGAGTGCGGTGTTCATTTGCTGTGTGAATCTCACTTCACCCCCGTTCATTGCGTTATTCACGTTTGATTAGGAGGCGATGTGACGAGCGCAAGACGTATTCGTGCGTTGGTCGTCGACGATGAGCCGCTTGCTCGCGACATGATTCGCGAGATGCTGCAAGACGATTCGGAAGTCGAGATAGTTAAGGAATGTGCGAATGGTCGTGAAGCTGTCGAAGCGATCAAGTCGCTCAAGCCGGACCTTGTCTTCCTGGACATCCAGATGCCCGAGCTCGGCGGGTTCGAAGTGCTCGAGTCGTTAGATCCCGAGACAAGCCCTTACATCATCTTTGTCACTGCCTACGATCAATACGCGGTGCGTGCGTTTGAAGTGCACGCGTTCGATTACCTGCTCAAGCCATTCGATCATGAAAGGTTTGATGCAGCGTGGAATCGCGTCAAGGAGCAGATCAAACTCGTTCAGACCGGCGAACGGGATCGTCACATCCTCGCTCTGCTCGAAGAGTTAAAGAGCGGACCAAGACACTTGGAGAGATTGGTCATCAAGAACGGCGGGCGCGTCTTTTTTCTGAACGTGCAGGATGTTTACTGTATCGAGTCGGAAGGGAACTACGTGCGGGTTTACGACAATCAGAAGGGTTACTTGTTACGCGAGACGATCAGCAGTTTGGAAGAGCAGCTCGACCCAAGACAGTTTCGACGCATCCATCGCTCAGCCATCGTGAAGATCGACAAGATCAAAGAGATGCAACCCTGGTTTCACGGCGAATACCGCATCATCATGGAGAACGGCAAGCAACTTACCCTCAGCCGAAACTACCGCTCGAATTTCCAACGGGCAGTGGGCAACAACATCTAATCATTGGTCATATGTCATTTGACATTTACCATTTGACATTTTGTTCGGAAGCCGGAGGTCGTGAAATGGCAAATGACCAATGTCAAATGACATATGACCAATGACTGTTCTCTCCCCCACATATAGCCTGCTCATCCCAAAATTTAGCCGTTTTGTCACAAGACGAAACCATTCCTTTGCAGAACCTGAGACTATTCACTCGGCAAGCCGCATCCCAACGCTCCCCGGATAAGGACCTGGCGGCAAACGTTGCCACCGATTCTTGGGAGGAAAATTTTTATGAGTACTGAATCGATCTTAGGATTGGAATCCAACAGCCCCGACTCGGCGGAGCGCGCACCGAGTGACTCCAGCGTTGACGCGCGACTAAACACCTTGCGTGAGACCGTGCTCCAACTTCTCGACGAAGTTGAATCGCTTGCGATCTCGCGGCCGGTCGACATCAAACGCGGCGCGCGGTTTTCAGACGAAGTGCGCCAGTTTGAAGTCAGTCTGATCCGCACCGCACTGGGCCGCACGTCAGGCAGCCAGACTCGCGCTGCAAGACTTCTTGGATTGAAGCCGACGACACTCAACGCCAAGATCAAGCGCTACGGGATCACGGCCTAGGTTACGTGCTCGCAATTACGTCCGCCGCTCAAGCATAGGTCCTATATCAGTTATAGGACCTATTGCTATACTGATTGGCAGTGGACGATCGTTACAGCAGACAGATTCTCTTCAATGGAATCGGCGAAGACGGGCAGCGGCGGTTGCTGGCGGCCCGGGTCCTGATTGTTGGTTGCGGCGCTCTCGGTTCTGCTCACTCAGAATCGCTCGCGCGGGCTGGCGCCGGCCACCTCCGCATAGTCGATCGCGACTTTGTCGAACCCTCAAATCTGCAACGACAGACGATGTTCACCGAAAGCGACGCGGAACAACGTCTGCCAAAAGCAATCGCCGCCGCGAATCACCTCGCACAAATCAATTCAGAAATCGAGGTTGAACCGCACATACTCGACATCAACCATTCGAGTATCGAAAGACTGATCGACGGTTGTGACCTCGTGCTCGACGGGACCGACAATTTCGCCACGCGCTATCTCATTAACGATGCCTGCGTGAAGCACAACGTAAACTGGATTTACGGCGCCGCGGTTGGTTCGTACGGCGTGACGATGACGATCCGTCCGCACCAAACAGCCTGCCTGCGCTGCGTGTTTGAAGAAGCTCCGCCCGCCGCGAGTGCTCCGACTTGCGACACTTCAGGCGTGATCATGCCGATCATCAACGTCGTCTCAGCGGTGCAGGTCAGCGAAGCTCTCAAGCTGTTAACCGGAAACATCGACGATCTTCACGGCGCGTTGATGCAGTTCGACGTGTGGCGAAATGAATGGAGAAGAATCGGAACCGGACGTCCCCGCTCGGATTGCAAAACATGCGGCGAAGGGGTTTATGAAACGTTGTTGCAAGCCGGCGAAGGGGCGGCAGTACTCTGCGGGCGTGATGCGATTCAGATTTCACCCTCGCAACCGACGCGCATTAACTTTGCATCACTCGCGGAAAGGCTTCGTCGCGCAGGCGAAGTGAAGTTCAACGAATATCTACTACGTTTCAAAACAGGAAAGTTCGAATTGACTGTGTTTCAGGACGCACGCTCTATAATCAGAGGCACTGATGAAATTGCCACCGCACGCTCACTCTACGCCAAGTACATAGGAAACTGACTAAAACATGATCATCAAATTAATCTGCGTTTTCTCCGCAATCTTCGTAATCTGTGGCCTCGCCATTGCCGGCCAGCCCACTGTCTGGGAAACGAGCGGCCGCGTCGAACTGCTGAAAGGCGACGCACGTGGAGTTTCGATTACTGACACCGGCGTCTTAATGCTCTCGCCAAAACTCACGGAAGTTTTCAATACTCAGCAAACTTATATCTGGTCAAGCGCGGTTGATAACCAGGGCAACGTGTTTCTCGGTACCGGACACGACGGCAAGACTTACAAAATCACAGCAGCGGGCGCGGGTACGCTTCTCTACGATGCTGCGGAACTCGACGTGACAGCGCTTGCGATAGGTCCTGGTGGCGTTGTGTTCGCAGGCACGTCACCTGATGGAAAAGTCTATCGCATAACTGCGGATGGAAGAGCGGAAGTCTATTTCGATCCCGGCGACAAATACATCTGGTCCCTGGCCGTCATGCCGGACGGTTCGTTGGCTGTCGGCACCGGCGACAGCGGCAAGCTTTATCGCGTCAGAGCTGCGGGCGCGAATCCGGAATCGTCGGTATTAGTCAGCACAAATCAAACGCACGTGATCTCGTTGGCCGTCACGCCGCAAGGCGATCTGATCGCGGGTACAGATTCCGGAGGATTGGTGTTGCGAGTGTCTCCGGAAGGGAAGACCTTTGCACTCTTCGACACACAGCTTCGAGAAATCCACGCGCTCGCGCCTGCGGCCGACGGATCGATCTACGCACTCGCACTCAGCGACGCTGCTGCCAGTGCGCGTGCCCCGTCGACACCCGCTGTCGCGCCAGTTCAACCTACGGAAGGCGCAACTCCGAGCACGACCGTGACGATCACGGCCATCGACGAAAGCGGTGCGCCGATTCAGACTCAACCTGGATCAACACGCAGCCGCAGTGACGTATCGAACGCACGTAGCGCAGTGTTTCGAATTTTGCCTGACGGTGCTACAGACGTCGTTTGGAGTTCACCCACTGTCACCGCGTTCTCGATCGCGCCCGGGTTACAACCCGGCAGTGTGCTGATCGGAACTGCCGACAAAGGGCGCATCTATTCGGTTACAAACGACGGCCGCGACAACCTCCTGTTGCAATCACCTGAAGGACAGATCTCTTCGTTGTTCGTCAGGAATAATCAGGTCTTCGCAGCTTCCAGCAATCAGGGAAAACTGTTTCGCTTCGGCAACGAACTGGTGAACGAAGGAACGTTTGAATCACCAGTACGAGATGCAAAACTGACCGCGTCGTGGGGCCGGATATGGTGGCGAGGCGGAGGCACCGTTGAAGTGCAAACTCGCACCGGAAATGGTGAGCGACCGGATGCGACGTGGAGCGACTGGAGTGCCGTTTACCGCAATCCGGAAGGCAATCAGATCTCGAGTCCGCGAGCTCGGTTCATTCAATGGCGCGCGACCGTTCGTGCGTCAGGTTCGCAGAGCGCGCCATCGTGGGTCGAAGATGTGAGTGTTGCTTATCTTCCAAGGAACGTTGCGCCTGAAGTGCTGTCGATCAGCGTGTTGCCGATCGGCGTGGGCTTACAGCAGATCGTGCCGGTGACAGTCGATCCGAATGTTGAATCGTCAGGTCTCGATCCGTCGTTGTTTGGTCCAGTTGCTCAGGTGCCTCCGAGACGTTTCTACCAGCGCGGTGCGCGATCGTTTCAGTGGCAGGCGGAAGATCGAAATTCTGACACGTTGGAATATGCGATCTACTACCGCGCGCTGAACGAGCAAACGTTCAGGCTGTTGAGAGACAAGCTGCGCGACAACTTCTACACCATCGACGGAGCAACGCTCGCCGATGGGCGTTACGTGATCAAGGTCGTCGTGTCTGACGCGCCTGACAACCCGCCCGGACAGAAGCTTACGGGTGAACGACTGAGCGAGCCGATCGATATCGACAACACGCCTCCGGTTGTGAAAACGACAGGTGAGCCACAGATTGCGCGAGACGGAGTTCGCGTCGTTTTTTCGGTTGACGACGCAACGGGCAAGGTCAAAAAAGCTGACGCCAGCCTTGACGGTGGCGCCTGGGTCCCTGTCTTCCCGGACGACGGCATTGCTGACAGCGGACACGAGGTCTACATGGTTGAATTCGGGCAACTCGGACCCGGTGAACACACCATCTCATTGCGCAGTTTTGACAGCAGTGGCAATGTTGGCACACTGAGCGTCACGATAAAACGATAGAGGCATAACACGCCTCATTTCTTAAGGATTTTGTGCATTTTGTGCCTTTTTGCGGCTATACCATACCGTGCGGCTCAACTCGAAACCGTGCGAATTTCCGTAACCAGGTGTAAACTCTTCGCACAAAACGACGTGGCACCTTTCTTGCTGCCTCCTGGTCGGCGCAACTCTTTCTCCCTCCCATGCGCGAACTTAGCATGAGGAGAAACTAGCTGAAATGATTAAGCTGCGAGAATTACTGGTGATGGCAATGCTGGGCGTGGTCTCAGTCGGGGCATTCGCGCAGAAAAGAGATGATAAGCGACCGCCCAAAGAGAAAGTGATTGTGGTCACCAACGCCAACAAAGGTAACCGGCCACCGCCACCGAGAAACGATAAAGACAGACCCAAGCCTGACAAACGGGGCAGACCCTAACCCGGCCGTCATAAAAAATCCACAGGCCCACGCTTCGGTGTGGGCCCTTCTTTTGTTTAAACTCTCCGATTTCTATGTCCGCGATACAACCTCGACCATCTCGTGCGCTGATTGTTCTCGCCTTCGCCGCGATCTATGTGCTTTGGGGTTCAACCTACCTGGCAATTCGCTACGCCATCGATACGCTTCCACCGTTTCTCATGGCCGCATCACGGTTCCTGATTGCGGGAACAATACTTTTTGTGTGGGCTGCTGTTAGCGGCGAGCGGATGCGTGAGGCGCTGTCGCAATGGCCCAAGGCGCTTCTCCTCGGTGGCATGTTGTTGCTGGCCGGTAATGGCGGTGTGACGTGGGCCGAGAAATACATTGCTACAGGATTGGCAGCACTGCTCGTCGCGAGCGAGCCGTTGTGGGTGGTCTTATTGAACTGGGGAATAACTCGCCATCGTCCAAACGCGAAGGTGTTGCTGGGAGTGTTCGTCGGATTAGCGGGTGTCGGGCTGCTCGTGAGTGATGGATTTGGGAAAGCTGATGCGGCGTCGAACATGAGTTTGATAAGCGCTGGTGTCGTACTTCTTGCCGGATTTTCGTGGGCCGCCGGATCCGTGTACGCGAATCACCGTCCGATCAAAGCGTCCACGTCGATGGCGTCAGGGATGCAGATGCTGGGTGGAGGGCTTTTGCTTCTGGTAGTAGCGGTTGTGGCAGGCGATCTCCCGCGACTCAACCTTGCGAAAGCATCGTGGGTTTCGATTGGCGCGGTCTTTTATCTAGTCGTGTTTGGATCGCTTGTCGCATTCACGGCTTACAGTTGGTTACTACGAAACGTCGCGCCCGCGCGTGCCGCAACTTATGCCTACGTGAATCCTGTCGTCGCGGTGTTGCTGGGATGGTTTCTCGCCAGCGAGCCATTGACGTTACGAATGCTGATCGCAGCCGCGATCATCGTCGGCTCAGTTGTCTTGATCACAACGTTCAGTAGCGAACACACCACACCTGCATAAGATCATTTTGTGCCTTTTTGTGTACTCAATGTTTTGGCGAGGAGAAGGGAAGGTCGCTCCCCGTCCTCGACTTGCCAGATCGCGGAGAGCACGGCTTGAGCGAAGGACCAGTTGAGCGCGCGCGAGTGATTCAGGTTGAGCAGATCGGTTAACGTGCGCAGACGGCGGTTTATGATGGCAGGAGTCGTGTAATACTCGGGCAGGTCGACAGGATTTCGCAGTATCGCTCCGACCTCGTATTCCAACTCACCAACTACACCCTTAGGATCGATTGCTACCCAGCCGTGGTCGTTATCAAAGAGAACATTGTAGTGTTGAAGATCGCCGTGCAGGAGCATCGTCGTGCGTTGTGACGAAGCGAGCTCCTGGTACAGCTCGCGGGCTTGGTGAACGAGTTCGAGAGGAATTTGCCGATCGCCGCTCTCGAGATAACGATCGAAACCGCGACCCCAATCCGCTACCGTGGGACACTCAACCGGCGCCTCGTGGTGCGCCAACTTCTCCATCACTTCGGCGAGAATCAGCGTTGCGGCTTCGTCTTTTCCGCGCTTAACGAGATCCACTAATTGATCACCGGGTTCCAGCCGCTCGAGCAAGACGGCGCCGGTTTCGCATTCATAAACCCCAACTGCTCCATCTCCACCAAACGCTCGCAGAACTTTGCCTGAATGCGACTCGTCGCCGGCGCGCTTTGATATCTTCAGGACCACGCGATCGCAAATACGGATTCCAAATCCCAGAACCGAACTGGGCGTTTCCAGGATCTCTTCGAGCTCGACATTCCACTCAGCCGCTTTTGTTTGAAGTTGATCGAGTGGCGAATTCATAACGAAACCGTTATCGTCAGGCGAACATGACTCGTTTGGCCCAACTTGAAAAACAGATCGCGAGGCTGGAACGCCGAGCCAAACTCCTCAACGAGATTAGCAGCAAGTACTGGACAGCGCGACGAATAACATTCGTTCTCGGAGCGCTGTTCGCCTTAGCTTTCTGCAATTTCGCGGGTAGAACTGGTGGCTGGCTTGTTGCCGGCGTATTTGTCGTCGAGTTCTTCGTCGTCACAGTCTTTCACAACAAGGTCCGCGACAGCCTTACTCGAAACGAGCTCTTGATTGAAATCAAAAAGGTTCAGATCGCGCGAATTCGTCTCGATTGGGACCGCATTCCACTGGGCGATCCATTGGCCCATCCGATTCCAGGTCATCCGTTCGAAACAGATCTCGATATTACCGGAGAACGATCACTTCATCGACTGCTCGACAGCGCGGTAACGAGCGAGGGTAGCGAACGGCTCAAGTCGTGGCTGCTGACCCCTCGACCTGATGCGCACTTAATCAAGGAGAGGCAGGCGTTGGTCCAGGAGCTGAAGGCCCATTCCTGGTTTCGAGATAAGCTGCAACTGCTATCAGCCGTGGCTCGCAGGAACATTGGACCACCACGATCTGCTGCTTCAAACCTCTGGAGCTCGAGCAAACTCGTCGCTTGGCTCGAACGCACCGAACGCAAAAGCTCTCTTCTGCCAACGGTCGTGCTGTTGTTTGCCTTGTCGGCATTGAACATCGCCTGCATCGTGCTCGCGTTTTTCGAATTGATTCCGCCGGTCTGGCCCCTCACGCTGCTGGCTTACACGGGCACCATGATTCTTAAACAGTCGAGGATCGCAACTGCCTGGGGCGAGCTGCAGGAACTCGAAAAGACGTTGACGCATTTCCAGATCGTCTTTCGCTACCTCGAATCACGCTGTTACGCACATACGCCCGGCGTAGCCACCATCTGTGCTCCGTTTGTAGATGAAAACAGGCGGCCGTCGGTTGAGATTAAACGATTGGGTCGTCTGGCGGCGGCGCTCGGAATACGCACAAACCCGATTCTCGCGTTATTGATCCATCTGCTGGTGCCTTGGGATTTCTTCTTTACGTACCGGCTCGAGCTCGTGAAGGATGAGATCGCGCACCTTATGCCTCGCTGGCTCGACGCATGGTATGAACTCGAGGTGCTGAACTCGCTGGCGAACTTTGCGTATCTGAATCCGCATTACGTGCTTCCGAACATTTCATCAGACACAAATCGGTTTGCTGCTCGAAACCTGGGACACCCTTTGCTGAAGCCCGAGTCAAAAGTCTGCAACGACTTTGAGTCGGGTGAAGGCCGGAAGATCGTGATTCTCACAGGCTCAAACATGGCCGGCAAGAGCACGTTTCTCAGGACGATCGGCGTGAATCTTTGTCTCGCGTACGCCGGGGCGCCGGTGAATGCCGATCAGCTCGACACGTCGCTGTTTCGACTTTTTACCTGCATAAAGGTGAGTGACTCGGTGCAGGATGGGCTTTCGTATTTTTACGCTGAGGTGAAACGTTTGCAGGCGTTACTCGCAGCGGCTTCGGTCGAAGGCGAGCTGCCGGTCCTGTTTTTGATCGATGAGATCTTTCGTGGGACGAATAGTCGCGAACGTCTGATCGGAAGCCGATCTTACATACGTGCGCTGTCGCAGACGACGGCAGTGGGTTTGGTAGCAACGCACGATCTCGAGTTGATCAAGCTCGCTGAGGAGATCCCGGGAGTTGTAAATCATCATTTCCGCGAAGAGGTGCGCGATGGCAGAATGGTTTTCGATTACCGCCTACGACCTGGACCATGCCCGACCACCAACGCACTGACGATCATGCGGCTTGAAGGACTGCCGGTCGATGCGTTTTAGCCGCGAAATCTGCGGCTAAATAATCTCCTCCCTACAGTTACTCCCGAAGTGCCTTCATTATCTCCATGTGGGATTCGAGGATACCTGTCGCTTGTTCCGGGTCGGGAGTTAAAGACCAGTCGTCGTGATCGAACGTGCCGCCGAGGACGATGCCGTCGTGACGTGGAAACATGTAACCGCTGCTCAGGTAACAATAGTCAATCTCAGGTTGCGGCAACAGAATCTCGAGTTGTCCACGCACTGGAATCAAGTCTTCATCTTTGAAGAGCGCGCGTGAACCCAGGCCGGTGCAGTTGAAGATCACCGGCTCACGCAAACGCGCGATCTCCGCACGACTCCGAAATTCCTTCACTACAACTCTGCCGCCCGCGATGTAGAAGTCGCGCAGTAACTTGCCGAGATAGATCGACGGCTCGATCAGCATCGACGAGTATTGCAGCACGTAAGGAAAGCCAAAATAGTTTTCCGGATCGCGATGTCTTTGGATTTGCGGATACAGATCGTTACCACCCGGCAGTTCACGGTTGAGCGAACCCTCATAACGCGAAAGCTCGAAAGTATCGATCCAGCGAACACCGTACTCAGCGCCGACGAGCAATTGAAACGCTCGATTGGAGCTGCGAGCCGCCTGTCGGTACTGTTCGTTGAATCTGCTCGTCGCTGCCTGTGGTTCGAAGACAGACGTCGGCGCCCACCATGCGCCGGCAATGTTCGACGTTGTGTTGGGCGGTAAGTCTTTCGCGTAGATCGTAACGGTTCCCGGGCCATTCTGATAGCGACGTTGCAGCAGCAGCGCGGTTGAGAGTCCACTCACTCCGCAACCGAGCACGGCGAAGCGTGTTGGCCTGACCGATTTGCGCGCGACGAGAAAGTCTCGCAGGAGATCGACAGCGAGCGACGCAGTGCCCCACGAAAGCGTAACGCCGCCTCCACCGTGACCGTAGTTGTGAACGAGCAGCTTGTTTCCGAATCGCTCTGCACCGACCACGAAGCCGCCTGGACGGTACGGCCTGAGTCCGACAACCTCACGAATGACCCGTTCGCGAGCGACCTTGACCGGCGCGAAATGTCGCTTCGTTTGAAAGGCGCTTGCTCGAGCCGCGATGAGTGCCGCGAGGGCGCCTCCAAGAAAACTGCGTCTGTTAATGCCTCTGTTAATAAGGGTATCCACCGGTTACGCAGATTACGCAGATTTACTCATCTGTGCAATCTGCGTAATCTGTGGAGTATGTCTTCCTTTCCCGAGTGGCTCGTACCGATGGCGGCGACGCTGACGCAGGATCGGTTCACCGCGCCGGAATGGATCTTCGAACGAAAGTTCGACGGCATCCGTTTGCTTGCTTACAAGAAGGGCAGCGCCGTTCAACTGTTCTCCAGAAATCAGCTTCCGCAGCACCTGCCCGCGATTCAAAAGGCGATAGAACGTCTTCCACACGAGGAATTAATTCTCGATGGCGAGATCACCTGGCGCGGTGGCAAAGTCGCGTATCACGTTTTCGACATCATGTGGATCGACGGACGAAACGTGACCACATTGCCGCTCGAAGAGCGTCGAGAGCTGTTGGCCCAGTTGCCGTTTGAGGATCCACTTCATCGAGTAGCTCTGATCGACGATCCGTCACCCTGGGAGCTCGCGCAGAAGGAAGGTTGGGAAGGCGTCATTGCGAAGCGACGCGGTTCGATCTACGAGCATCGACGCTCGAAGCAGTGGCTCAAGATGAAATGCGAGTTGTCGCAGAATTTTTTAGTAGGCGGATTTACGGATCCGCAAGGGAAGCGCGTTGGCTTGGGCGCGCTGCTCGTTGGTTATTTCAAAGACGACGATTTTGTTTTTGCTGGAAAGATTGGAACCGGCTTCGACACGAAGTTGCTGCTGGATCTGCGTGCGCAACTCGACAAGCTGGAGATCGAGAAACCGCCGTTCACGCGTGCGGTTGGTTTGCCGCGCGTGCGAGCACACTGGGTACAGCCGAAGATCGAGGTGAAGGTCGGGTTTATCGAATGGACCGTGCACGGCAAGCTTCGTCATCCACGTCTACTCGCGGTAGTTGATGATCACCCATCCTGAAAAGATTCTGTTTCCTGATGTTGGGATCACGAAAGGCGAGCTCGCGTCGTACTACGAGCGCGTCGCGCCCGTGATGCTTCCGCATCTGCGGCGTCGCCCGATCACGATGGAGCGTTTTCACCGTGGCATCGGAGCGCCGGGATTTTTTCAGAAAGACGTGTCGAAGGGATTTCCGGAGTGGCTCGAGCGCGTTGAGGTTCCAAAGCACGGCGGGACGGTTCACCATCCAATCGCTAACGACACTCGATCGCTGCTTTGGCTTGCGAACCAGAACAGCATCACGATTCACGTGTGGCCGTCGCGCACGCCGAACCTCTACAACCCTGACATTTGTATCTTCGATCTCGACCCTTCCAAAGAAGATGAGCCTGAAACGCTCGCGAGGGCGGCGTTGAATCTGCGGGATCTCCTGGTTGAGCTCGGTCTTCCAAGCTGGATCAAGACTTCAGGTTCTAAAGGTTTTCACATCGCGGTTCCACTCGATGGCAAGTCAGACTTCGGCATGGTCGCGCGGTTCGCCCATGTGGTTGGACGGGTTTTGGTCGAGCGCGATCCGGAGCATCTGACGCAGGAGTTTGCGAAGGTGGATCGCGGCGGGCGCATCCTCGTCGACACCGGACGCAACGGTTACAGCGCTACCTACGCAGCCAATTACACCGTGCGCGCAAAGCCCGGTGCGCCGGTTTCAGCTCCGTGTACCTGGGAAGAATTGGAGAGAGGCGACGTTGGGCCAAAAACATTCACCTTGCGAACGATGGCCCAACGCATTTCATCTGTTGGCGATCTGTGGTCCGACATGCTCAAGAAAAAGCGCTCACTGAAACGCCCGATCGAACGACTCAGAGCATTATCCGCAGATTCTGTGTAATCTGTGTACTAATCTTCGACGACAAAGGATCACGTAAAACACAAATGGTGCCTTTGTGCCTTTTTGTGGCCTAACTTAAATAAACCCACGCATCCGAACCCGACCTCAATTGGACCTTCACGCGTCGATATTCGGCCGGCTCGTATGCATCCGCGCGTTCAAGCTCTTCCTTTGTCAACATGAGTACCGAGCCGTCGACAACATCTGACACATTTCCGGTGTGCAGAAGGTTACGCTGCATGGCGCCGCTGTGGGCCACAAAACTCTGATCCTGAACCTGAATCGTTACCAGGCAATAACCAACAAGCGCATCCGGCTGACCTTCAAGTCGGCGACCAAACAACGAGAGCTGGACCGTCTCCGTCTGCAACGTTCCGTACGAGAAGAGACGTTCGGTGTATTCAGGCGTCATCGTAGTCCGAGTCTGCTTACTTTATCGGCCGGGACCAATCACCGCCGAGTAACTTTTGCGGCACCTGTTTGAATCTATATTTCAACGACGAGCGATCGAGATCAAATACCCAGATCATATCGAAGCGATCTTCCGGCCAATCACGCGGCGCGATTTTTTTCTTCCCGAGGATGTACGTTGCTATTTCCGGAATATATTCGCGCTGCCAGCAAATGAGTACGGCTCCCTTACATCGAAAAGCTTCGTCAATCATGCTTTCGATCTGAGACCTCTGGAACTCAGAGTTGATTTTGATCCTCAGCTTTTCAGCTAGAGGCGTGATCGTTTCGATTGGCCGCCGGCTGCCTTTGCGTCGAAGAGGTTTTGATGCGAACAGGAACTGTGGTTTGGCTAAAGAGGTATTTTTAGAATGACCATTTGCAGGCGCGAAGAGATTTATCAAAGCACCTGCTCTTTGCCACCCGCGCACCTCGAGCGACTCTTTGCTCCGCTCGCCTTTTCGAGTCACGCCGTAAGGAGCGTCATCTTTCGCCGGCTTCTCAGCGTGCCGGATCAGCATTATCTTTGTCGCCGCGCGGCGCTTGCTCAGTCTTTTCTTGGAACTCACGCTAAATCAATAACCACTCGCGGCGACGACAGTCAAGCTGCAACATGCTATTCGTACCTCAGCGCGATCAGTGGATCGACTTTCGTCGCTCTTCGCGCCGGTATCAAACAGGCTATTAACGCTACACTCAACAGGACCAGTGGCACTGCCGCGAACGTCACAAGATCGGTAGGCGTTACCTGGAACAACAGGTGTGACATCACGCGCGTGATCGCATAAGCGCCCACCAAACCGATAACCGTGCCGATCAAAACCAACGACATCGCGCTATTCAACACGAGTCTCAACACGTGGCTTCTTTGCGCTCCGAGCGCCATGCGAATGCCAATCTCCTGTGTGCTTTGA
The DNA here is from genome assembly GCA_044867025.1 of Pyrinomonadaceae bacterium. Classification (GTDB taxonomy): domain Bacteria; phylum Acidobacteriota; class Blastocatellia; order Pyrinomonadales; family Pyrinomonadaceae; genus PSRF01. The sequence continues at coordinate 31,004 of JBIOUJ010000109.1, read as the reverse complement.
GCAACGACATAGGTAGTGACGCCGTAAATACCGATCGCAGCGAGCAACAATGCAGCCGCTCCAAACGCGATGAAGATCACCAGGCTAAAGCGCTGCTGGTCCAGGGAAGAGGAAAAGATCTGATCCAATGTGCGGAAGTTGATCGGCAGTTGCGGATCGAGCCCTTTCACTGCTTCACGCATCGCCGGTACTAACGCAGCAGGATCGGTCTGAGCTCGAGCGACGACGGTCCAATTCGACGATGGCAGCCGCTGGAGTGAGTTGGCATAAATGGTTGGCGTGATCGTCGCGTCGACTCCATTGGTGTGCACGTCGCCTACCACCCCGACGACGTGTAGCAGGCGCAAGTCTCCATCCATGTTTCCGAATTGAATCGTTTGACCGATCGGATCCTGGTTGGGCCAATATTTCTGAGCGAGTGACTGGCTGATAACTGCTGCATTAGGAGAGTTGACCTCGTCAGTGCCGTCGAAGGTTCGGCCGCGAAGCAATGGAACTCGCATCGCAGCGAAATAGCCGGCGCTGGCAGTCCGGTAATCTGCCTGCCCCGTCTTCGACGGATCGTTGTTAATGAGAAACGTTCCACTGGCGGCGCTGCCGGTCAACGGCAAACGATTGATTGTTCCGAAAGCAATTACGCCCGGAATCGTGCTCAGGCGCTCGAGTAGTTGTTTTTGAAACAGTCTCTGCCGCTCTTCTTCGGGATTGAACTGAACGTTTCCGTCCGGAGCTTCGCCTCGCTCCACCAGCCGTTTGTACGAGTCCATGAGCTTTTTGTAACGCTGCTCATCTATGCGACGCGCGGGCAACGACAGTTCCATTGCGACGGCGCTCTCAGTACGAAATCCCGGATCGATTTGCAGCAGTCGATAGAAGCTTTTGCCGAGTAATCCCGCGCCTACCAGCAGGACCAATGTCAACGCGATCTGCGCGACTACCAGCAGGCTCCGCAAGTGCTGACCTGCGTAACCACGTACGCCACCGCCCGATTCTCTCAGAATTCTTTCCAGGTCCTTCGTAGAAAAACGCAGCAACGGCAAGATGCCGAGCACGACGGCAATGAACACTGAAAGACCCAACGTGAAAACGATTGCTCTGCTGTTTACGCCGATCTCAGTCAGGCGCGGCAGGCTCTGCTGGTTGAAACGCAGTAGCAACTGAACTCCCCAAAACGAAATGATGGTGCCGAGCGTACCGGCAATCAAAACGAGCAGCAGGTTTTCTGTAATGAACTGTCGCGCGAGTCGGAAGCGCGTGGCTCCGAGTGCGGCGCGGACGGCGAATTCGCGCTGACGTGTTGTTACCTGGGCCAACAGCAGGTTTGCTACGTTTGCACAGGCCACGATTAACAGGATTCCGACGGCGCCGAAAATCATTAACAGAGCACTGCGAACGTTTTTGACCATGTACTCCTGTTGTGCGACGGCTGCGAAGTCGACGGCGTCCATGTCCTTGCCGTATTCCTGTTTTAGTTGTTTCGCGAGTTGCCTGACCTCGGCATTTGCCTGTTCGAGTGTGACGTTGTCACGCATGCGCGCAACAACAGCCCAGTTGTGCGCCGAGCGCGAGATCTGTGCGGGGAATAACTCGCGTGGGATCCAGATCTCTGCGTCTCGCGGAAACGCAAAATCCGGAGGCATAACGCCAACGACTGTGAAGTCCTGGTCCGACATGCGCAGAGATGTTCCGGAAAGATCTGATCTGCCGCCGAGAAGCTTTTGCCAGAAACCGTAACTAACGACTGCGACGGGCGCGGCGCCGGGTTTGCTCTCGTCGGGTGTGAAGGCGCGACCGGCAATTGGCTTGACACCGAGGACGTTGAAGAAGTCGGCGGAAACACTGACCGTCACCGCTCGCACGGGTTCGCTGGCGCCGGTCACGGTTGTTAGACCGCCTGCGTATTGAGCGACTGCCTCGAGCGTGTGACTCCGCGCGCGAACGTCGAGAAAGTTTGGTTCAGTGAAAGATATTAGCGTCCCGCGCTCGTTGACCTCGCGAAGCTGCACGATCTCTTCCGGCTGCGGGTACGGCAACGCGCGCAGCAAGACACCATCGACGACGCTAAAGATCGCGGTGGATGCGCCGATCCCTAGTGCGAGCGTCAGTATGGCGATGGTCGTAAAGCCCGGACGCTTGGCGAGGCTTCGAACGGCATAGCGAAGATCTTTGAATAGTGTTTCCATGAGCGTGAAGTTTAATATGAGAATTCTGTTAGGAGAACAGAAAATGTGAGACAAAAACAGGCGACCTCAGTCGCCTGTTTTTGTCTGATCGTTGGTGCCCGCTAGTAGATTCGAACTACTGACCCCTCGCGTGTGAAGCGAGTGCTCTACCGCTGAGCCAAGCGGGCAATCTTTTTTATCGGACCGCTATGATACCGCAATCTTCTGCTTTTCCAAAGACTTACCCTTCTCGTCAACTGTTCCCAGTGTTCCCTCTGGTCCCTTCGTTCCCGCAAAAGAGGCCAAGAATAGGCCAACGCTTTCGATGCGCTGATGAGTAGGTATACAGCTTGGGTTGGGGTGTGTAGATGGATTTTGACTCGATCATTGCAGGTCGCTAACCAGATTTTACGGGTGAAGAGCAGATCTAAGTGGAATTCAGTTGCATTGATCCATGGACCGGAAACACAATACAGGCAGAACTCGAATGACTGAGAAGGTAACAGGAACTCAACCATCGGTTTTGCGGTGGGCGCGGGAGTCTCAAGGCTACTCGATTGAAGAAGTGGCGTCACGATTGAAGCGTGAGCCTTCCGAGGTAGCGGCGTGGGAGACCGGCGCTGAAAGTCCTACCTACGTCCAACTCGAAACTCTCGCCTACAAGATTTACAAACGTCCACTAGCCGTCTTCTTTTTACCTGCACCGCCGGCAGAACCAGAACCAGAACGTGAATTCAGAACTTTGCCTGAGTATGACCTGGAAAGCCTTACTGCTGATACTCGGTATCAAATACGGCTTGCTCATTCGCTCCAGCTCTCACTGCGCGAACTGCTGGAAGGCCGCAACCCGGCTGAGAAAGTCATCTTTCGCGACATTCAGCTGACACTACAGAGCAACATCCCGCGAACCGCAGAAGCTGTGCGGCAATATCTCGGGATCACGCTCCAGCAACAGGAACGCTGGCGAAACAGTGAAACCGCACTTAAAGAATGGCGGAACGCCGTTGAGGAAGTCGGTGTTTTCGTTTTCAAGCACGCCTTTAAGGAAAGACAAATATCGGGCTTCTGTCTGATCGATGCCGAGTTTCCAATCATCTATCTGAACAATAGCACCACTAAGACGAGACAAATCTTCAGTCTTTTTCATGAATTGGCGCATCTGTTGTTCCGCATCAACGGTATTTCGAAATTCGATCCATCCTACATTAGAGATCTTCACCCACCCGAACGACGCATCGAGCAATTCTGCAATTCCTTCGCTGCTGAATTGCTGTTGCCCTCTGCGGATTTTGACCAGCAATTGCGCGATATTCGCATAAACGAAGTGTCAGTTGAACGACTTGCAAACCGCTATTGTGTAAGCCGTGAAGCTGTCATGCGCCGATTGCTTGATAAAGGACTTGTTTCACAAGAGCTATACGAAGAAAAGGCTGCTGAATGGGCAGCACAAGCAGAGAAGAAAGACACTGAAGGTGGCAACTACTATGCGACACAAGCAGCGTATCTTGGGGAGCATTACTTGAAACTCGTGCTCGGCAAGCATTACCAGGGACGAATATCGCTTGAGCAAGTTGCCGATTATCTAGGAGTCAAGCCGAAGAACGTGGCCGGACTGGAGGAGTTTACGTTTCAGGGGGCCACTCCTGCGTGAGTTTTGTCTTTGATACCAGTTCGTTTCGCATCCTGCGTCACTATTACCCGAACAGGTTCCCATCAGTGTGGGCTGGTCTGGAAGACTTGGTGACCGCTGGCGAGATCACTTCGACGAGAGAGGTTTTCAACGAACTGGAGCGGTTTGATGATCCCGGTCCGGTTTTGGAATGGGCCAAGAACCACAGAGAGATTTTTGCCATCCCCACAAATGATGAAACCGAGTTCGTTGCGCGTATCTTTAGGTAGCGCATTTCCAGGCTTTGATTGCTCAGAAATCAATATTGACGGGTCGACCTGTTGCCGATCCATTTGTAGTTGCTGCTGCCGCTGTAAGAGGAGCCACGGTCGTCACGCAGGAAAGTCTTAAGCCAAATGCTGCAAAGATTCCAAATGTGTGTCAGCATTTTGGGATTCCGTGCGTCAATCTCGAACAGTTCATGACTCATCACGGCTGGAACTTTTAAGGGTAAATAAGACACTCTGCGCCAATAGCGATTGCGTTCCGTGGGATCGTAGCCGGGCCTCATGGTGATTACAGATGAACTCTTCGCGGCTTTCATCAGATGCAAAACAAAATCCTATTTAACTGCAACCGCCATCACGGCGGATCAAAATGAGGCCCTCGATTTTCAACGGCGTGTTCTACACAATTACAAAGAAAACTGCCGGCGTCATTTGGCGATAAAAGTTTTCAGAGATCACTTTGCTGGCACCCTCTCACCCGAAATTCTGAGTTCAAAACAATACTCATTGATCTTCGACTGTGCCTTGGGCACCGAGAAAATTCAATCAAGGTTCCATGCACTGGAGCTCTCATCTGTTGCGATTGCAAAGCCACAGAAGTACATTCCAGTTCGCTTTGTTCCTGCCCAAAAAATTGACAAGTATGAAAAACTACAACTCGCTTTTGACGCATTGGTCATCTCGATGGCCCTCGGTGACATACCACCTTTCGGCACAATAATTCATGGAGTTGAATATAAAGCGTCAAAGATTGATTTGTCTGAGCTAATCACCTCAGCGAGCACAATTGTCCAAAACATTTCCGCGCAACTCTCAAGTGAGACGGCGCCTGAGCTGACTTTGAACGATCATTGTTCCTCGTGCGAATTTAAAGCACGGTGTCGACAGACCGCCGTAGAAAAAGATGATCTCAGTCTGCTGTCCCGAATAACGGAGAAAGAGCGAAAGAAGCTACGCTCACAAGGCCTTTTTTCCGTTACTCAACTTTCATATACATTTCGTCCGAGGAGAAGGCCGAAGCGGTTTGCTAGCCTCACCAAGAAACACAACCTTCCCCTGCAGGCGCTCGCCATTCGCGAGCGTAAGGTTCACGTCGACGGAAAACCAGATTTCGCCTTGTCTGGTACGCCGGTCTACTTAGATGTGGAGTCCATTCCGGATCGACAGTTCTATTACTTGATCGGACTCCGGATATTGCATTCCGGCAACACGATTCAGCATTCGTTTTGGGCAGATGATCCATTGCAGGAAAGAAAGATCTGGGCGAGTTTCCTCGAGACGTTGAGTAGCCTCGCCACGCCTCAACTGATTCATTACGGAAGCCATGAGAAGCTCTTTTTGAAACGAATGAAAGAGCGATACGGTATTCGCAATTTTCGGATCGCCAACTCCATAATCGATCGCCCTGTGAATCTTCTTTCGGTGATCTTTGGTTCGATTTACTTTCCTACCTATTCAAATGGCCTCAAAGACATTGCCAGATACTTGGGATTCGAATGGTCCGATACCAATGCATCGGGCTTGCAGTCGTTGCACTGGCGAGTCGAGTGGGAATTCTTTCGAGATGATAACCTGAAAAAAAGGCTGATTAGATACAACGCCGAAGACTGTGAAGCACTCGAACGAGTAACTCACGCTGTTGCCCACCTGTGTGAGCCATCACCTCGGCGCGAGCCTTCTGCCAATGAATCCGACCACGTCGTAGACGTATCGTTGCTACAGAGGACATATCCTCAACGTTTTGGGCCAGTCGATTTTGCTTTTCCCGAGCTTGAGTCTATTAATAGGGCAGCCTATTGGGATTACCAACGCAGCCGCGTCTACGTAAGAACCTCGGCGCGTCTCAAGAAGAGCGTGAAGAGTAAATCTGATGCCGGTGTTAGATCCTACCGCCCGAATAAGATTGTCAAATTACCACCTCCTCGTTGCTGTCCGCGCTGCAAGGTAACTGAGTTTTACAAAATTGGGTGCTACGGCAAGACAGTTCACGATCTGCGATTTGGTAGGTCGAGTATCAGGCGTTGGGTTGTGAAGTACATGTCACATCGATATCGATGTCTTGACTGCAAGGCGACTTTTTGGTCAAGGCAGTGGCTTTCCATTAGAGGAAAGATTGGTCCTAACGTCGTCGCCTATGCGATGTATCAGGTAATTGAGCTCAAACTGCCACAACAGACTTCTGCATTGAGCATGAGACAATTGTTTGGCCTTGATTTGAGTCGAGCCATTGTCGGACGACTCAAAACAAGAGCGTCGGGAATCTACAGGCCAGCCTACGATGCAATACTTAAGAAGCTAGCAAGTGGACACCTTCTTCACGCCGACGAGACAAAGATCAATGTCGCAGGCGGCTCGGGTTATGTGTGGGTATTTACCAATCTTGAAGAGGTCGCTTTCTATTACACGGAAACTCGCGAAGCTGAAGTGCTGCAAACTCTGTTCAGAACATTTCGAGGCGTGTTGGTGTCCGATTTCTACAAGGCTTATGACTCGATGGCCTGTCCGCAACAGAAATGTCTCATCCATCTAATTCGGGACCTTAATGAGGATTTGCGCAAGCAGCCGTTTAATGATGAGCTTTCTAAGATCGTTAGAGATTTCTCCGCCGTCCTGCAGCCGATTATTGAGACGATCGATCGGTTTGGTCTCAAGGCCAGTTTTCTCCGAAAGCATAAAAGAGTTGTTGACCGGTTTTTCTCTCAGGTAGCAAACTCAGATTTTCAGAGCGAAATCGCGACCAGCTACCAAAGGCGATTTCAGAAAAATCGCGATAAGCTTTTCACGTTTCTCGATTTTGATGGAATCCCGTGGAACAACAATAACGCAGAGCACGCCATCAAATCCTTTGCCTTGCTCCGCAACGTTGTCCGAGGCTCAAGCTCGCCGAAGGGCATGCGCGAATATGCAGTTCTTTTAAGCATTTGTGAGACCTGCAAATACAAAGGGATTAGCTTCTTGGACTTTCTCCGTTCAGGACGAAGGCATGTGTCGGTAGCATGATCCACGGCCCAGCGTGCGTACGTTCATAGTATTCTTGAGTGGTTACGCCTCCTTAAATGATTCGAGCCAGCGTATGTTTTTATTAGGTGGCTATGATGCCGTAATTTTTTGCTTTTCCAAGCGTCTATCGGTCTCGTCAGCTGTTCCCGTTACCACGATTCTCTTAGTTCCCGGAAAAGAGGCCAGGAATAGGCCAACGCTTTCGATACGCTGATCAGTGGCTATACAACCTTGTGTTGGGGGCGTGTAGAAAACCGACGCGGGGGGCAGTTGGACCTACAGTTGGGATTATGAGAACCGACTTAAGCAGGCGTCGCTTTCAGGTGGTGTCGTAGTGAATTACAGCTACGACGCACTGGGTCGTCGCGTTCAACGCACGAGCTCGACGAGCGGAACGACAAGGTTTACGTATGATGGTATCGACGTTGTTAGAGATCTCGATGGGTCCGGCGCTACCACTGCTGATTACTTGAACGGACTGGGCATCGATCAAAAGCTGCGGCAAACGACGAGCGGCACGAGTTCTTATGTTCTTGCTGATCATCTCCAGACGTCCCGCCTTTTGACCGATGCCGCTGGCCTTATTAGTTTCAGCGTCGCATATGATTCGTTTGGAAACATAACCGGAGGCGGGGCGCCAACTCGTTACATGTTTACCGGTCGCGAACACGATTCTGATACGGGAATGATGTATTATCGTGCTCGTTGGTACGATCCAAATCAAGGGAGGTTCAATTCAGAAGATCCAATCGGACTGAACGGTGGGATTAACATGCATACCTATGTTCAAAATTCACCTATTAAGTTTGGAGATCCTTTGGGACTTCAGTCTTGTTGCAACAAGACATGGACTGATTGTTATGCCCAGTGTATAGAAAACAATAGATTTGATAATCTGCTTCCTCTCGCATTTTCCGCCTTGCCTAAACGATTCCTCCCTCCCTTTAGGGTGGTAAATCCAAATCAACCCTTGACGACAATCCCAAGCGTGATCGCACATTACCTCCCCAAAGGAAGCATAGCTTCGGGTTTGCGAACGGCAGGTCGCTTCGCATCACGAATTGCGACACCAATCCTTGTTTTCGAGGGCTTCTATGATCTAGGTCTCCTCGGATCCTGTGCTGAGTTGTGCCACCGAAATCCATGTAACTAGATCATGACTCAACTGCTTCCATTGTTGCTTATAGGAGTGACAGCCGCTGCGGCCTCCTATTTGATTAGAACGCGTCAAACACGGACTTTACCCAGCATCTCAGATGACGAATTTGTAACGTTGTACCAGCGGAGATTCGCGGACTCTATTGAGTCAGTTCTCAAACTAAGAACATTTGTAGCGAAACATCTTGCGTTGCCGCCTGAAAAGTTAGCACCTCATCATACCTTCAAGGAGTTGGCTAAGCACACCGGCTTCGCTGGTGAGTATGAAGTAGGGATGGGTGATCTCGAGTCTGAACTAATAGAGGCTTTCGAGCGAGCGGGCTTAGAGCCACCCAAAACTTTTCCGAACACCGTTGCCGAATTCATACACGAAATGTTGAGAGCTAACAACAACCAGTCTTCTCATTGAGAGGCTTCTTAGACGTAAGCCGGGTTCGCTAACATTTCATTCACGAGTTCGTGACACATCCCCGAAACCTGGACCAACGAAACGTTAGTATTTCCGGCTTTGTTCAGCGATTCACGGCAGCATTAGGTGATTTGCATCGCAATCGTCTATTTGGTGTGTCGAAAAAAACTGCGGTCGCCAGAGAAGCTGTGAGGTCGCATGCGTAGAAGAGGGGAATCAGCGGCCGATCGTTTGTATGTTGCCCTAATTTGGTTTTCTCCGTGCAACCTCTGTCGCTCTGTAGTTAGCGATTCCCAACTAGAACACATCACAGAGAACACAGACGTTGAACGGAGAAGAATCAGGGTTCCTCGCAGAATGAAAGGACACAATGAAAACCGAAAAGATCTCGCGGCGCTAAGCCCTTCTAAAGCCGGGGGAGTCCGAAGCAACTCCCGAAGACCTAGCGCTTCATGATGTTTACGAGATTCCAGGGATTCTGGTAAAGATTCAGTTCCAGTTGGTTCTCTTTGTTCATTTTTAGTTCAACAGCCGGATACAGCGTGCCCGACTTCTTCTTCTTGTCCTTACTAATTACTATCTCAATGGCGGACACGTTGTAGTCAGACGACCGACTATCGGCCCAGACTTCACCAAAGCGAAGCGGACGGTCAGTAACCATGCGCAATACCGTGCTTCCGTCGGGCTGCAGGAACGACTTGATATAGGCGACGTCATATCCCAAAGTGCCGGTAACCGACATCCGACCTTTGGAGCGCATCTTGGACAGCGCGTTCACCAGGCCCTCATTGCCTTTCTGTTCGAACGCCTCGATCAACCCCGCTCTTTCGTCATCTGTCGATAACTCATTGATGATGAGTGTGATACCAGCCGACCGCCCCAGTTGCGTCGATGTTCCCATCGCCTGCGCCTGGATGTAGATCTTCTTCGGCAATTTCTGAGCAAGACTCATCGTGCTTGTCAGTAGCACCAAGCTGACCAAGCCGATAATCGCCAGACTAATATTCATTAACCTTCGCATGTTTTACAGTCCTTTCTTTCGCGGTCGTCGACTCAGCCACGACCCTAACGTCCCGACGCGATCAGATCATCGCGAGACGTTAACGATCATCCTATTAGATCGAGTGAGTTTTCCTACTGGCAAAACTGACAGCGAGTTTGTGCCCTGGTGCAGAAAGAGACTCCAATAGAGTCGTCCGGCGCCTCGTCGCCGGCCCAGGTTCGCCAAAATCGATCTGCGCCACTGTGGTCTACGATAGAAGGAGTGCGCACCGTAAGGTACTGGACCTTGGGACATTAGCCATTTCGAAGCTGAAGGAGACCAAGTGGATTACCGTCTGCCTTGTTAGCCAAGGTCCAATATCATTCTTTCGCAATCCAATCTAACCTTTGAAGTCATCGATCCGGGTCGCATAACCTCACTCACGCTCGTTATTTTTCTTGACATGAAATTGCCTTCATTCTACATTCTAGAATGAAGTCCTCACTCTGCCACAAAGGAGACTGGATGACGGAAGGCAACTTGGGACAGTTTGAAGAACTTGTTCTTCGAGCTGTATTCGCTCTACACGACGAGGCGTATGGCGCTAAGATTCGCAAAACTGTCGCTGATGCTACAGACCGAGAAGTATCTATTGGCGCTGTGTACGCAACGCTCGATAGGCTTGAGCGCAAGGGGTACATCACTTCATGGCAAGGTGAGGCCACTGCCAAACGCGGCAATCGAGTAAAACGGTATTTTCGGATCGAGGGCTCAGGCGAAAAGGTTTTAAAACGAGCAGAGGGGGCGCGTAAGAAGATAATGCAGTTAGCGATTGCTTAGAAGTTTTCTGGAGGCATTAACGTGCAATCGAAAAAAAAGCGACGACGGAATCACAAGAAAAAGGGTCGAGGCTATCAAGGCGCTGAAACAATTTCTGATCGGCGCGGCGAGACCATGCGTCCTGCCGAGGCTTCTGTTCTGGCTGACGACGAAGAAAGACTGATGAGATTCCTAGGCACTGCCAAGTCTAGCCGAGAGCACCAGGCTCATACCACTCCATACGAGACCGGACAGCAAAGAACCGTTAGCAAACGGGCTGGCAAAACTAATACTAACAAGGAACGCCCCACGTCATCTTACAATGAATACTGCAAAGTTCCTAAATGGCCCGAACGAGTCTTATTACTCCTTCTTGAAAAGGATAAGGTGGACTACCTGACGGGAGATCTGCAAGAAGAATACGTGGACATCCTTTCGCGGCATGGAGTGAAGTACGCAAATGTCTGGTATTGGGAGCAGGTCATAAAATCGATTTTATCTCTAAAACTCGGGTCTGTTCTAAGACGGACCGCAGTCGCGCTGTTTGGTGAGTGGATTCGCAGAAAGATTTTTTAAATTATCCGGCAGCAACCAACTCTGCACCCCCCGAGTGACCGAGTCAAAATCGGTGGCGCTGCCTGAGTATGATAGTTCATCAACAGGTGGCGTCTGCTTGTCTTATGCTTTGGGGCGCGCATATATTCCTGGTTCAAAGGAAGGGTCATACCGAGTGGCAAGAATACGGATGTTGAGGTTCGCATGGCGCAGCTTGATTTGCGCTGTCTTGTAGTCTAAGCCTACGAGCACGGGAACCGATGTTTGTGGAGGTCATGAGAGTCGTTCGCGACGCGCTCGATGCCGTACTGAGGTTTATGGCGATAAGGAAATCAGAAGATCGATGCGGACCGCCTATCTGTTTTTACGCTCGTAGCTCCACCCATCCCAGGAACGCCGAAAGTATCGGCACCAGCAGAAAAGAAACTACCGCAGTTGGCTCGCCATCCAGAACTTCCTTTACCCACTGTGACGTAAAATCCGCGACCGTCCAGGGGCGGACGAGAGCGAGGACGAAATTAAGCACCAGAGGGATTAGCAGCGGCTTTGGCGATCTAAGCTTGATGGACCATCGCGAAGCAATGATGACCGTGGACCAGGTCAGCAAACTGTAGACGCCCTGGGCCCACGCGATCCATGTCCCCGCCGTACAGAATTGCGAAACGCTTACACCTGCCTGTTCGCTGAAGTCCGAAACAATCCGTCTCGCAGCATAGGGCGCAAGCATGGCGGCGCACACGGCCGCCACAGCAAGCAGAGTGAAACCCTCCGAAAGCATTCGCAGCAGGCTTTTATTATTGCACCAAAACCAACTGGCGATCGCGACAGCGAAAAACCCAGGCATGTAAAGAGGCGAATTCCCCGACATTCCGTGTCGCCACCTGGCAGCAAATTCGTACGCAACTGAGCGTGCGTCTCTGCCAGAAGATGCAGAAATCCAGCCCAAGTCTGCTGTACGTTCAAGTGTTGCGGCCGCGAAGAACATCCACAGAAAAAAGATGCAAGTCACGAGCGCGAACGCCGACGTCGCTAAAGCAACATCGCGCCTCATCGCAGCCATAACCTCTCGAACAGCAATCGAATCCTCGGTACGGCTTCGATTCCACCGACGCAGATGACGTACGCGCACATCGTCACGATGTACGGAACCTGGAAAGTCGGTCGACTCCCGATCCATAGCAATACAATCATTCCGAAGACCGCAATCTTGATTGCCAACAAATTGAGTCGCGAATAACTCGCCAGTGATCGACGCGATTTCCATGAAGCGTGAAGTAGGTCTACCGAGCGCCGGCTGGCCGACATGCCAATCGCAAACAAGAAGACGAGGACCAGCCATTCCCACCTTGATTGACCACCTGCGAGCCATACCCCCAACCAAAAACGCGGTGGATGAGTGGCGCTGTTGAAGATCAGGTCGAGCGCAAAGAGGTTTCTGAAACACAGGGAATACGACACGTTCAGTGCAAGGAACAGTACGTAAACCGGCATACTCTCCAATCCCAACCACGCCCAACCCGTCACGAAACCGGCGACAATCAGAACTGCCGCAAACCATCCCGCAGTCCTTCGCGAAATTTCACCTGAAGCGACTGGGCGATTTTTCTTCCACGGGTGTCGACTGTCGCCTTCAGCATCGGTGATCGCGTTGAGCGAATAGAGACCACCGTATAGCAACACATTCAGCGATAGGTAGAGTAGGAAGATGCGCCACAGCAACGGCCATTGCCAGTCGCGTGTGATCACAAAAGCCCCGAACAGGATTCCGATAAAGCTACTGTGATAATGAAAACGGAACAGGGAAATGTAACTTCGCAATTGGGAAAGTTTGTGCGTTCCAATCTGTGTGGCCGTGTACTCATACATGTAGCGGTTGCTCCAAATTAGATTCGAGGTCGGGTCCGAGTTCGCACGCGGTGAGCTTGAAGCAGAAGGGATGACCGCACCGAAGGCAAACATATTCCGCCCACAACCCGTCGATGTGATTAACCGTGACGCAGTGACCAAGCACCACACATCTCATTGGATGACGAATCATCTTGAGATCTGCTTGTACTTTAAGGAACGGGTGGCCGCATCGACATGCGTATTCAGTTGCCTTCGACCTTTTCTTGACTACGTGAACGCGATGACCTAACAGGCCGCAGATGTAGCTGACTTTCTTTTTGAATTCGTTGTGGCTGGAATAACGATCGGAACCTAACTCGAACAGCAACGTGTGGCCGCATCTTTCACAGACATACTCATTGTGTTCTGCACGCTTCCCACGGACGACGTAATGGTGCCAGCCGAAAAAGCAAGAGAGTGTATGAGCGATTCGGGAGACCGTTGGGCCCTGAGCAAGAATCGCTGCACCGCAGCGAACGCAGCGCGTACAGGATTTCCGGGCAATTCGCGTGTGATCGACTTTATGGCCCAGAAGTGTGCATTTGGCTGGGAACCGCACAACTCGCAACCTTCGACTCATTTTGGTCGACGATGATGATTTCACAACGCTCGCCTCCCGAGGTGGACCAGCAGTTTGATCGTTAGACTTCCGCGAACACGAATTGTCAATACTCTTCGCAATTTCGCTGCCACTTGGTTGACGTTCCAGGCGGGTGGGTTATGCTCAGAGATTGGCGCGGTTGGAAGGTTAAGAACGCTAATTCCGGATAATAAACGGAAATGTTTCTTTAGCTAATGGAGTATTTTTAATGCGCCAGATTATCAACATTGCCCCTAGACAGTCTGGGTAGTCCGTGGTATGGTAGCCCTAGATCATCTAGGAGGTTATCCCATTGCCGAAATCTAAAGGCAGCCTGCTTCAGGGGACGCTGGACATGTTGATCCTCAAAGCTCTTTCGCTTGGCGCTCTGCATGGTTATGGAGTCGGTCAACGCATCGCACAAATTTCGGGGGACGCTCTTAAGATCGAGGAAGGATCGCTATATCCCGGACTGTACCGGCTCGAGCAGCGCGGATGGATCGAGTCGGAGTGGGATGTTTCGGAAAACAACCAGCGCGCGAAGTTCTACAAGCTGACGCGCGCGGGCCGGAAACAGCTAATCATCGAAGAGGAGAATTGGGAGCGGCTTGCGAGCGCAACGATCAAGGCGCTGCGCGCGGTCTAACAGGGGATTCTGATTATGTTCTGGGTGAAAGCCACGAGAAGGTTCATTTGTGCCTGGCGGCGTCCCGACGAGATGGTGCGCGAGGTTGAAACTGAATTGCGCTCCCATATTGAAATGCGAACACGAGCCAACATTGAGAAGGGAATGGGGCCAGACGACGCGCGACGTGCGGCGCTGCAAAGTTTCGGTGACTTCGAGCGGGTCAGAAATAACTGCTGTGAAATCCGACGGAGCCTTCCCTTCGATTCCACGCCTTTGAGAATGGGTTTGCACATTGCCATCGCGGTTCTGGCGGGTCTGGCCGCGCTGTGGGCGGTGAACGTCCCACATCACAATCTAACAGGTGTCATGCGCCAGTTAATCGCGATCGCTGTTTTGACTTATCTATTCATCGTTGTTCGGCGCGCCCGCTCAAAACAGCGTTCCGACAGCGAAAGTGTGAACGGCGCACTGGTCGCAAAAATCACGGCTTATGATGAACAGGGACGCACACCGGTTGAGCGCGTGTTCAAGTCTTAATTCAACTCCCTAACTAACTACTGAAAGGGGCCGACAATGCGAGTTAGTTTTGCATCTCGGATCGTTACACGTGTGTTTACGCTGCTTCTTATGACCGCGAGTCTCGCAACGAACGTACTCGCTCAGGAGAAATCGGGAACATTCAATGACCAGCCATCGAGCCCGCGTTTGCTGGCCCTACGGGATCGGCTTACCTCAGGCGATCGGACGGCGCTGGATAAGTTCTGGAAGGAAATTAACGAACAAGGTACGCCGATAATTGAGCCGGCAGCGGACAGCGACCACGAGATGCTGGTCACTATGCTGTGGCGAGCCAGCGAAGAGACGAAAAACGTTTTCGTCTTTCGCCTCGGGGACGTCAGCCAGCCGATGACGCGGCTGCTCGACACTGACTTGTGGTACAAAACATTCCGGCTTCAGAAGGGTGCTCGCTTCATCTATCAATTCGCGGCGAACCTGCCCGACCCGAAAGAGTGGCGAGGCATCACTCGGTTCGAGAGCGCCCTCCGAAACGACCCGTTAAATCCATTCGAGTTCACCGAGCACTATAATGAGTTCAACCCGTATGAAGGCAATTCCTTTTCGGCAGTCGAACTCCCCTCCGCCGAGCCGCAAAGTTGGAGCATCGTTCGTCCAAACGTTCCTACTGGACGAGTGCAGCGCGACAAATTTCAGAGCAAGCTCCTCGGCAATGAACGACCAATTTGGATCTACACTCCGCACGGCTATGCTGTCGATAAGAAGCCTTACGGTTTGCTGATACTTACCGACGGTGGTCAATTCGTGAACACGGCGCGGGTAGCAACCACTCTCGATAACTTGATTGCAGCGGGTTTGATACCGCCGCTCGTCGCGGTGATGGTAGAGAATCCCCATCGATGGCGTGAGTTGTCCTGCAATTCAACATATGCCGATTTTTTGGCGCAGGAGATTGTGCCCTGGGCGCGCGCTAACTACCCCGCGACCGACCGTCCCGAGCAGACGATCATCGGTGGTGTGAGCCTGGGCGGATTGCAGGCAGCTTGCGTAGGACTCAAGCACTCGGAGGTTTTCGGGAACGTGCTTTCCCAATCGGGTGCTTTCTGGTGGAAGCCCGATGGCGAAAAAGAATGGGAGTGGCTGAACCGCCAGTTCGCTGCGAGTCCGCGTCTGCCTTTGCGCTTCTCCCTCGAAGCCGGACTGTTGGAAGGGACCTGGTGGTGGCGTGATCTGATGGCAAAGCTACCGAACCCGCCGCCTGCTAATCTGATAGACCCCACACTGCTCGCGGCCAACCGTAATTTGAGAGACACGCTGCAGAGTAAAGGATACGCGGTCCACTACACAGAATATAATGGGAACCACGGCATGTTGAATTGGCGCGGGACGCTGGCGAGTCACCTCATAGCGCTCGTCGGTATCAAACCCGCGCCGAAGATTTCTGCCAGCAACAAAGACGCGGTCGCACAGTCATCACTTACTCGGAAAGCGATTGCGGCAGCGCAAGTCAAGATGACTCCCGCGCTGTTGCAACAGTACATCGGCAGATATGAAATTGATCCAAAGTTCGCGCACGATTTCGTCCTGTATGTGAGCGTCAAGGATGGTGCTTTGTGGGTCAGGCCTTCAACCCTCAGGCCGCGCCAGCTCGTGCCCGCATCCGAGTCGACGTTCTACGACAGCGAGATTCCCGATCTGCGCCTCGACTTCATCAAGGACGATAAAAGCAATATCACCGGTCTCACTCTAAACACTGGTCAGGCAGACATGCTGGTGAGAAAGATGCCGCCGCCAGTGCCCAGTACCGGCAACACGACTTTCACTTTGCGAGGACACACCGACGCGGAGGCCGTGGCGATCTACGGATCGTTCAACAATTGGATTCAGACAAAGAACTACTGCGCGAAAGAGAGTGACGGGTGGGTTTGCCGAGTTGATTTAACGCCCGGCAAGTACACGTACAAGTTCCTCGTCGATGGTGTAGGTCTAAACGATCCAGCCAATTCCGCCACTGAGGATGACGGGAACGGTCGCATGGATTCGGTCATCATCATCAAACCGCAGGAGGCGGCGGTGCAAGAAGTTCTTAAAACCGAGCGAGACGCTTTCTGGTCGGCCACAAAAAAGCACAAAACTCACGTTGCGCCTTTTTGTGGCAGCCGCTGATTGTTTACGAACTACTGAACAGAGGCTTTTGAGCGGGATTAGCTCGGAACAGTTGCCTCGCAACGCGCTGCTGTATATCTTCATACTCACCTACGGAGAAACGAACCCCAGACGTCGTTTCCCCGCGCCAAGCTGGGGAGGTTTTTACGAGCGCCACTCTCGCCTCAAAAGATGCTTCGCGACGCAATTCCCAAACGCGCGGCGCTTCGATGGACTATCTCTTACTTCAGTTTATCGAAGCGACTGACGAAGAGCAGGCAGACCTTTGGCTCGTTAATCTCATCGATGAACACGCAGTGCCGATCGTTAGAGAAATTCTCGGTTCCAGCCTGCATTTTCACCTCAACAACAACCGCGCTACATCAACTCAGGACGCCAATGATCTGTTCAACGACATCATCACCAACCTGCTTTCGCGCCTGCGTAACCTCAAAAGCGACCGCGCCCGGGGAGCGATCACAGATTTTCGTGGTTACATAGCTGCTACGGCTTATAACGCCTGCAATCTGTATCTGCGTCAGAAATATCCTCGGCGAGCTCGGCTTAAAAACAGGTTGCGCTATTTGTTGTCGCACGACTCAACCTTCGCGCTCTGGACGAACGAGGCATCCGGTTTGATTTGCGGGTTCGCGCAATGGCGTAACAAAGATGCGGCTTGGCCTCAAAGAGTTTTGGAAAAGATCCGGCAAGACCCTGTCGAATGGATTCAAACTGCCGACCTCGCAAGCGTTGGGATCGAGCGCGCGCAACTCTCAAACCTGTTGAATGCGCTCTTTCAGTCGTGCGGGAGTCCCCTTCAACTCGATGACCTGGTGAACATCGTGGCAGACATCTGTTATGAGAAAGACCAGCCTGATGAGCCACTTGATACAATGACGCAACTCGCCGCTCCAACTCTCGATTTCGAGATTGTGCTCGAACACCAACACATGCTGGCATTACTCTGGCAGGAAGTTTGCGAGCTACCATCTCGCCAACGCCGTGCGTTATTGCTTAACTTCAAGGATGCGCGGGGACAGGATTTGCTCAGCCTTCTGCCATCCACCCGTACCGCGACGATTGAACAGATTGCAGAGGCAATAGAGTTCCCGCTCGTGGAGTTTCTCAGACTATGGAACAACTTACCGCTGGATGATGCGACGATTGGCGGGTTGCTCGGCGCCACGCGGCAGCAAGTAATTAACTTACGAAAATGTGCGCGAGAACGCCTGGAACGGCGGATGAAACATAGGATTTCGTTCCAGTCGCCCCAAGTACGATGATGTCGGAACCATTTCATCTCGATTACGAGCAGCACCTGGAGCCATACGTTGATGGGCAGGCGAACGATATTGATCGCGAGATTGTCGATAGTCACATCGCCCTATGTTCCATGTGTGCTGCCGAACTAAGAGATCTGTTTGCGTTTAAGGAGCAGCCTGTTGCAGCGATCACGAGCGGCGCTCACGTCACATCATCGCGGTGGAAACAATGGTTGCCCCAGTGGCTGAGTCCTGCATTGGCAACAGCCATAGTTGCAGCAGTCTTCGTTCTGGCATTGGCAGTCTTGTTGTGGACCAGATACCCAACATCTGAACGTGCTGAACAGGCGGAAACCGGCTCGCCAGGAACTGATAAGCAAAGACAAGCCGTTGAAAAAGAGCAGCCCGCGCCTTCATCGACGGCGCACACTCCGCACGAGGAGCGAGCAGGATTAACGCCGCCGCGCGAGGAACCTCTCATCACGCTCAATGACGCCGGCAAGCAGATTTCAGTAAATCAGCGCGGCCAGTTGGCAGGACTCGATGAGCTGCCGCCGGATTTAAAAAAGAATGTCGAGAAAGTATTGGCTACTCGCCGGCTTCCTGATTCGCCGGCCTTAACAGGATGGCTCACTGGTGCAGGAAACTTGCGAAGTGAACTCGCGGAGCAAAGTACTTTTGCGCCGTTGCAACCGACGGATGTTGTAGTTGAAACTGACCGGCCGACGTTTCGCTGGCGCGGGTTAGAGACGGCACTCCACTATGTTGTGACTATCTACGACGCTAAGCTTCGTCAGGTTGTGAGTAGTGGTCCGGTAACCGGTACGGAGTGGACCACACCGAATTCGCTTGAGCGAGGCGGTACTTATTCATGGCAAATCAGCGCCGCATTGAAGGACGGTAAGGCAGTTGTTTCACCGAAGCCGCCGTTGCCCGAGGCACGCTTCAGAGTTTTGGACCAGCGTGCCATAGCCGAATTGACTAAACTGAAAGAATCTGCGGGAAGCTCGCACCTCGCAATGGGAGTTTTCTATTGGAGACACGGGTTGATCGAGGAATCCGAGCGTGAATTTCAGGCGCTGGCACAGGCAAATCCCAATTCGACTGCCGTCGCAGAATTGTTAGCGAGTATATCGGCTACAAAAAGGCACCTAAGACATAAAACAGGTAATTAGTTACCAACCATCTCCTATCATCACGAATCCGGCCCAATAGAATGGATGCCGGTAACGCTCACTCCTCAGCAGCACCAATGTCGCCTGTCGCAGCGCCTCCGCTTTTGTGTTTGCACGTCGCATTCTCAGCCGGCGGTGGAAGTCGATCATCAAACTCGTCGTGCTCGCCGAATCAACTTTCCATTGGCTTGCCACTGTAGTCGGAACACCGGACACGAATAGGGCCCACGACATCCCGATCACACCTTCGCCCGCGCCGACCCAGCCCCGGGCCGTCTGACACGCCGAAAGCACAGCCAACTTCGCATGCAGATCCATGTTGATGATTTCACGAGCTTCCAATAACCCGTCCTCATTCGGATCTCCTGCTGTTTGGGCCAGCGTCAGGTAAGAGAACATTGGGTTGCGATTATCGAGCAGACCGTGCGTCGCGAAGTGAAGCACTTCGTATTTTGGAGCTTCAGTTTTTACAACTCCTTCGCGAGCCTCAGAGCCAATGAATACCTTACTGTTAGCAGTGCCATACAGTCGTGCAAGAGTCTTGACCTCTGTTTCAGCTTCAGGGAGAGGACCGAATCGCGTTTCGGCGTCGTCTCCTCTAAGCCTTTCAGCGGGCCCGCCATTCAACTGCGGATTACCAAAGGCCAGCAGTGTTTTATGTGAACTATTCCGCGTTGCAGAACCCCGCTGCTTCGGTACTTCTCGCAAGACGCTCAACGATGGCGCGTAAAAGAGCGTGTAGTCTTCGATTAAGTGGACGCCCGTCCTGGGCTGCAACGCCTGAAATGGCAATTCCCATAACCCTCGGTCAGGCACAATGCAGAGTGTTTTCCTGCCGCGCAATTGTTCCTCGGCAGGTTTGAGCAACAGATCGTAGAGTTGGCGCGCCGTGTCCTGATAGCTCAAATCACGTTCAGCCAGCATGCGTCGAAATTCGTTCACCCTCTCAGACAGTTGATTGGAAGTGATCTCGAGTGAATACAGTGTAATCTTCAGCGGGCTTGCCGTATTTTTCTGATCGCGGGTCATCACAATCAGATAAGACTTGTTTTCAGCGACCACAAACTCGACGATTGCCGTTGAAAAATCCGGTATCAGTGCCGCAGCCTCTGCGGCTGTAATCGGCGTTGCCTCGCCTCGTTGGACCCTTAACTCAGGATATTTGACATACAGACCTGTTAAGAAATCTTCGTAAGCCATGCGCGCCTGCTCACGACGCGGCTCCAACGCAGCTATGAGATCGAGGTTTGGTTTAGGACGCTGTCTCTGGTCGTAGATCTGCATGTTAAGCGCCGTGAGTTCTGCATTTAAAATGCGTTCTCTCTCCTGTTCCTCGAGAGACATCGCTTTGTTGATCGGAATGCGTCCGTTACGGAGCACATCAAGCAAGGTCCTCGCTTTGGCGAGCTCGGCGTAAGTTAAAGCATCAACCGGCCGGTTGCGATTAAATGCTAACTCGACCATCGCGGTGTAAGGCGACACTTTATCTTCGAAAAATCTCTGGCGCTCTAGCTCTCCGCCACCAACGAGGTAACGCATCTTTTCGATTATGTTGATGGCGTTAGTGAGATCTTTCTGGGCCTCATCGAATTGCTTTAACGAAGTATGTGCTCGCCCGGCAAGTTCATAGCCTCTCCAAAGCTGATCCGGGTTCGCCAGGCGCGTTGCGATGTCGATGGATCGGTTTGAGAATTGCAGCGCCCGGCTGTAGTCGCCTTGCAGGTAATAAAGGAAGCCGATGTGGTTCAAAACGTACGCCATGCCTGTCGGGTCGTCCAGCTTTTCACGTATCGCTAAACTTTGCTGGTAGTAATCCAGAGCCTTTTCGTGATTGCCCTGATCGCGATAAAAACGGCCGATGTTGTTTAGCGTGAGTGCAGTCAGGCGCTTATCGTTTAACTGCTCGCTCAGTGCCAGGCTCTGTTGGTAATACTCGAAGGCCCGCGCATAGTCTCGCTGTTTGTGGTACGTAGTGCCGACATTGTTCAGGGCGTTAGCAATGAAGGGTTTATTATCCGTAGCTTGACCAAGCTTCAGAGCGCGTTGGAAATATTCCAATGCCTGCGACTGATTTCCCTGCGAACCATGAATTGCCCCGATCGTGTTAAGCGCCAGGCTGATTGTAACTTTGTCGCCCAGGGCCTCACTCAACGTCAAACTTTTTTCGAGATATTCCAGCGCGCGTGCATAGTCGCCCTGCTCTCTCTGGATGATGCCAAGATTAGTGAGTGTGCTGCTGAGGAGCTTCTTGTCCCCCACTTGCTCTGCCAGCCGGTGACCTCGCTGCACGTAGTCGAGCGCGGCGGCATTGTCTCCGAAGATACGCTTAAGCATGCCGATGTTATTGAGGGTGCGGGCGGTTATTGCCGGGTCGCGCTTGACTGCTTCCTTCGACAAAGCCAGCTCGAACAACTCGAAAGCCTGCTGATATTCTCCGCGCGAATAGTAATTAACTCCCAGGTTGACGACTGCAAATGCGACGTTCTGTTCGTCGCCAATCCTTTCAGCAATCGACCGCGTGAGTTGCAGCGCGATCAGCGCTTGCGACAGTTCGCGACGTTGAGTGAAGTTTTCTGCGTGTTTCCGCAACACCTGGACCAACTCAACTGTGATCAACTCCGGTTTGGCTTCCAACAAAGCCTTTTGATCGTTCTCGGTCTTAGCTGAAAGAAGTTTGGCCGCCAGTTCGCGCGTGTCATCTGGCGTCTGGGCCAAGCCGGCGTTTGAGCAGAACACAAGACCAAACACTAAAACGAGAATCAATCGCTGAGCGTCGTTGTAATACGTCATAAGTACTTTCCGTTATGTGGGGAGACAAATGTTCGAAGCGAACGCAAAAGGGGGAGGTTGGTAAAGGGCAGCTATTTTAGTGAATCGAGTTCAGATAGCAAGACCTTTTTTAGTGAATCGATTTTAGTCGCGAGGCCTCAAAAAAATTCTTCTCATCGTGGTAATACGCCTATCTGCTTTTCATCTTCACCAAGGTAAGAGGACAAACGCATTAAACAAAGAGCTCACTCTCGGAACAGTCGCTCCCGGAGAACTTACTTACCTCGGGCATCAGTGTGACAAGCTCATTACCAGTCGAGAAGGATAAATAAACATGTCCAGACGAATTACACGACCCATCGCTTTCAGTCTAATCCTGATCCTCTGCTTTGGATCGCATCTATCGCTTGCCAGAACCACGCATGAGGGTGGAACTGGAAGGGAGAAGAAGTCTGTCTATTATCCTTTGGTCTCGCGGAAAACTCCGGGATCCAATAAAACGAAACCTCCGGTCGCGGGTGTTCGAGTCCAGAGTGTTTTGGCTGGTCAAACTGTAACGCTATTGCCAGACGGCCGCTCGCTTTTAATCGGCGGTGAATCCGCAAACGGTCCAGAGAATACGGCCTGGATTACCGACGCCGTTAGCGCTGAACCGATTCCACTTAAGAGCAAGCTTCATCAGAGCCGCGCATGGCATTCGGCGACAATGTTGCCCGATGGTCGTGTGCTTGTACTGGGTGGGATCGGCAGTGAAGGACAGCCTTTGCTAAGCCTTGAGATTTTCGATCCGCACTCGCAGGCATTTTCCTCGTTGACTGCGCCGGCCGTCGCTGCCCGTGCGTATCACACCGCAACGTTATTGACCGACGGCAGCATTTTGATCACCGGCGGCTCTGCCAGCGAAGGTGACAAGGTTCTACTCTGGGATTTTAAAACTAACAAATTCAAAACCCTGCCCACGAGACTTTCCACTTCGCGTCAAAAACATAAAGCAACATTGCTTCAGGACGGTAACGTTTTGCTCGAAGGCGGCGTTGATACCGCCGGTAATCAGATTACAACCGCAGACTTATTTGATAGCGCGTCGGGTAATTTCAACTTCTCGAGTATCTCCTCGGCTAACAATGATCAGAACTCGTCTCCCTTCCTGGCCGGTTCAATACCCGCCGACGGCGCAACTGATTTGCCGGTTGATGCATTGGTCGGATTGCGATTCTCGAACCAATTAAACGTTGCAAGTGTAAATCGTGAATCGTTTGTGCTCACTGGACCGGCGGGTTCAGTGCCGGCGAAGGTTGTGCCGGCCGAAGCTGGACGGCTGGTCTTCATTACTCCGGAAGCCTCATTAGCACCAAATACTCGCTATACGCTCGCGATGTCTGACGCTGTTGACGTAAACGGTCGAGCGATTACACCTGGCAGCATCAGTTTTGCTACCAAGGCAGGCCCGCAACCGACATTCACGACTGCTGAAGAAGATTGGATCCCGAATACGGGCAACCTGAATGGCGATTGGCGCAGTAATCGTCCTGAGTCGCCATGGCAGCAGCTCCCTGCGCTTTCAGCAGAAGAGGGCGTCACGGCTTTGGCGGGTCAAGTCTTAATGCTCAATGGTAACCCGCTCGAGAATGTGACTCTGCGAGTGGACGGGAACTCAACCCTTAGCGATAACACGGGAAGGTTCTTACTCACGAACCTTAGTTCCGGACATCATGTTCTCAGGGTTGAGGGCAGCACCGCGAGTAAGCCCGGCAAAGTTTACGGACTATTCAAGATTGGCGTGGAGATCAACGTCGGCTCGACGAATGTCCTGCCGTTCACGATCTGGATGCCGCGCATCGATACAAGAAACGCCACCGGTATCGCAGTCCCCACTACCAGTGAAGTCGCAATAACAACGCCACACATTCCTGGATTGGAGGTCCGGATCCCGAGCGGAGCGGTTATCCGAGATGTAGACGGAAACAATGTAAGCCAACTGAGCATAACTCCGATTCCGATCGATCGACCTCCGTTTCCATTGCCCGGAGGCTTGCGTGTTCCTGTTTTCTTTACGGTTCAGCCGGGAGCCGCACAGGTTATTCCACCGCGCGCACGCGTTGTTTACCCCAACTATACCGGTGCGAACCCAGGAACGAGACTCAATTTTTGGAACTACGATCCGGAAGGAAAAGGTTGGTATGTCTACGGCCAGGGTTCTGTCTCCGCAGATGGCAAGCAGGTGGTGCCCGATCCGGGGGTGGTTATCTATGAGTTTACCGGTTTTATGGTCAGCACTGGCCCAGGCGCGCCTGACGACGGCCCACCCCCATTTCACGGTGGAATGAATTTTTCTGGGACACTCGGTGTCCCTGATCATGGAGGTCCAACAGGTGGAGGCACTACTCCGG
The DNA here is from genome assembly GCA_044867025.1 of Pyrinomonadaceae bacterium. Classification (GTDB taxonomy): domain Bacteria; phylum Acidobacteriota; class Blastocatellia; order Pyrinomonadales; family Pyrinomonadaceae; genus PSRF01. The sequence continues at coordinate 6,671 of JBIOUJ010000109.1, read as the reverse complement.
AGCATCCGAGGAGGGGGGGCGGACGCGGTGGTGACCCGGTTGATTTAGCCACCGGTTTATTCATTCTTCATGAGACCGACGTTTATCTTCCTGACGTTCTGCCAATTTCACTGAACCGCACTTACCGGCAAGCAGACAGCGCTTCGCGTCCGTTTGGTATCGGCTCAACCCATCCGTATGAGATCTATTTGATAGGGGACACATTCCCCTACACCTACCAGGAGCTGATTTTGCCTGATGGTGGTCGCGTTCGCTTTAATCGAATCTCCCCCGGCACGAGTTGGACCGATGCCATCTATGAGCATACATCGAGCCCGTCAGTATTCTTTGGGGCGCGTATAAATTGGAATGGCAATGGCTGGGATCTTAAGTTCAGGAACGGAACTGTATTTATCTTCCCTGAGTCTTTTGGAGCGTCGACCCCACGGCAAGCGGCTGTAATCGCTATGCGCGATCGATACGGCAATACGATTAGCCTGACGCGCGATAGCAATAGAAACCTCACCCGAATTACATCGCCGAATGGTCGGTGGGTTGAGTTGACCTACGATACGGCCAACCGCATCACGCAAGCCAAAGACAACATCAACCGCATCGTCACTTATACATACGATGCAGGTGGACGACTGTGGAAGGTAACAGATCCAAACGGAGGTGTTTCTGAATATACCTATGATTCGCTTCACCGGATGATTACGGCCAAGGACGAACGTGGAATTGTTTATGTGACAAATGAGTACGACTCAAATAACAGGGTTATCAAGCAAACTTTGCCGGATGAGACAGCCGGTTCATCCACCGACAATCCTACCTACCAGTTTGCATACACGCTGGGACCCAATGGAAAGGTGACGCAAACGGACGTTACCAATCCACGCGGTGTAGTGCGTCGCGTGACATTCAACGCCGGCGGCTATGTATTGACTGAGAAGGATGCTGTAGGAACGTCCAACGAACAAACAGTAACCTACACCTTACAACCTGCAACCAACCTCATTTTAAGCGAAACGGATCATACCGGTCGCCAGATTGCTTACACGCGCGACGCAGACGGCTACATCACAACCATCACGAGCCTTGCGGGCACAGCCGATGCGACCGCCATGAACTTTACGTATGAACCAACGTTCAAACAGATGACAAGTGTCACTGGTCCACTGGGCCACACCGTCAACTTCACCTACGACGTAAAGGGAAGTCTGCTCACGATGACAGATCTGCTGAATCAGCAGACAACTTTCACGTACAACTCGATGGGACTACCCACCGCGATTCTTGACCCTCTGGGCAATTCAATGCAGTTCTTTTACGAGGGTGGAGATGTCAGCAGCGTTGTTGACTCTCACGGACGCGTCGTAAGCATATTTGTGGATGCCGCCGGCAGGTTGTTGCGCTTCACCGACGCGGAAGGCAGATCCGTTCGTTATGAATATGACGCGCTCGACCAACTGTTAAAGGTCACTGATTCGTTGTCAGGACAGACCTCATTTGCGTATGACCTTGCCGGTAACACCCTGAGCGTTAACGCTGGTGGTAAGGTAACCAGCTATACATACGACAATACGAATCGCGTAACTGTCACTACCGATCCAACCTCGCGGGTGGAAAGTTACGAATACGATAAGTTAGGCAACATAGTTAAGTTCATTGATCGCAGGGGCAAAGTTTTCAAATCGACCTATGACTCCCTCAATGGCTTGACATTCATGGGATTCGGCGAGACGAGTCCAGGAGTATACGAGAGTACAATTTCCTACACTTATGATTCTGTGGATCGCCTCGTTCAAGTGAACGATTCGATCTCCGGTAACATAACGCGAACTTACAACCCTCGTAACCAACTTACCTCCGAGACCAGTCCTCAGGGATCAATCTCTTACACCTATGACAATGTCGGCAGGCTGGCGAGTAGAACAGTAGCGGGCCAGAGTGCGGCGTCATATGCCTACGATACGGTCAATCGCGTGCAGTCGATCACGCAGGGCGCGGCTGCCGTCACGTTTGCTTACGATGCCAACGGCCGGTTCTCTTCTTTAACGCTGCCAAATGGCGTCGTGTCTGAGTACGGCTACAACTCAGACTCATTCTTGACCGGAATTACCTATAAGAAAGGAACAAACACCCTTGGTAATCTGAACTACGATTATGACACCGTTGGCCGTCGTCAACGCGTCAGCGGCAGCTTCGCGCGTTCCGGATTACCTCAACCTCTGAGTTCGGCTACGTACGATGCGTCAAACCAACTCAGTCAATGGGGAGCGACAACGCTAACCTATGATGCCAACGGTAATCTCACGAATGATGGCACTCGTACTTACACGTGGGATGCGCGCAATCAGCTCCGCACGATCACTGGTCCAGGTCTGAGCGCAAGCTTTCAATACGATGGTTTCGGCCGTCGTAGCAGGAAGACAATAAACGGAGTTACCACCGACTTCCTTTATGACGGATTACAGACGGTGCAGGAACTGTCAGGTGGGAGTCCTGTGGCAAATATGCTCACGGGCGGTGTGGACCAGATCTTCAGCCGGAGTGATTCAAGCGGTACCTCTTACTTCATCACTGATTTTCTGGGAAGCACTCTTGGTCTCACTGACGCTTCGGGCACGGTGCGGACTGAATACACGTATGACCCGTTTGGACAAACGATCGCAACCGGCGACGCGAGTACGAACTCCTATCAGTACACGGGCCGTGAAAACGACGGCGCTACGGGACTTTACTACTATAGAAACCGCTACTATTCCCCGACTTTGCAGCGGTTCATCAGTCCCGATCCTTCAGGTTGGAGCGCGGGCGTAAATTTTTATTCATACGTCAGCAACGATCCCATCAACTACATCGACCCGCTCGGACTGGACAAGAAGCGGAAAAGACCAAAGAAGCATACGGATGACCTCGGAAATGGCCGCGGTAGCGGAGTGGAGACCGTAGTCGCAATAATCGGCGCCGCGATAGCTGTTGTCGCCGCCACTGGGGGCGGGGCAGGCGCAGGAGGCGCCGCCGGTGGCGCTGCGGCGGCGGCGGCAGCAGCGGCGGCCGCTGCGGCTGCTGCGGCGGGAATTGCCTACGGTATGCCACCGTCAGGCACAACGCTTGGGAGAAACATGGAAGCTGCCGGCATAACGAGACCACCAGGCACTGCTGCTCACCATATAGCTCCCGGTACAGATGCGAGATTTCCAGGAGCGCAAGAATCAAGACAGGTTCTGGACAAGTTCAACGTCGATATCAATGATCCGGCAAATGGCGTCTATCTGCCACGAACACCCTCAAGTACAGCACCCGGAGCTTATCATCCAGGGCTGCATACAAAAGTGTATTATGCGGAGCTTTTTAGGCGCCTATCGCAAGCCACTTCGCGAGAACAGGTAATTCGGATCCTGAACCAGGTAAGGCAGGAACTTTTGAACAATACATTTCCGCATTAGGCTAGAATGAGGTCATGAAGGTATTCATACTCAAACCTGATGCGAACCGATATCAAGGGTTGCTGCCATCTGATAGATCCAATTCTCTCGAAGTATTTCATCGGTTCAATGGAACTCCGATTGGAGCTTCATGGGTTCCGTGGAAAGTGGAAGTCGACAGGCCGGAGGGGTATGAGGATTCACCACTGGGGGATTTCCCTTTGATGGCTTTGCATGTGCCGGTCTTCACCGAACGGGCTGTAGCTTTGCTCAAACCGCTACTGAGTGGAAACGGCGAACTGTTGCCGTTGATGTGTGACGAAGGTTCCTATTTCGCTTTCAACGTAACGACGGTCCTGGACGCACTGGATGAAGAAAAGTCGTCCGTGATCCGTTTTACGGACGGCGGGATAATGAACATTACGGGGTACGAGTTTTTCCCGGAGAAGGTGACTAGCCCGATTTTCAAGCTTCCGCAGGTGCCGCTTATGGACGTATTCGTAACTGATGAATTTAAAGATGCAGTGAGCAGGTACGATCTCAAAGGCTTTGATTTCAAATTCGCCTGGGAATCACAGTCTTAAGTGGCATTGCGGATCTAAATATTAATCCCGTCCAAATTGTTGTTGACAGTAGAGTACCGCCCGTAAATGTTTACGTGCGGATCTCGCAGCTTCGCATTATGGTTAAATTCAATTAGACAACGTTTCTTCCTCCGCTTCTCACGTCCTTTCACAGTTGCGCCTTAATCGCAAGCCCTCAAAAAAATTCCTCACGTGGTAATACGCCTGCCTACTTTTCATCTTCACCAAGGTAAGAGGACAAAGCATTCCTGGCCTCGCCGGAACCGCACCGGCCCTTGTCACGGATTCACCACTTGATTGAATAACAGGAGAAGCATTATGCGCTCCCGCCTAAACCGCACGCGATGGACCATTCATTACACAAGGCACCTGATAATGGTGGCTGCCTCCCGCTTCAACACGCATTCGAGCGTTTGCTTCGGCATCGGTCTCTATTTGTTCTTTATTCTCATTGCCGCGGACACGCGCGCGCAGACTGCCACCTATCATCTTCATCGCGAAGCGTCGAGCACTGCCACTCTCTTCCAGCTAAAGACCAACGGCCCTGACGCTGCGAGTTCCGCCCTTCAATCTGCGAATCTAAAGAATAAGGCGGCCGGTGAATATCTGATTCAGGCCTTTGACACCCAGAGCGGCGTGCCGGGTGCGACCGGGACCATCACAGCAGGCTCGACTGTTACATTTACCCTCTGGCTGAAAAGAACGGGCAGCGGCGGGACACTGTTCCCGCGTGCGAAGCTCAATCTGAATTCTGCTACGGGAACTGCAATCTCCGTCGTTACCGGCACGACTGCGTTGACGACAACATTGACAAAGTACACCCTGAGTGGAACTGTGCCCGCCAACGTGTCGATAACGTCAGGGGATCGACTTTACTTATGGGTAGGTGTCAATCTCACCGCCAGTCCAACCGCAAACAGCGTGGCCGAGTTGGATATTGAAGGAGCGCTCAATGGTAATTATGATTCAAGCGTAACCGTCCCGCTGCCCAGCCCGCCGCCGGCGCCATCAATCAGCAGCCTCACACCAAACTCAGGAACGATTGGCACTTCCGTTGACGTTGCTGGAACGAACTTCGGCGCCACTCAGGGAACAAGCACGATCGCGTTCAATGGAACAGTGGCGACACCTACCAGTTGGAGCGCCACAAGTATCGTCACGACGGTGCCTGCGGGCGCCACCACAGGCGCTGTCGTCGTCACTGTTGGAGGACAAGCAAGTAATGGAGTCACCTTTACCGTCGCGTCCACCGGCACTATCGCCGGAACAATCACGAAAACCAGTAACGGTGCTGCTGTAAGCGGAGCTTCAATTGACGCCTTGCAGGCAAGTGTTGTCAAAGGCTCAACTACAAGTGCGGCTAATGGCAGTTATTCGCTCGCTGGGCTTGCACCGGGAACCTACGATGTTCGCATTATGGCGAGCGGTTATCAGACCCGCATCCAGAATGGGGTTGTCGTCACAGCAAACAACACGACCACCGTTAACCAGAGTCTCGATGTTCTACCGACCAGCGGCGACATTGAATACTTCTATGACGAGCTGGGCAGGCTTATTGCGGTCATAACAGCTACTGAAATAGCCACATATTCCTATGATGCTGTCGGCAACCTTCTCTCGATATCACGCGGGACTACCTCGCAAGTGTCGGTTATCGAATTCACGCCAAATAACGGATCGATTGGAACCACTGTCACGATCTACGGCACGGCCTTTAGCACGACACCCAGTCAGAACACGGTGACGTTCAACGGCGTGGCAGCAACTGTCACTTCGGCAACTGCGACGCGAATAGTTACCTCAGTGCCGGCCGGAGCCACCACAGGTCCGCTCAGCGTCACGTCGCCGGCCGGAACAGCCACAAGCAGCACGGCGTTTGTCGTGGGTATTTCCGGAGCGCCCACTATCACCGGATTCACTCCAACAATTGGCGTGGCTGGGACCAGCGTAACCATCACGGGGACGAATTTTGAGCCCAGCTCTTACTCCACCAGAATCAAATTCAACAAGACATTCGCTGCGTTAACTTCCGCTACAGCCACAGAGATCGTCACCAGCATTCCTTCGCTAGCCTCATCAGGTCCGATAACTGTCGAGACACCTGTGGGACTTGCCGTGAGCAGCGCCGATTTCTTTATTCCACCGGCCCCACGTACTCCCGCAGATGTCGGAATGACTGGACGCATGGCTATCGGTGAGAACAAGGTTGTCTCTATCCCAGCGGCGGGCAAGATAGCGATTATTGTTTTCGACGGCGCAGCGGGGCAGTGGGTAAGTATCGGCACGAGCAATTCAACCATTAGCGCCGTCAATTGCTGCACGACCAGCAAGGTGTCGATCCTGAAGCCTGACGGAACAGCGCTGCTTGCACCATTCGATTTCTATCAGGTCGGAGGTGGCACTCCGTCGGTTCAGTTACCTGTTACAGGCACCTACTCGATCGTGGTCGAGCCGTTTAGTAATCTTGTCGGCAGTGTCACTCTCTGGCTCTCAGAAGATCTCGCGCCACCGATCAGCATAAATGGACCGGCAGTGACGTTGACAAATCGGGTGGGCCAGAATGCGCGACTGTCATTCAGCGGGACTGCGGGCCAATGGATAAGTTTGGGAGTAAGCGACACGACCATCGGTGCTCCACAGTGCTGCACCACCAGCAAGGTGGCGATCTACAAGCCCG
>JBIOUJ010000108.1:0-7018 GCA_044867025.1 Pyrinomonadaceae bacterium | reverse complement strand
CGTCTTTGCTCGCCCGCAACCCGAGCGATGAGGATCCGCTTACGTGATGACCGCGTGAGACGGCCATAACCGCAGAGGCGCAGAGGAAACGCAGAGATACGCAGAGAAGACTTTGGGGCACTACCCTGCTCACCTCAAGGTTTACTTTTAAGAAAAAGTTTTAAGTAACACGTGCTAAGTGTAAGTGTTGACACGCCAAACACCGCGCGAGTAACATGTTCGACGTCGCACAATGGTCGCGAACTCGCTAAAAGACTTTCCAAACTTTCGCAACGCCCGATAAGAGAGTTTTGTCTTCCGCATTCCAGTTTGAGGCTTGAGTTGATGAGTCGTCCCGCTGTAGCCATACCTGAAAAACTCTTCTTCAAGATCGGGGAAGTCTGTGAGCTTGCCGGCGTACAAGCGCACGTTCTGCGTTATTGGGAATCCGAGTTTCCGATGTTAGCTCCGCAAAAGAATCGCGCCGGACAACGTGTCTATCGCAAGCGCGACGTCGAAATGGCGCTGCGGATCAAAGAACTGCTTTACGAAGATCAGTACACGATCGCAGGCGCTAAGAAACGACTCACAAACGAACTTCGCGGCGGTGGGAAGTTGAAAGTCGTGAACGGCGAAGAAGCCGCAGCGGCAGAGTTCTCCGAAGGCGAATCCTTCGCGCCGCCGGCGTCATACACACGAACCGTCGCACCACGCACCGCCGAAGAGAAACAGGGTCTGAAGCAACTGGCTTCTGAGCTACGCGAATTACTGGCGCTACTCGAACAGGAAAACAAAGGCCGCGCGAAGTAGGGCCACAAAAAGGCACAAAAGTGTGCCTATTTGACATTTGCTCTTTAGCACGATACTAAGTCAGGGACACGGGACGTGGCGCAGCCTGGTAGCGCGCACGCTTGGGGTGCGTGAGGTCGCTGGTTCGAATCCAGTCGTCCCGACCATTTCTAACAACACTTACGGCTGTCAACTTGGCAGCCGTTTTTGCATTGTGGTAGACAACCTGTCGAAGATTGATAGATCTGAAACAATCACAAGATCAGGAGAAGGAATACGACATGGATGAAAAAGGACTTGTTGTAAAAATTGATTTGCCTGGCCCTAACAATGGTAACTTATTCTTGGTAGTTGATTGGACGGATAAAACGATGTCTCTGGTCGAGGTAGCCCCAAAGAGGGACACAGGCTCAAAGGTTTTAGTTTGGGAAGTACAGAAGTACACACAAGTTGGTAAGTAAAATCAACTCTAAAGAACGAAGCGCATTCGTCTCAACTGATGGCGATTTTGGTCGGCTGTGATATTGCTGATTGCGTTTGTGCGCCCTGCAAAAGATAGATATGAATTCACACCAACTTTACCTTAGCCAATCGGCTCAACTTAAGGAGGATGAAAGATGAATATCGAGCCGATTTTCGGCAATTAGACGTCGCACCCACCCTTACTCGAATTCGGAAACTTCAAAGCGACCGGCGCTATCGCGATCAGCACCGGCTCTTCTTCGTCGAAGGCGTGCGTAACTTCGTCGCAGCGATGGACCAGAGGTTTTCGTTCGAGACGTTGCTTTACAGCGAAAAACTCCTGACTGCTCCACTCGCGAGGAAATTCGTTCGCCAGTTGAAGCGTGCGGGTGTTCCATTTGCCCGAGTCTCGCCAGAAGCGTTTCGGAGTATTTCGCGTGCTGAACATGCGTCAGGTGTCGCTGCGATTCTTCATCAGCGAATCCAAACACTCGAACAGATTCGACCCGATCAATTCCCCTGCTGTACAGTTTTGGGCCAGGTTCAGTCGCTTGGCAATTTTGGAACACTCTTACGAACGTCAGCCGCCATCGGCGCCGCTGGATTTATCCTACTGGGCCAACACATAGATCCGTACGAGCCTGTTGTGGTTCGAGCGACGATGGGTACACTCTTCAAGCAGACACTCGTGCGCACCAACGTCGAGCAATTCCGGCGTTGGATACAGACACACCGTCTATCCGTCGTTGGAGCATCACCCGATGGAGTGGTTGAATATGATCAAGTTCGATATACCCGGCCAACAATTCTGTTGTTGGGCAACGAACGTTCAGGGCTGACGGATGAGCAACGATCACTTTGCCAACAGATTGTGCGCATCCCGATGGTGGCTGGAGCTGACTCTTTAAATCTTGCGGTGGCTGGCAGTCTGCTGTTGTATGCCGTGTTTCGATCGACGGTTAAAGAAGCCAATGATTAAGTCACGCTCACCCGTATAAAGCCGCGGTTGAAACCCATAACATCGGGCATCGTAATAGCCTTAGGGAGGCGATGATCATGTATTGCCCACAATGCGCGACGCCGAACGCCGACGATGTGAAGTTCTGCCGTTCTTGCGGCAGAGAATTGGAAATGGTCGCGTTGGCTTTAAGTGGTAAGTCCACGAAACCTCTTAAGGCTGACGCAAACCAGGATTGGATGGAGAAGCGCATCGAGGGTGTCAGCGGCATCACACGCGGATCCATCTTGCTGGCAGTTTCGTTTCTGATAGGCGCCGCCATGGCGCTGTTCATACCGACCTCTTTCGAAGCCCCGTGGATATTGATTTGGATGGTCTTTTTCGGTTGGATGGCTGTATGGGGAGGGATCGAGATTGCTTACGGTATTAGCGGCGTGTTTGAAGCGAAGAGCAGGTTGCGCATGAGCGGAGTGACAAGCGAGATGCCGAAAATTGGCGCGACAACCCGGGAGTTATTATCCGGCAGGCCGCAAGAAATCGCGAACGCGCCTACTGCCGTCGAGCCGGCAACTCGGATGAGTGTAACTGAAGGGACAACAAGGCACTTGGACGACTACACTGAGAAATAGTATGCAGGACGTCATACGCTTTCCCTTCCCCACGATGTTCAACGAGAGAAGGACATAAGGAGTCCGCATGACACAAGCAGAGATTTCCGCCATCTCACCGTTTTTTATCGTCAATCACGTACCGACGTCGCTTGCGTTTTATCGAGACCGGCTTGGATTTGAGATCACCTTCCAGGGGCCTGAGCCTGATGACATCTTCTTCGGGATCGTTCGCAGAGGCGGTGCGCAGATCTTAATGAAAGCCATTGGCGTACCTCCAGTGCCGAACTACACGCGAGACATCAAACAGGGTATCGCCCGCTGGGACGCATTCGTTTACGTTCCCGATCCTGACACACTGGCGGCCGAATTTGCTTCGCGCAATGTCGAGTTTTTCGTGCCACTGAAAGACACTCACGACGGTTTGCGGGGCTTCGAACTCAAGGACGCCGACGGCTATATCTTGTTTTTCGGTCGCACTCGCTGATGAGTTTATTTGACGTACCAGAAGAAGTCCTCAACGCGCGTCCGGAAGGAGCAAAAGATTTTGACTTTCTTCAGGGGCGGTGGCTCATCCATCACAAAAAACTAGCCGAGCGTCTGGTTGGTTGTCAGACTTGGCAAGAATTTCAAACTCCTGCTGCTAACCAGCTCATCCTTGGCGGACTTGGAAATATCGATCACATTAGAACCGAGTCAGGCGATTTTTATGAGGGTGCGTCTCTTCGCTTGTTTGACAAGAGCTCGAGGCTTTGGCGCATTTACTGGATGGACACAAATGGCGCAACTCTATTTCCACCAGTTGAAGGTTCCTTCTCCGGCACAGTCGGACTGTTTCGTGGACACGATCAGGAGAACGGTATTCCCGTGTTAGTACAATTTCGCTGGGATAAGACAAATCCCGAAGCTCCAACCTGGCAGCAGTCTTTCTCTGCTGATAATGGAAATACATGGGAAGTGAATTGGTACATGTACTTCAAAAGATGAAACACGGGAGGAGGGCTTTATGGTTTCACAGAGAAGCAGCGTAACAGCACTCTTATTGTTGACCTTGTTGACCTATCCGATCTGCGCGTGCGCGTTTCAGGGGCAGTCGAAAGCTGATACCGAAGTCCGCACTCTCGAACCAGGCAGCACAATCGCACGTGAGCTGACTGCTGGTGAGGTTCACGTTTTTCAGATCGCCCTCGAAGCAGAGCAGTTCCTGCGTGCAGTCGTCAATCAGCGCGGCATTGATGTGGTCGTGATCGTAACGGGACCTGACGGGCAGAAAATCTCCGAAGTGGACAGCCCGAATGGCGCGGATGGACCGGAACCCATCACCGTCGCGGCCAAAGTTTCCGGCAGTTACCGCATTGAGGTTCGAGCGTTAGATAAAGACGCGAAACCTGGACGCTATGACGTGAAGATCGAAGAACTCCTCACGGCAACGGAGTATCGAGGCAGGCTCGCCGAGGAGCACGCGGCTTCTGAGGGCGCCAGAAACTGGCTGGCGGCTAACGCGATCCGGTTGAATACGGTCGAAGCGGGCCACGGCTTTTCCGACATGCAGCCTCTGAAGAAGATCTTGGATAAGGCGAGGATCGTGTCGCTCGGCGAAGCCACGCACGGCACACGCGAGTTCTTCCAACTCAAGCATCGGATGCTCGAGTTTCTGGTCAGCGAAATGGGGTTCAACATTTTCGCCATCGAGGCCACGATGCCCGAATCGTTCGACATCAACGAATATGTCCTGACTGGCAAGGGCGATCCAGTGAAGGGCCTCGCGGGAATTTACTTCTGGACGTGGGACACCGAAGAGGTGTTGGCGATGATTCAGTGGATGCGGCATTACAACGCCGATCCGAAGCACACCAGAAAGGTGAAGTTCTACGGGTTCGACATGCAATCCGCCCCTCGCGCTGCAAAGGTGACGCTGGCTTACCTCCGCAGGGTTGACCCGCCGCAGGCTGAAGTGGCGGAAAAGGCGCTGGGGATTCTCGCAAATCCGTATACCGAACCTACGTTCATCCAACTGACTAAAGAGAAGAAAGCTGCCGCGGCGGAGACGATCGGGACGGTGTTGTCAGGTTTTGATAATCACAAACAAGAGTACATCAAGCGCACCGGCGCTGATGATTGGACCATCGCGCGGCAGCACGCTCAGGTTCTTGCTCAGAACATCGAGATGCAGAGTCAGGACTTTTTCTCGGCCGCGGGGTCATCAATCCGCGACCGTTCGATGGCGGAAAATGTTCGGTGGATACTCGATCACGAGGGTCCTGATGCGAAGGCTGTGTTGTGGGCGCATAACGGTCACGTTGCTACAAATAATCAAGGTATCGAGTGGATGGGGTCGCATTTGCGACGGATGTTTGGTGCAGACATGTTTGTCTTCGGCTTTGCATTCAACCAGGGAGGTTTTCAGGCGATAGAGATGCCTTTTCCTTCCGAAAGGGGTTTACGACCTTTCAATGTTGAACCGGCCCCGGAAGGAAGTCTGGATGCCATGCTCGCAGCGGCGGGTTTGCAGAGTGCCGCTATCGATCTGCGAGCGTTGCCGAAGGACGGGCCGGTGGCAAAGTGGTTCGGCGAGCCGAGGGCCACAAAGAGCATAGGCGCTGGCTATGGTGACCAATTTGCAACCAACTTCCTCACAAAACAGGTCACGCCGAAGATTTATGACGGCCTGCTGTTTGTTGAAAAGACCACTGCGGCCAGACCTGTGAGTAAAGATGACGGTCCGGGACTGCAACAGAAACTTTCCGCGCCTTCAAACACTGATTTCGAGAGTGGTGAAATTAACAAGCCGCCTACCGATTGGCAGGTAAGAACCAAACTTCGCCGGTACGATTTCCAGATAGTAACCAGCGAAGAGCGTCCGCACGCTGGCAATCGCAGCGCGATGATCAGCCGTTTACCGGACAAACACTACGGCGAGATTGTCGGGAGCTTAGGGCAGCGGCTCGATGCGACCAGCTATCGTGGCAAAACGATCAGGCTTCGCGCAGCCGCCCGAGCTGATCTTCCAGGTACAGGCAATCTTTCGTGGCTCAGGCTGAGTATTACGAGAAAAGGGTTCGGCCCGCAGGCAACAGCATTTGACAGCCTGGACAAGTATCCGGTGACATCTGCTGAATGGCGCATTTACGAGATAGTCGCCGACGTGCTTCAGGATGCCGAGACGATTTCTTACGGCCTTGCACTCGTGGGAGACGGTAAAGCCTGGCTGGATTCAGTCTCTGTGGAAGTAGTGCGAAACTGATCGTCGTTTTGTAATTTGGCACATGCCTGGAAAGGTCATCCCATTGCTGAATGCGGCCGCCGTGAAAGCCGCTTTTCCCGAACTGAACGCACTCCTGTGTGAGTGGGATCCAATCGGCGTTGGCCCGGACGGGCCACGCGACGAATACGAGTGCCTGGTAGGCCCACTTTTGATGATGCTGCAATCCGGTGCCACACAAGATGAGATAGCGTCCTACCTCGAGATTGAGCTTGTCGAGCACTTCGGTCTTGAACCGAACCGCGAAAGCATGGCGTCCACCGTGTCGCGTGTCTGTGCCTGGTGGAGCTCTACTTTCAAAAGTCAGGCGTGAAAACGTTTATTCAGCATCATTGAGGTCGGTGATCACGATCTCGGATGTAAGTGTTTTGTGAACGGGACACTTGTGTGCGATCTCCTGGAGGCGCGCGCGCTGTTCCTCGGAGAGTTGGCCTGTGATAGTGACCGAACGTTCGATGCGGTGAATGTAACCCTCTTTGTCCTGCATACACTCCTGACAGTCTTTCGAATGCATTCGCTTTTGTCGTAGTCGAACAGTCACGCCTTCGACCGGCCACTGCTTTCGTCGCGCGTAAAGATGGACCGTCATCGAGATGCAACTGCCGAGAGCAGCGAGTAACAACGTGTACGGATCAGGACCGGCGTCCTCGCCGCCCGCGGAGATTGGTTCATCAGTAGTGAACGTATGTTCCGCGCCGTAGCTCACCTCGTTGCGCAGATTTGTTTGTGACGTTACAACGACCTCGCTCATGTTGGCTGTACCTCCTCCTGCAAGAAACACCTTATGCGGCTCAAGGTCAAGACTGCAATATCCTTTTCGTACTACATGCTCACCCTGTTGCCTCATGTAAAAATCTACTCCAAAGCTGATTCGTTGCCTCAAATAAAAATCTACTCGAAAGCGAGCGTGTTTTCATATCAACAATTCAGGTTTGATGGTCAATGGTTGTTGCCGATGAC
>JBIOUJ010000107.1:0-10658 GCA_044867025.1 Pyrinomonadaceae bacterium | reverse complement strand
CAAGGAACAGATAGTTTCTGAGTTCCGTACGCATGAGTCAGATACCGGTTCACCGCAAGTTCAGGTCGCACTTCTTAGTAAAAGAATCAACGACCTCACTGAGCATTTCAAGACCCACAAAAAAGACAATCATTCGCGGCGCGGCCTGCTGAAAATGGTCTCGCAGCGACGAAGTCTGCTCGATTACCTGAAGCGTACAGACATTGAACGCTATCATGAGGTAGTGAATCGCCTGGGTCTGCGCCGGTAGCGGCTTCGCAAACAGCTAGAGCGAGAGAGATCTTCGAGTCTCTTTTTACCAAGCCCACGTCTATCGAAGAGCTTGTGGCAGTGCCGAACGTGACGGCGATTGACTGGAAACAAGCAGACGTGTACGGCCCTAGCTTCGAGCAAAAAGGCGGCATGAGCTTCACGGTTTAGTGGCTCGTGCCGCCTTTTCCGTTAAAGTTTCTAAGGAGAAGAAATGGCAGAAAAGAAATACCTCAAAGAATCAATCAAGCTCGGCGAGCGAGAGCTGACCGTCGAAAGCGGTAAAGTCGCCAAACAAGCAGACGGGTCTGTCGTGGTCCGTTATGGCGACACGATGTTGCTCGTTGCAGCCGTTAGCGCTCCGACTGCGCGCGAAGGTGTTGATTTCTTTCCGCTCACGGTCGAGTACCGAGAATCAAATTACGCAGCCGGACGCATTCCCGGCAACTACTTCAGGCGTGAAGGACGCCCAAATGAAAAAGAGATACTAACCAGCCGTCTGATCGATCGACCATGTCGCCCGCTCTTTGCTGAAGGTTATAGGAACGAGACTCAAGTTATTGCGAGTGTCATCTCAGCCGACCCCGACAACAATCCTGATGTTATTGCCATAACCGGCGCGTCGTGCGCGCTCTATCTATCCGATATTCCCTTTTTGAATCCGATTGCAGGCGTGCGGATCGGGTTGATCGAAGGCCGTTACATCGTTAACCCAACTTACGATGAAGTGCGCGAGTCGCGTCTGAACTTGATCGTAGCGGGAACGGAAGAAGCGATCGTCATGGTTGAAGCCGGAGCGAGTGAAGTTTCGGAAGAGATCATGGTCGAAGCGCTCATGTTGGCCCACAAGGAGATCAACCGGCTGTGTCGCTGGCAGAGGGAACTCTACAAAGCGCTCGAGATTCAGAAACGAGAAGTCACGCCTGTCGTGCTCGACGAAGAGATGCAGCGCGAGATTTCTGAGAACTACTCCGAGCGTTTGCGCGCAGCGCTCGACACCACTGCTCAGGATAAACGCACGAGTTATGGTGCGGTTGACGAGTTGAAGAAGGAAATCGTGGAATCGTACCCGGAAGATCAACCGGAAAAGCGTGCCATGGCCAAGCTGATCTTCGATCATTTCAAGGAGACGATCTTCCGCGACGATATTTTGAACAAACGACGCAGACCCGACGGACGAAGATTTTCTGAGATTCGTCCGATCACTTCAGAGGTCGGTTGGCTGCCGCGTGTTCATGGTTCCGCACTTTTCACACGCGGCGAAACGCAGGCAATGGTCTCGACAACACTCGGCACCAAGGAAGACGAGCAGTTCATCGACGACCTGGAGAAGGGTGAAGTTAAGCGACGATTCATGTTGCACTACAACTTCCCGCAATACTCGGTCGGCGAAGTTGGCCGCTTCGGATCATCGAGCCGGCGCGAGATAGGACACGGTGCCTTAGCACGACGAGCGCTCGAGACAGTCCTTCCTGAAGATTCAGAGTTCCCCTACACAGTTCGAATAGTTTCAGAAATAACAGAATCAAACGGTTCGTCTTCGATGGCGACCGTGTGTGGCGGAACGCTCTCGATGATGGATGCGGGCGTGCCTTTGAAAGCGCCTGTTGCCGGAGTCGCGATGGGGCTGGTGATGGAAGGTAACAAGTACGCGATCCTGACCGATATTGCCGGCGCCGAGGATCACTACGGCGACATGGACTTCAAGGTCGCCGGCACACGCAACGGAATCACTGCGCTTCAGATGGACATCAAGATCGCCGGCATCAACGCTCAGATCATGGCTGAAGCACTCGAGCAGGCGAAGAAGGGCCGGATCTACATCCTCGGCGCAATGGAAAAAACGCTTGCTTCTCCGCGCGAAGAGATTTCCGCGCACGCTCCGCGAATCATCCAGATCAGAATCAATCCAGACAAGATCCGCGACGTTATTGGACCAGGCGGCAAAGTCATCCGATCTCTGGTTGAAGAGACTGGTGCAAAGATCGACGTCTCTGACGACGGTACGATCTCGATCGCGACGGCTAGTGGTGAAGCAGCGGATGCCGCGGTCAATCGTATTCGAGGTCTGACGGCTGAGGCTGAGGTGGGTCAGACCTATCTCGGTACTGTCAACAGAATCGTGGACTTCGGCGCGTTTGTAGAGATCTTCCCGGGCACCGATGGGCTGCTGCACATTTCAGAGATCGCGGATCGTCGGGTGAAAGACGTACGCGATGAGCTGAAGGAGGGTCAGCAGATTCTCGTGAAGTGCATCGGCCGCGAAGGCAACAAGATCAAGCTTTCGCGCAAAGCCGTTCTGCGTGAAGAGAATCGCAAAGCCGAAGCAGCCAGCCAAAGCGGCGACGGCGAGATGTAAAGAGGACGGGTTTGAGTTTTTCTCTGCGGCCTCTGCATATCTCTGTGCCCTCTGCGTTGAAATAGCCCTTTAACGCAGAGATCGCAGAGATACGCAGAGGCCGCAGAGAAACTCGCCCACGGCCCATGTGGTCCAATTTTCAGACGATTGGTCCAAGATTCAGACGAAGCCCGCCTTAAAGCCTGCAAAAATCCCGTTTTTTCGACATTTTGAGACGGCCCTGAATTTGCACAAGGGGTTGCGAACAAATATGTCCCAGAGACTCCGAGAGGTCGTTGATCTTTAGCCTTTCAAGACACTCTCCTCTGTCATAAAAAATATCCAGGTATTCACCAACAACGCGCGTGCGGCTGGAGTTTTTGGGCTATTAGCAGTGTCCTTCCAGTGGATAAAGATAACTCGTGCGTTACCCAGGCTGTTCAAACAGTATGAACTTAACTGCCCCAAAGTCTCTCATTAAAAAGCCCCAGCGCAGTGGGCCGCGAGCGGTTCGCGTGTTCGCTGCTGTCTTAACTATTTTCACTTCCACCGTGATGCCGGTTCTCGGCGATACCGTGCGAGTCAACCAGGTGGTCCAAACAGTGACTTCGCAGGGCCCGGTCGATATTAAGATCGACACAGTGGTCCCGCAGGATCCCGCCAATCCTGGTCCAAAAACTTCTACGCCACAAACTGGACCGCGTAACGATTCGCAGGCCGTGAACCTGGATGGAAAGAAAATCGAACCGATAAACTCCGGTGTGACGGTCAACTCCGGACAACAACTCGGAGTCGACATCGTAGAAGAGGGCGAAGTCGAAGGAACTATTTGTGATTGCGGTGAAATCTATGTCGCCGGTGGAGCGTTTCCGAAGTGGCCGCTCTTGTTTCTCGGAGCTATTCCGCTGCTCTTTATAAGCAATTGCGACGACTGTGATGAACCGCCGCATCAGGAAACACCAACGCCAACGCCGGTTGTAACTCCAACGCCTCCGCCTCCGGGAGTTCCCGAACCGGCATCGTTGCTTCTGTTCGGAACTGGTCTGGCCGCGTTTGGCGCAGGTTTGAGGCGGCGTTATCAAAAGAACAAACTTGCAGAGCAGATCAAAGCGCAGGAGGAGGAATAATGTCTGTACTACACACGTTCATCCTCGGCGGCAAATTCAAGTTTGCATTTGCTGCTTTGCTTGCGCTGACATTTTTCACGGTCCAACCAATCGACGTCTCTGCAAAAGCGAAGAAGGCGAAGTACGGAACGATCAAGATTCTTACGAACCCGGGCGGTCTGCTGCTCACAATTGACGGCAGGCCACGAGGTGAAACCACTACGCAATATCGAGCAATAGATCTCGAACCGGGACTGCACAGCGTTGCTGTAACTCTCCCCAACGGCAAAATGTGGTCACGCGAAGTGGAAGTGCCGGCGGGTCGCGTGAAGTGCGTTGTAGTGAACTACCGGCCGTTGCCGCCACTGCCGAAGTCTCCATGTCCGTACCCGGTCAGCATCTCTGCACCTGACAAAGTCATGGAGGGTGAGATCATCACTTTCGCTGCCGACGTCGAGTATGGCGGCACCGCCAGTTTGAATTACAACTGGAAGATAACTCCATCAACTGCTCGCATACTCACTGGGGCGGGCACGCCGACAATTACCGTCGATTCGACAGGACTCGGTGGACAGCGCATCGTCGCAACGTTGACTGCTGATGATGGATCATCCGATCCCTCTTGCGCTCAAAGTGCACAGGCGGTTTCAGTGGTTGCTCCCGTGGTTAAAATCAGCATCGTGGCGTCCGAATTTGACGAGTGTAACAACTGCACGTTCGACGATCAGAAGGCGCGTCTCGATAACCTCGCGGTCGACTTGCAAAACGATCCGAGCAAGCGCACATACATCATCGCTTATGGTGGACGGATGAGTCCGTTGAGCCAGGTTGAGGTGCTGATGTCACGTGCACGCGACTACCTGATTACGCAACGCCAGATCGATGCGTCGCGGCTGACGGTTGTCAATGGTGGGTTCCGCGAAGAGGACAGTGTCGAGCTTTGGATCGTTCCGAGCGGCGCAGCACCTCCTCGAGCGACACCGACGGTACCGGCGAGTGAGATGAAAGCACCCGCAAAGCGTCGCCGCCGAGACTAAGATCCTCTCTGCGGTCCTCTGCGTATCTCTGCGTCTCTGCGGTGAAATAACTCTTAACCGCAGAGGCGCAGAGGAACGCAGAGGTACGCAGAGAGTTTTGTTATATCTTCAGTTGTGGTTTACATTTAGATCCTTCCCCCCACGAACTAGCCCCCCGGGTTTATCTGTCTCAAAGTTAAAAGGAGGAACCTTCATGGCCGAAGAGGGCGAAGGTGGAGGTGGCGGCGGTGTGGGTGTTGTCGCCATCGTAGCGATTTTTGTGATTGTCATACTCATTCTGGTGTTTGTTTTTAGAGGGCGGCTATTTGGAGGTGGCGGAAAGCAAGAGATCGACGTAAACATTTCAACGCCCGGCAAGTAGTTCCGACAGGATTAGCAGCATTCGCGCGACGTTTTACTAATCTCGGGAATTTTGTTAATCCTGTATTCGTGCCTGCACCAAACATCGACACCATCGTATCGCTCGCCAAGCGGCGAGGCTTTGTATTCCCTTCTTCCGAAGTTTACGGCGGCCTCGGCAGCGCCTGGGACTATGGTCCACTCGGCGTCGAGCTTTCCAACAACATCAAGCAATCGTGGTGGCGTTGGTTGGTGTACGACCGCGACGACATCGAAGGAATTGACTCGTCAATCATTCTCAATCGTCTCGTGTGGAAGTACTCGGGACATGAGGCTACGTTCAACGATTGGCTGGTTGATTGTCGCAACTGCAAGGATCGCTCTCGAGCCGACAAGATCGTCGACAACAAATGTCCTAAGTGCGGTGCGAGTGACTTCACCGAAGCTCGACCATTCAACACGATGTTGCAAACCAGGCTTGGGGCCGTTGCAGACGATGATCCTGCGGCGGTGGCCTATCTCAGACCCGAAACTGCACAGGGTATATTCATTAACTTCTTGAATGTGCAGACAACGATGCGGCGCAAGTTGCCGTTTGGTATCGCGCAGGTTGGCAAGTCTTTTCGCAACGAAGTGACTCCCGGAAACTTCATCTTAAGAACGCGCGAGTTCGAACAGATGGAGATGGAATACTTCGTTTCACCAACTGCCGAACACTCGAAGTTAGTAGATTATTGGGTCGAGCAGTACCTCGAGTGGTTTAGCTCTCTGGGTCTGATTCGCGAGAACCTTTATTTATATGAAGTCCCGGGGGAGGAGCTGGCGCATTACTCCAAACGCACGGTCGACATCATGTACAGATATTTTCCCGAGCGTGAGAAGCCGTGGGAAGAATTGATGGGAATCGCGTGGCGAACTGATTTCGATCTGAGCACACACTCGAAGAATAAACTCGACGAGGAAGGGAAGCGCATTAACCCTGACTCGACTGAGGATCTCTCGTACTTCGACGAACCGACAAAGCAGCGGTTTTATCCACACGTGATCGAACCGGCGGCGGGCGTGAATAGAACCGTGTTGGCCGTGTTGATGGATGCTTACTCCGAGAAGACGAACGACAAGGGCGAAACGAGAGTCATCCTGAAATTGAGCCCGCAGCTTGCCCCGATCAAAGCGGCGATCTTGCCGCTGGCGAAGAACAAGCCGGAGATCGTTGGCATGGCGAAGGCGATCAAACGATCGCTGCAACCCGTGCTGCGCGCGGTTTACGACGACACCGGTGGGATCGGAAAGCTCTACGCGCGCCAGGATGAGATTGGTACTCCGTTCTGCGTGACCGTCGATCACCAGTCGCTTGAAGATGAAGCAGTGACCGTGCGCGATCGAGATACGTGGGAGCAGGAGAGAGTGAAAGTTTCGGATCTTGCTGAACATTTGCAGAAGCGTTTGAAACCGTATCCGGTACCGCCGCCTGAGCCGCATTGAGTTATGCCAGTAGTCAAGAAGCGCAATCAGCAAACTGAGACTCGCCTCTTACTTGAATCGGCGGAGCCGGTCGAGCTGCCACCGGCTGAGATTGAAGATCGATCGGTGCTGGTCCAGTTTGAGAAGTTCAAGCCGTACATTCCGGAATTGCTCGAGGTCTTGCGGGCGGGAACGGTCGCGGAGCCTGTGCCGGTGATGATCGACGGTTCGACTTTTGCGGTTCACGGCGACACGCGAACTTTCTGGGTGAAGCTGTGGCACGCCGCCGGCAGCGAGATGACGAAGATCGATCGCGCACAGGTGATCAGTTGTTTGCCCTCGACGCGTGGGGTGCAGGTGGTTGTCGAATCGCCTGAATCCACGGAAGAAGAAGAGTAGTCCACAGATTACACAGATTCCGGAAAAAGTCATCGCGCTTTCGAGAGCAATTCACGACGCGGGTGGTCGTGCGTTGCTCGTCGGCGGTTGTGTGCGCGACACGCTGATGGGTGTACGGCCCAAAGATTGGGACGTGGAAGTTTACAACCTCGACGCGGAGCGGCTTCGCGTACTGTTGGACCAGTTTGGACCGGTCAGCGTCGTCGGCGAGGCGTTCACGGTTTACAAGCTGGGCCAACATCTCGATGTCTCAATCCCGCGCCGCGAACGTAAAGCGGGACGAGGTCACAAGGCTTTTATCATCGAGGGCGATCCGTCGATGAACATCGCCGAAGCAACACGGCGACGTGATTTCACCATCAATGCGATCCTTCAGGATCCACTCACCGGCGAAGTTATCGATCCGTTTCAAGGCCGAAGCGATATCGAGCAGCGAATCCTGCGCGCTGTTTCAGTGGACACGTTTGCAGAGGACAGTTTGCGCGTGTTGCGAGCGGCTCAGTTTGCGTCGCGCTTTCAGTTTGAGATCGAGCCGGACACAGTTGAATTATGCCGTTCGATTGACCTCAGCGATCTGCCCCTGGAACGAATCTGGGGGGAGTTGGAGAAGCTGCTGCTTCAGTCAGCGCGACCCTCTGTAGGACTTGAATGGCTGCGAAAGTTAGGCGCTCTGGAGAAAGTGTTTCCTGAGATCCAGAGCCTGATCGGAGTGCCGCAGGATCCGGAATGGCATCCTGAAGGAGATGTTTTTGTGCATACGCAGCTCGTGATCGATAGAGCGCGTGAGCTAATCGACGGGCTTCCGTACCCGAGGCAGGTGACGGTTATGCTGGCGGCGCTGGCCCACGATTTTGGGAAGCCTGCCACCACCGAGTTCATCGACGGCAGAATGCGTTCGCGCGGACACGAAGAGGCAGGCGTGCCGCCCACCGAGAGTTTTCTTGATCGTATCAACGTACACACGATCGATGGCTATAACGTGCGCGGCCAGGTTATCGCGCTCGTGCGCGAACATCTGAAGCCCGGCGAGTTCTATAAAAAGCGCGACGAAGTGGGCGAAGGAGCGTTTCGTCGTCTCGCGCGGAGATGCGAGCCGGATCTTCTGTATCGAGTGGCGAAAGCCGATTCACTGGGACGCAACGCGGAGTGGGTGCCGCGGGAACAGTGGTACGGATCTGAGGCGCAGGAATGGTTCATCGAGCGCACGAGAGAGTTGGACGTCGAGCACCGGCCGCCGGATCCGATCTTGCTGGGACGGCACCTGCTCGAACTCGGCCTCGAACCTGGACCCGCGATGGGCGAGATCACGCGCGCGGTTTACGAGATGCAGTTGGATGGGCGGGTGCGGACTCTCGAAGACGCGATTGCGGCCGCAAAGGATTTAATCAGAAGGTAGCCGTAATCTGTGTAATTTGTGTACGGCTCCGCGGTTGTTGTTGCGTGACGCAGTGGATCGTTCCCATGCCCCAGACGAGCGGTTCGCAATTGATCGGAATCACGCGACGCTCGGGAAAGACGCCTTGCAGGGTTTCAGCAGCGCGTGTGTCGTTCGCGTGACCAAACACCGGAAGCAGCACGACGTTGTTGGCGATGTAGAAGTTCGCGTAGCTGGCCGGCAGGCGCTCGAGATCTCGAGTGCCGGTGCTCGTTCCCCCAACCACGCCCGGCATTGGCAGAGTCACAATCTCGAACGGAAACCCGCCGGCATTCGTCATGGATCGCAGCCGCGCGAAATTGTCTTGCAGGATTTCGTAGTTGGCGTCCTCCGGATCCTCTTCCAGCGCGCAGACGATCACGTCAGGAGCCGCGAAGCGCGCGATGTCGTCGATGTGCCCGTCAGTGTCGTCACCAACAATACCTTCCGCCAACCATAAAACCTTCGTGACTCCCAGGTAGTCTTTCAGGTATTGCTCGATTTCTGTTCGGTCGAGTTGAGGATTGCGATTCGCGTTGAGCAAACACTGCTCGGTCGTCAGCACGCATCCTGCGCCATTGACCTCGATAGACCCGCCTTCCATCACGATACCTGGTGAAAAACGCGGCAACCGTAGCTGCTTTTCCAACCGTCGCGGAATATCGTTGTCTTTCTTCAACTCTTCATACTTGTTGCCCCACGCATTGAAGATCCAATCGTTGAACGCGCCCTCGCCGTTCGGACCAAGCAGAAAGTTTGGTCCATAGTCGCGAATCCAGGAATCCACAGTTTTAATTCGATGAAAGCGCAGGTTTGCGATGGCGGTAAAACTGCTGCAACGTCGTAGAACTGCCCGTTCTGTTTCCTCATCGTCGACCAGGAGGTTTACGACTTCGTGCGGCGTCAGCGCCGCGATCATCTGAAGGTAGATCTCCTCGACGTCGCCGACTCTTTCCGGCCAGGTTTCCGGATCCTTGGGCCACGTCAACCACGTCGAATCGTGGGGATACCACTCCGCCGGCATGCGGAAACCGAGTGCGGCCGGAGTCTGTGATTGCGGTTCAGCCATCGAGGGTTTGAGAGCGGAGAGCTTTTAGCCGAAAGTATCGATAGATGCCGACGAAGCTGATCAGCACCCAGAAAACTTCCATGAGCAAAGCGGAGAGATTGAAATCGAAGAGGAGTGAAATGACGATCAAACCTGCGCCCGCAGCATTGAGCACGGAGTAAGCAAGGCTGTCGCTGCTCAGCTTGTTCAACTGCAACATCAGGTAGGTGATGATCAGAATGACGACGCCGATGTTCCCCACCAGATCCAGAGCGCCGTAGCTCATAGCGATTCACCAAATCTGAGACGCAGCCCATCATAAGCGTCGATACGGCGGTCGCGCAGGAAAGGCCAGTTCTGCCGCGTCTCTTCGATCTTCGAAAGATCGCATTCGACCACCAGCACTTCCTCTCGATCCGCAGAGGCTTTGGCGACGATTCGTCCGAACGGATCGGCAACAAACGATTGTCCCCAGAACGTCAGTTTTCCTTCACGGCCAACGCGGTTGACGACGACAACGTAAACTCCATTCGCGATCGCATGACCGCGCTGAATGGTTTCCCACGCGGAGTGCTGGGCCTCATTCATTTCGGGTTCTTCGTCCGGAAGCCAGCCAATCGCCGTCGGGTAGAACAGAAACTGCGCGCCGCCGAGAGAGGTCAGGCGAGCAGCTTCGGGAAACCACTGGTCCCAGCAGACGAGCGCGCCAATCTTACCGTAGCTGGTATCGTGAGTTTGAAACCCGAGATCTCCTGGAGTGAAATAAAACTTTTCGTAGTAGAGGGGGTCGTCGGGGATGTGCATCTTGCGATACTTGCCGGCGATCTTGCCCGTAGCGTCGATCAAAACGGCGGTGTTGTGATAAATGCCGGCAGCTCTTTTTTCGAAGAGCGAAGCGACGATCACGACCTTCTTTTGGCGCGCGACTTTGCTGAGCGCCTCCGTCGTTGGCCCAGGAATAGTTTCCGCGAGTTTAAAGAGCTGAATGTCTTCGGTCTGGCAGAAGTATTGCGATCGAAAAAGTTCCTGTAAACACACGATCTGCGCGCCGCGTTTGGCAGCGTCATTGATACCGGCGATTGCTTTCTTAAGGTTGACCTCCGGCTTCTGATCGCAATTCATCTGCACGAGTCCGACGGTCGTAACATCACCCGCTCGCTTTTTCTTAGGCATGCGGGCGAGTATAGCAAAAAGGATTTATCTCTGCGGCCCTCTGCGTATCTCTGCGCACTCTGCGTTAG
Source organism: Pyrinomonadaceae bacterium (assembly GCA_044867025.1). Taxonomy (GTDB): domain Bacteria; phylum Acidobacteriota; class Blastocatellia; order Pyrinomonadales; family Pyrinomonadaceae; genus PSRF01. Next base: position 23 of record JBIOUJ010000107.1, on the reverse strand, counting down.
AGGCATTGTTAACGCAGAGACCG
>JBIOUJ010000106.1:0-3201 GCA_044867025.1 Pyrinomonadaceae bacterium | reverse complement strand
GAGGATGTTTAAGAGAAAGGACATGGTAAAGAAAGACTAGAGCCGCAGATTTTCGCGGATTAACGCGGATCTGATAACCAACCTTGCAAACCTACTTCATCGAATTCAGTTACCTGCTCGCGTCGATCCTCTTCATCCTCGGATTGAAGGGATTGAGCCATCCCGAAACCGCGAAGCGCGGTATGCATCTCGCCGAGTTTGGCATGTTGATGGCCATCGTCGGCACACTGATGCACCACGAGATCGTCACCTACACGTGGATCCTCATCGGACTCGCGATTGGCTCTGTCGTCGGACTCGCGATGGGCGTGTGGGTACCAATGACGGCGATGCCGCAACGAACCGCGCTCTCACACGCGTTCGGTGCATTCGCGGCAGCGCTCGTCGGCATTTCCGAGTTTTTCAAACACGGCGGCCACCTCGAACCGGTGATGATGGGAGCGCTCGGTTTCGAAGTCATGCTCGGCGCACTCACCACCACCGGAAGCTTGCTCGCGTTTGCAAAACTGCAAGGCCTCGTGCGCGGCACGCCCATGACCTACAAAGGTCAGAACATTTTCAACATGACGCTGCTCGCCGTCACCGTTGGAATATTTATTTACCTGATCGTCGTGCCGGGTTCGATGCCGCTGTTCTTTACGATGGTCGGACTGGCGTTCATCTTCGGACTGTTGCTGGTGATGCCGATCGGATCCGCAGACATGCCTGTCGTGATGTCGCTATTGAATTCTTACGCGGGTCTCGCTTCGGCGGCGACTGGATTTGTCTTGTCGAACAAGGTGCTGATCATCGCCGGAACGCTCGACGGTTTCTCGGGATTCATTCTTTCGATACTGATGTGCCGCGCGATGAATCGCTCGATCACGAACGTCTTGTTCGGCGCGTTTGGCAGTGCGGCGACGGCGGGCGCCGCGGGTGAGCTACAGGGATCGATGCGTGAAGTCGGTCTGGAAGACATCGCTACACAACTCGCCTATGCGAATAAAGTCATATTCGTACCCGGCTATGGGCTCGCAACAGCGCAGGCACAACACGCCGTACGCGAGCTCGCAGATGTGCTCGAGAAGCGCGGCGTCACGGTGAAATACGGAATCCACCCGGTCGCCGGGCGCATGCCCGGACACATGAACGTCCTGCTCGCGGAAGCCAATGTTCCGTATTCAGCACTCTACGAGCTCGAGCAGATCAATCCAGAATTTCCGACGACTGACGTCGCGGTCGTGATCGGAGCAAATGACGTCGTCAATCCCGATGCGCGTGACAATCCTGGAAGTCCAATCGCAGGCATGCCCATTCTGGAAGTCGATCGGTCGAAGTCAGTGGTGGTCTTGAAGCGTGGCCAGGGCAAAGGTTTCTCGGGTCTCGAGAACCCTTTGTTTTTTAAGCCGGTAACAGGCATGCTCTATGGTGACGCGAAAGACACGTTGACCCGGCTGGTTCAAGCCGTGCAACACGCGTAAAAAAGAGGCACCAAAAACATATGCGAAGATTTTTATCAGCACTCGTGCTGGCGAGTTTACTCGTCACCATATCGCCCGCAACTTACGCACAACGCTCGCTCGAGAAGTCGAAAAAGTCTACTGCGAGCGTAACTACTCAACGCGCAATAGACGCAATTACAGCTAGCCAGATGATGTCGTACCTGACGTTCATCGCGTCCGACGAGATGGAAGGACGCGACACGCCTTCGCGCGGGCTCGACCTGACTGCAAAATTCTTAGCGATGAACCTTGGGCGTTGGGGTTTCAAACCAGCCGGCGATAACAACAGCTTCTTCCAACGAATCGACTTGCGTCGCGATCGCGCCGACAGCGGTCAAACAAAAGTCGAATACCTGGGACGCACACTTACTTCCGGAACTGATTATCTTCCGGCGGGTGGCTCCGGCACTGTTACAGGTCAGATCGTGTTTGCAGGTACTGGGTGGTTTCTGAAGTCGAAAGAGATCGACGCGTACAAAGGTATCAATCCAACAGGAAAGATCGCAGTGATCTTTGGAACGCCAAACACGCCACCGCGCGGTGTATCGCGCGCTGATTACGGTAAGCAGGGCGAAGAGTTCATGAACCCCAACGATTACGCGCGCAGTAAAGGCGTGGTCGGTCTGATTTACGTTCCTGATTTTCAATACCTCGCGAACTGGCAGCGCAACCGATCACGAATTATGGAGCGCGGGTTAACGGTCGTCGATAAGTTTCAAGCACAAGGCAGTTCGCCGCTACCCTCGATCGTGATCTCTCCTGAGGTTGCAAACTCGTTATTCGCCGGCGAGATGCAGTCAGCGGCCGCAATCTTCAACGCGGCGCAGGGAAGCACCCTGCCGGATCCGTTCGTTATGAACACTCAAAAAACGATAACGATGAGTGTTACCAACAATTCGGAGATCGTTCCCACACAGAATGTCGTTGCGGTTTGGGAGGGCAGCGATCCTGTTTTGAAGACTGAATACGTCGCGCTTGGCGCGCACTACGATCACGTCGGCCGTGGTTGTCCACCTGCTGGAGAGGACACGATCTGCAACGGCGCTGACGACGATGGCTCAGGTACGACTGCGTTGCTAAGCATGGCCGAAGCACTGGCCAAAGCACCGACGCGTCCGAAGCGCTCGATCTTGTTTGTGTGGCATGCGGGGGAGGAAAAAGGGTTGTGGGGCTCGCGTTATTTCACTGAATACCCGACCGTGCCGATCAATCAGATCGTCACGCAGCTAAATATCGACATGATCGGTCGAAGCAAGAAAGAAGGTGACACGAATCCGCGCAACCGCGAACTGACGGGGCCTGACGGGGTTTACGTCATCGGATCGACGATGATGAGCACCGAATTGGGAGAGTTGGTGAACACTGTGAACAAGTCGTTCCTGAATCTCACGTACGACACCAAGTACGACGATCCGAACGATCCGAATCGCTTCTTTTCGCGCAGCGATCATTACAACTACGCGCGGAAAGGGATTCCGATCATCTTCTTCTTTGACGGAGTGCACGAAGACTATCACCGCCCGGGGGATACGGCTGAGAAGATTGATTACGTGAAGATGGAGAAGATCACGCGGACGATTTACATGACGCTGTGGGAGGTTGCGAACCGTCCGACGAGAGTGAAAGTCGATAAGCCTCTGCCGGTACAAAGATTCAGTTAGCCACAAAAAGGTAAGCCGCAGATTTTCGCAGATGAACGCGGATCTGATCCGCGTTCATC
>JBIOUJ010000105.1:0-19153 GCA_044867025.1 Pyrinomonadaceae bacterium | reverse complement strand
TGCGGTAAAAGATCTGTTCACCGCAGAGGCGCAGAGGAACGCAGAGGTACGCAGAGGAAAACCTTACGTGTGGCTAAATTGCGGAAGCACGTTGAACACCTCGAGAGCGTACTTCACATTCCCAAACGGCGCCGACACCTGCACGCCCTGAATCTCGTCGCGGACTTCCAGTAGAGACTCCTGCGCGATCTTCAATCCCTCTTCACGCCCGGCTTCCTTGCTTATCGCTGAAGCTTTTCGCATACGGTCCATGATCGACTGCGTCACGCGCACGCCCGGAACCTCATTATGCAAAAACTCCGCGTTCCGAAAGGACACCAGCGGCCAAATCCCCGCAACGATCGGTATTCGCACATGCTCGATGCGTCTTAAAAAATCCCGCAGTTGATCGGTATCAAACACCGGTTGTGTGATCGCATACTGCGCACCAGCTTCAACCTTCCATTCGAAACGCTTGATCTCTTCTTCGAGATTGATCGCACCCGGATTAACACCCACGCCGATACAGAACGCAGTCGGTTCGCCAATCGGATTATTACCGAGGTCAAGCCCGTGGTTCAGCTTGTTCACCATGTTCGTCAGACCGATTGAATCGATATCGAAAACTGCGGTTGCGTCGGGATATGGCCCCATTTTCGGCGGATCACCCGTGATCACGAGAATGTTGCGCAAACCGAGCGCAGCCGCGCCTAGCAGGTCCGACATCATGCCGAGCAGGTTCCGGTCGCGACAGCAGTAATGAAGCACCGACTCAATTCCTATCTGTTGCTCGACCAAAACAGCCGTCGCAAGCGCGCTCATGCGCGACTGCGCGCGGGCGCCGTCAGGTATGTTCACACCGTCGACACCAGCCTCTTTTAGCAGGCGAATCGAATCGAGCGTCTTCTTCGCGTCGACGCCCTTCGGCGGCAGTACCTCAACAGAAGTTACAAACTCTCCCTGCTCGATCTTTCGACCCCAGTTGGAACGCTCCTCAGGTGGCACGACGCGAATATCCGGAGCCGTACTCTCGACTGTAACTGTCGTTCCCGGATGAAACGCAACGCTCTGCGCCCGCGGGGAAGCAGCGCGCACGGAGTCGGAGATCAGCTTGATGTGTGCTGGCGTCGTGCCGCAGCAGCCGCCGATAAACTTCGCGCCCGACTGGATGAATCGCTTCGCAAACTTCGACATGTACTCGGGCGAGCACATGTAAAACTGCCTTCCTTGAACGTCGCGCGGCAGACCGGCGTTTGGCTGTGCCGACAGTTTCTTCTTTGTGACCTCGCGCATCTTCTCCAGGGCCGCGAGGATGATCGCTGGTCCAACGCCGCAGTTCAGACCGATTACGTCAGCGCCCCACTCGTCGAGTCGTTCGGTGAACAGCTCCGGGGTGGTGCCAAACAGCGTATTGCCGTCAGGCATGATGGTCATCTGCGCGATGATCGGCAGATCGCAGAGCTCACGTATCGCGGCGAGCGCTTGCCGGATTTCAGAAACATCGGAAAACGTCTCCAGGCAGAAAAGATCGACCCCGCCTTCCAACAATCCTTCAGCCTGCGTCTTGAACATGTCCTTCGCTTCATGAAACGACGTTGGACCATACGGCTCGATGCGCAGGCCGAGCGGGCCAATCGCGCCCGCAACGTACGCACGGTCGCGCGCGGCCTCACGCGCGATCTTGGCGGCGAGCGCGTTGATCTCTCGAAGATTGCCTTCGAGTCCGTACTGCTGAAGCTTGTGAGCGGTGGCGCCGAACGTGTTGGTCTCGATGATGTCAGCGCCCGCGCGAATGTACTCGGTGTGAATCTCGCGCACGAGATCGGGATTGCTGAGATTGAGCTCGTCGTAACAGCGATTGATGTAGACGCCTTTGGCGTAAAGCATCGTACCCATCGCGCCGTCAACGACGAGGATACGATCAGTGGAGAGAAGTTCCTGGAATGGTTGCATCTGTGATTTCGGCAATAAAAAATCCCGCGCTAAACAACGCGGGACTTCAAAATCGGTTTGAAGTTTTTCGGGTCTCGCTTGCGCTGCCCGAGCTGTTTAGCTGGTTATTTTACGTGGCCGCAAGTCGCCTTAACTCACCACGCTTTTCATCGCTGCTTATACGCTTCGGCGACGAGGACTGTCAAGTTTTGACAGATCTTCTCTGCCTACCTCTGCGTCCTCTGCGCCTCTGCGGTAAAGAATGTGGTTCACCGCAGAGGCGCAGAGGACGCAGAGGTACGCAGAGGAAAAGTGTCTTGTTTTTTGTGTCACCATGACGACATGTTTCAAATCGACCGATTATTGTGAAATGAATAAGTACAGCATTTTCATAGATTTACAGGCATAAAAATTAGAACAAAAGGGCAACCGACTCCGTACTTGATCCATCAGAAACCTGGTCCTTCGTTACAGCTTTGCTGTTGGAAGTCTTGACTGGTAGTTGGTGCAGTCCTAGTTACAGTCTGTGCAAAATCGAAAACCTGGTGCCCTTATGGTCATCAACGTACCCATGGAGATCTGGTTGAATGAAGTTTCCCCGCAGGTTACCCCATTTCCGCTCGCTGAAGTTCGCGCCGTTCGCCATCTTTTCTTTTTTCCTCTTTACTAATCTGACTGGTGTTCTGTTCAGTCGTGCACTGGCGCCGTCGGCGGCTGCCAGCACCGAATTTCATATCCCTGCAGATATTCCGACTTCAGGAGATGCACAGTTGGACCGCATCATTTTTGAAGCTGGTGAGAAGCAGGGAGTGGATCCAAGACTTTTGCACGCTGTCATCTGGCAGGAATCGAGGTACAAGACGCAGGCTTTATCGCATGCAGGCGCACAGGGATTGATGCAGTTGATTCCTGACACAGCGAAACGTTTTGGTTGTGACGATCCAAACGATCCGGCGAAGAACATTGCTGCGGGAACAAAGTACCTGGGCTGGTTGTTGAAGCGGTTCTCAGGGAACGTGGAGCTCGCGCTGGCTGGTTACAATGCAGGTGAGGGCGCTGTTGACAAGTACGATGGCGTGCCGCCCTACAACGAGACACAGAACTACGTGAAGATCATTTCGAAGCGCTACGGCAAGACCTACCACCCGGTGCTGCCTCCGGCGCAAGCTGCTGAAGTTTTCCAACTCCACGCCGATTAAAAAATCGGGAATGCGCCAAAGGCGCGGAATATGGAAGCCAGGGGCAAGCGCGAAGCGCGTCGCCCCTGGTTTTTTATGTTGTAGCGTCGTCAGGCCTGAAAGGCCGAAATATATTACGCCCCGTCAGGGCTGGATATGAGTTTGATTCGTGTACCAGGGGCGACGCGCTTCGCGCTTGCCCCTGGCTTCCATATTTTCGCGCCTTTGGCGCTCTATAGACCTTCCAACTGCTTGACAGCCATTCCTCACATTTGGCTGAATGCACACGGTCTTTCCCCTAAGCTCCGCCCATACTTAATAAAGGGACCATCCTATGAGCACATCGCGAGATGGAGATCGTAGTTTCTTTGGACATCCACGCGGCCTCTCAACCCTCTTCTTCACAGAGATGTGGGAGCGCTTTTCCTACTACGGCATGCGAGCCATCCTGTTGCTCTACATGGTCAAGTCATTTCAGGAGGGCGGGCTGGGCTTTGATGAAAAATACGCCGGCATTATTTACGCAACGTATGTTTCCTCGGTTTGGTATTTGCCGCTGCCGGGAGGTTGGCTCGCAGACCGCATATTGGGTGCTCGGCGAGCAGTTCTGCTCGGCGGAATCATAATCGCCTGTGGCCATTTTTCCATGGCCATCAACTCGAAACTCACGTTCTACGCTGGCCTAATATTGATCGCCTGCGGAACTGGACTCTTAAAACCCAACATCAGCGCGATGGTGGGCCAACTTTACTCCGAGGAAGACAAACGACGCGACGCCGGTTTTTCGATCTTCTACATGGGCATCAATCTGGGCGCTTTTCTCTCGCCGATCGTGGTTGGCTTTCTGGCGCAGTCGCAGTCGTTCCGCAATTTCATTGCTTCGATGGGGTTCAGTCCCAACTCAGCGTGGCACTGGGGTTTCGCCGCGGCGGGTGTCGGTATGACTCTCGGCCTGATCCAGTATGTTCTCGGCCAAAAGCGGCTGGCCCATGTTGGAGACCGGCCTGCGTTGACGAGGGCTGCGGCCGAAGCGGTCGAGCCTTCTGTGGGCGTTGATTATCTGACGATGGTGCTCGCGCTTGCCGGCGGAGCAGTTGGTGCGACGTTGGGAATGATTTACGGTGAGGCCGGCGTGTTATCAGCGTTGTTCCCGACCGTGGTGGGATTTTTTGCAGGTTACCTGGGCGGAATAATACGTCACTTGAACGGCGAAGAACTCAGACGCGTGTTGGTGATCTTTATTCTGTTTGTTTTTTCGATATTGTTTTGGATGACGTACGAACAAGCCGGCTCGAGCTTAACGCTCTTTGCTGACCGGTTAACGGAAACGACTATTTTGGGATGGGCATATCCATCGAGCTGGTTCCAATCTGTGCCTGCGATTTTCGTAATCATCCTGGCGCCAATCATCGGCGCTGTCTGGCAAAAACTCGCGGATCGCCAACCATCCAGTCCGGGTAAATTTACGATTGGATTATTCTTCGCGGGCATCGCTTTCGTCGTGATTGCTTTTGCGTCTACGTTGGCCGCAAACGGACGCGTGAGTCCGATGTGGCTTGTGATCGTGTATTTCCTGCAAACGATCGGTGAGCTTTGTCTGAGTCCGGTCGGCCTCAGCACAGTTACCAAATTGTCTCCGGCAAGGATGGTTGGACTGATGCTGGGCGTTTGGTTCCTTTCGATCTCCATCGGAAGCTACATCGCAGGCCTGGCGGCGAGGCTGTTCGAAGGCAACGACACTGCTGTGCTGACGCGAGCCTTTGGCATCTTTGCCGGAATCACTTTGGTGGCGGCAATCGTACTTGCGGTCTTGACGCCTCTCATCAAGAAAATGACTCCCAGAGCACAATGATCAATATGACTCGACCTGGAACCCTTCTGCTTGCCACTGTCTTTCTCGCGCTCGTTACACCGTCGTTAGTGGCACAAAACAAACTGCTAACCATCGACGACATTTTCGATCCGGTAAAAAAAGTCAACTTCAATGGAACGACTCCCAACGTTCGCTGGCTGAAAGACGGTAATCACTATCTGCTCACGAATGATGCCTCTCGCCGCGACGTACCTCGATTGCAGAAGGTGAACGCCGCTACGGGCGTAGCCGTGCCGTTTTTTGACGCTGCGAAAATGCAGGCTGCATTTGCTGCTTTGCCGGGCGTTTCGTCTGACGACGCGCGTCAACTCGCGAATCGCGGAAACTACAATCTGAATCCAGCCGAAACGGCCGCTCTAATTAATTGGTCCAACGATCTGTTCTATTACGAGTTTGGCAGCGATCGCGCCGTTCGACTCACGAGCAATCCGGAAGAAGAAGTCGGCGAGGGTTTCAGTCCGGACGGCAAGATGGTCAGCTTCGTGCGCGAAAACAACCTGTATGTCGAAGACCTGAGTATGCAGCGCCGTGAGCGCGCGCTGACGCGTGATGGCAGCGCGAAGATTCTCAACGGTCGCCTCGATTGGGTTTATCAGGAAGAGCTCTACGGCCGTGGAAACTTCGGTGCGTACTGGTGGAGTCCCGATTCAACCACGATTGCCTTTCTGAGATTCGATGAGAATCCAGTGCCCGAGTTCACAGTGGTCGATCACATTCCGTATTACCAGAACGTCGAAGTCACGCCGTATCCGAAGGCCGGCGCTCCGAATCCGATCGTGAAGTTAGGAGTAGTTAAGGCCGCGGGCGGCGACATTCGTTGGGTCGATACGTTTGATTATTTCCCGGAAGACCTGCTCATCTCGCGCGTTGCCTGGACACCGGACAGCAAGAAGGTGGTCTACCAGGCACAGAACCGCGAACAGACGTTTCTAGACGTTAACTTCGCCGATGCGCGTGATGGAAAGTCGAAGAACATTATTCACGAGACTTCGAAGGCGTGGGTCGCGGTCAATGAGAATCCGATCTGGCTGAAAGACGGTTCGTTCCTGTGGGCCAGCGAGCGAAGCGGTTGGGAACACGTCTATCACTATTCAGCGGATGGAAAACTCCTGCGACAGGTGACTGACGGCAAGTGGGAAGTGCGTTCGATTGAAGGTGTCGATGAAGAAAATGGTTTCGCCTATTTCACGGCCACGGAGCGCAGCCATATCGCGCCGCACGGTTACCGTATCAAGCTCGACGGCACTGGTCTGACGCGTTTGACGATGACCGAAGGCGCGCATCGCGTCGATCTCAGTCCCGCCAACAACTATTTCCTCGACGTTTGGAGCGACCTCAGCACGCCGTCGCAGGTTCGTCTGTACGACGCTGCCGGCAAACTCGTGCGTGTGATCGCCGAGAACAAAGTCGACGTGCTGAAGGATTACAAGCTCGGTACGCCTGAGCTGTTGCAGGTGAAAACGCGCGACGGGTTTGTGATGGAAGCGATGATGATCAAACCGCCCGATTTCGATCCGCGCAAGAAGTATCCAGTGATGAGTTTCACCTACAGTGGACCACACGCGCCGCAAGTTCGAAACGGGTGGGGCTCGACGACGTACATGTGGCACCAGATGCTCGCGCAGAAGGGTTACATCATCTGGGTTTGCGACAATCGCACCGCGAGTGGCAAAGGGCTCGAATCGACGTGGCCCGTGTACAGGAATTTTGGCGAGCTCGAGCTGCGCGATCTTGAAGATGGTGTGAGCTGGTTGAAGAATCAGCCGTACGTCGATGGAAGTCGAATCGGAATCTGGGGCTGGAGCTACGGTGGCTTCATGACCAGCTATGCTCTGACGCACAGCAAGTCATTCAAGATCGGCATCGCAGGCGGCACCGTGGCGGACTGGCGTGATTACGACAGCATCTACACCGAGCGCTACATGAAGACGCCGCAAAATAATCCCGAAGGTTATAAGAAGAGCTCACCGGTCAACGCCGCGAAAGACCTGCACGGAAAGTTGCTCTTGATCCACGGCGCTATAGATGACAACGTGCACATGCAGAACACGATTCAATTTGTTTACGAGTTGCAGAAGGCAGGGAAGCAATTCGAGCTCATGCTCTATCCGAAATCCCGCCACGGCGTCACCGACCCCTCCCTGGTCAAACACATGCGCCAGATGATGACCGACTTTATTCTTGAAAACCTGTAATCATTCGTCATTTAGCCGCAGATTACGCGGCTAAATGGCACGGGCATTGCCAAGGGGGCTTACAGGAGGTCCCTCGATGTCCACATCCCTCGCCTACATTTATCCCGAACCCGAACCTCATGTGCCTCTCCTGAGCGATGAAGTACACGTTGATTTACAGAGTCAGGTCCAAAGAGAGGTCCAGGAAAATCTTCAAAACGAGATTGATTCAGTTGTCCGGCAGATTGCCGATCCTGAGCTGCGCGTAATCTCACAAACTATTCTGAGCGAGATGCTTAGGTTCTTCGATTGGCTCACCCGTATCGAAAATAACCTGCACAAGCTCGACACGCTCCTCGAAAGCCTTTCGTTGCTCGAAGTCCTCGAGTTCGAGGCGCGCTCCCTCACCGATTTTATCGATACAAAAGCGATCAAGGTCGCCAGGGGGAACGAACGGCTTCACGACGTCCTGGACGGCATTTGCTATGGAATTAACCACGATTTGCGCCGGATTTTCGAGCGCGAACTGGTCCGAGGAGTCACCGAACAGTCGATTCCGATCGTCTACGGAAAGATCATGCACGCGCACGGTCTCCTCACGAATTGCTTCCAACAGTCCACCATCACTCTCTTGCAAGTCTTCAAACCGTCTCTCGATGCCTCAACGCTCTTCAACGACGTGGAACTGCGTCTACAGCAGTCACTTATCCTCTGTAAAGACCTCTCCTCCTTGATGCGTTTTGTTCGCCTGGCCCAGGCCAACGACGACCCAGACGTTTACCGCTCAGTCACGACCCGAATCCTCGAGTTCAGGGACGGCAGCATGCAGTATTTGATGTACAAAGACTGGCGCGGCTACGAGAGCCTGGCGCTCGAAGTCATCACCGCCTTCGAGAACAACCTCGACCCTAAACCCCTGCTCCACCGCTTTATTTGTTATCTCGAAGTGCTCTACGGCCACGTGAAGATGCGTGCCGTGCTGGCCGACAAGTTTCCTTATTCCGGAGGGGAAGAGGAAAGCTAAAGGTGCCGCAAACTGGCAGCGGTGGGTAACATAAATTGTAACTGCGACTAAAATCCGTCGCAGTTAATTCTTTTGACATTTGGGACAGTAGTACGTTGATCTTCCACCCTGGACCACGCGACGGATCTTTGTGCCGCATCGGACGCACGGTTCGCCTTCTCGTTCGTAAACACGCCAGAACCGCTCTGTTGTCCCGAAGTAACTTCCGTTACCGTCCGCGAGATCGATTCTCAAAGTTGATCCTGCGTCGATCGCTTCCTGCAATACGTCACGAATCGCCTGATATAGCTTGCGTGCGCGCGGCTTCGATAACTGGTTTGACGCCTTCATCGGATTTACACCCGCAAGAAACAACGCTTCAACCGCATAAATATTTCCGAGACCGAGCACGCGCGTCTGGTCCAACAGCAAGTGCTTGAGCGGCCGTCGCGAACGCGAGAGCGTTTCCAGGAAATACTCTTCGGTGAAATCATCCGACAAAGGCTCGGGTGCGAGCGTCGTGAGTTCTTTCGGCGGTTTAGTAAAAAAGCGCATCCGGCCAAACTGGCGCATATCACAGAAGACGAGACGTCGCTCGTCGTCAAGATAGAAGATGACGTGCGCGTAGGGCGGCAGCGATTGATCGGTTGTGAGTGAAACGAACTTGCCGGTCATGCGCAGGTGCGTTGCGAGCACATGTCCCGATTCGAATTTGAAGAGGATGTATTTCCCGCGTCTGCCGACGGATTCGATCAGTGAATTACGTAACTGGCGATCGAAGGCAGGACGTGATATGCCCGGCGCGATTCGTCTGAGGTTGAGTTCGGCGGCAAGGATGCGCCGGCCACTGACCAGCGGAGACAGAGCTCGAACGACATGCTCGACTTCCGGCAGCTCAGGCATTTGTGTCCTCGATTATGCTTTCAATCTCCTTGCGTCTTTGATCGACTAAACCTTCTTTACGTGCCTCGATGTTCAGACGCAGAAGCGGTTCCGTGTTTGAGGCGCGGATGTTGAAGCGCCATTCGGGCGTTTCGAGCGAGTAGCCGTCGGTAAAGTCTTCCGTTCCTTCCGAGCGAAACTTCTCCTGAACTTTGCTGATGACAGCCTTGATGTCTTTAACGCGATAATTGAGTTCACCTGACATGTAATGTCCGGCCATGAACGGCGCGATAAGCTCCGAGAAAGGTCTATCGTGCGTCGAAAGATGTTCGAGCACGAGCAGAAATGGAATGACGCCGTTGTCCGCGTAAAAGTTCTCGCGAAAGTAATAGTGGCCGCTCATCTCACCCGCGAAAAGACCGTTCTCCCGACGCATGCGGTCTTTCATGAACGCGTGGCCACCCTTTGAAACAATCGGCCTTCCACCTTTGCTCCGCACCGCATCGAGCGTGGGCCAGATCACACGCGGATCGAAGATGATTGTGTTGTCGCTTCCATATTTTGTGAGCAGGATATCGGCGAGCAGTGCCGTAATGTACGCGCCGGAAATGAACTCTCCTTTTTCGGTAAAAAACATGCAGCGGTCGGCGTCCGCGTCCCACGCTACGCCAAACGGTGCGCCACGTTCCTTGATGAGTGCTTCTGTTTCCGTTCGATTGCCTGGCAACATCGGATCGGGCGGCCCTTTGGGGAATGTGCCGTCAGGCTCAAAGTTCAGAGTTATCAGGTTCAAGCCGAGATCCTGCGCGAGCTTGGCGGCTGGTCTGCACACGTAACCAAAGTTAGCGTTGGCCACCAGCGTGAAATGCTTAATCAAACTCCTGTCGACAGACTTGAGGACGTGAGCGAGATAGTCGTCGAGTATGTCGCGTTCGGTGCAGGTGCCCTTTTTATCCGAAGTGACCTCCGCGTCTTTTCCGGCTTTCAGCGCGTCGCGAATGTCAAAGAGTCCGGTGTCGGAAGAGATGGCCGTGGCTTTCTCCCGGACCATTTTCATGCCGTTGTATTCTTTCGGATTGTGAGAAGCAGAGACTACGACGCCGCCGGAGTAGTCGTATGCACCGACGGCGAAATAAAGCATGTCGGTAGTGATCTCTCCGATGTCGATCACGTCGACACCTGCGTCGAGAAAACCTTTGATCAGGCTGGCTTTCAATGGAGGTGAGGATTCCCGGGCATCCATTCCCACGCAGACATTCTTCGGTTTGAAAAGGTAGACGTAGCCTTTAGCGATTCTGTAATACGCTTCTTCGTCGATGTCGGTCGGGTAGATCCCGCGAATGTCGTAAGCTCGAAAAACTTCCCAGTTCACTCTTTGCCTCCAAAGAGAGATCACAAAAAGGCACAAAAGCTTGCAAGAATAATTTTGTGCTTTTTGTGCTCTCTTTTTTTATGTCAACGTGTAGTCGGTCAACGAAGTCTTGTCGCCGAGTACCGTTCCTGGTCTAACTACCGCCGAACGACCGATATGACAGCCGCGACCAACGATGGCGCCGTTCAATTGTGCGGTCGTGCCGATTCGTGTGTGCGGCCAGATGACACAATTCTCAACTCGCGCGCGCTCTTCAACAAAACATCCCTGGCCCAGCACGGAGTTAATGATCTGCGCGCCCGGTTTTATCTGACAATCGTCGCCGACCATCGAGAGATCGTCGATCTCCGCCACCGTCGCCGCATCAAACTGGCCTTTGCGATCCTTGAGGTGAATGCGCCCGACACGATTCGCCAGTAAATCGTCGTGCACCTGGAGATAACGCTCCGGAGTTCCGATGTCGATCCAGTAAGTGCGCGTTGGGATGTGCGCATAAAACGCCTCGCCGCGTTTCAAGAGATCCGGAAACACACCGTACTCAAACGAGTAATTCTCACCCTCAGGCAAGTAGTCGAGCACCTTCGGCTCGAGCACGTACGTTCCTGCGTTGATGTTGTTGCTCGTGATCTCCTCGGCTTTCGGTTTTTCGAGGAAGCGACGAACCCTTCCATCCTTTTCAGTCTCGACAACGCCGTAAGTCGTTGGGTCCTTAACCGGAGTCAACACGATCGTCGCAGTCGCTTTCCTTTCGTTGTGCTCGCGGATCACGGCTTTGAGATCCAGATCCGTGAGAATGTCGCCGTTGAAGACAACGGTCGGTTCGCGAATCAGATCTTCTGCAAACTTGTAAGCGCCGGCGGTGCCCATCGGCTGCGGTTCAACGGTGTACTTCAGTTTCACACCGTGATCAGAGCCGTCGCCCAACAGTTGTTCGATCTTGTTTGGCTGATACGAAAGCGAGAGTGTGATATCAGTAATGCCGGCGCGGCGGAGCGTGTCGATTTGATAAAGCAGGAACGGTCGATTACAAATCGGAACGATCGGTTTTGGAGTGTAAACTGTTAACGGGCGAAGACGCGTACCTTTGCCACCAGCAAGAATGAGTGCCTGCATGCTTTATGATTAATGCAATAAAGTCTAATATCGGACCAAGTCTAGCATAAGGGAGTTTGAAATGCCGGAATTGAACGAAGCCGTAATCATCAGCGCCGCGCGAACGCCGGTGGGAAAGTTTTTAGGATCTCTGAAGGGCTTTTCAGCGACTGAACTCGGCGCGATCGCCGTGCGCGAGAGTGTGAAGCGCGCGGGTATCAGGCCGGAGGATGTCGACGAAGTGATCATGGGATGCGTGATCCAGGCTGGTTTGGGTCAGAACCCTGCACGCCAGGCAGCACTCAATGGAGGCATTCCGCCGACTGTTTCAGCCGTGACGGTGAACAAGGTGTGTGGATCGGGTTTGAAGGCCGTGATGATGGCTGCGCAGGGTGTGCAACTTGGCGACTCTGAGATCGTGGTTGCGGGCGGCATGGAGTCGATGAGCAACGCGCCGTACTTGATACCGAAGGCACGCGAAGGTTATCGACTCGGGAATGGTGAGCTTGTCGATTCGATGATCAACGACGGACTGTGGTGTGCTTTTGAGAATTATCACATGGGCTGCACCGGCGAAGTCGTCGCTGAAGAGTATTCGATCAGTCGAGCGCAGCAGGACGAGTTCGCGATGAACTCGCATCGCAAGGCGGCGGCGGCGACTAAGGGCGGCAAGTTTAAAGACGAGATCGTTGCGGTCGAGATCAAGCAGAAGAAGGGACCAGCGCTGATCTTCGATACTGATGAGACTATCCGCGAAGACACGTCGATCGAAGGGCTCGGAAAGCTGAAGCCCGCGTTCAAACAGGAAGGCGGTACGGTGACGGCAGGGAATGCCCCGAGTGTTAATGATGGTGCATCCGCGTTGGTGGTGACGTCGCTTCGTCGTGCGCGTGAACTGGGCGTTGAGCCGATGGCGCGGATTGTTGCGCAGGCCGTCGCCGGTGTTGAGCCAAGACTCGTGATGATGGCGCCGGTTGAAGCGGTGCGAAAGCTGTTTAAGAAGACTGGGTGGTCGCCGAGTGAAGTCGATCTTGTGGAGTTGAATGAGGCGTTCTCGGTGGCGGCAGTTGCGGTGACACGCGAGCTCGGTTTGGATCCTGAGAAGGTGAATGTTAATGGCGGGGCGGTCGCGTTGGGCCATGCGATCGGGCAATCGGGATCGAGATTATTGACGACGATTCTTTACGAATTGAAGCGACGCGATGCGCGGCGCGGGATCGTTTCGTTGTGTCTCGGCGGTGGTAACGCCGTAGCGATGGCGATCGAGAGATAGCTCTTCTCTGCGTACCTCTGCGTTCCTCTGCGCCTCTGCGGTGAACAGATCTTTTTACCGCAGAGGCGCAGAGGAACGCAGAGATACGCAGAGGAAAACGGAGATCCTTTAGTGGCAGAAATTTTCGGAGTGGTGGGTGCGGGGACGATGGGCAACGGGATTGCCCAAGTCGCTGCGCGTGCGGGGTATGAAGTGGTGCTGCACGATGTTAGTGAAGAGTTTCTGCAGCGCGGGCTCAGTGCGATTGATAAAAGCCTGCAACGCGACGTCGACAAAGAACGGCTCGATTCGGAAACGAAACAGGCGATTACCAAACGTATTCGGACGACAACTGATTTCCAGGAACTCGGCGAGGCGACGTTTGTGGTCGAGGCGGTGACGGAAAACCTCTCAGTCAAGACTGAAGTCTTCAAGACGCTCGACCAGATCACACCGCCACACGCAATACTCGCCTCAAATACTTCATCGATTTCAATCACCAAGCTCGGCGCCGCAACAAAGCGACCAGACAAAGTCATCGGGATGCATTTCATGAACCCCGTGCCCGTGATGAAGTTGGTGGAAGTGATCCGCGGCATGGCGACGTCTGACGAAACGTACGAAAGAGTCAGAACTTTGTCCGAACAGTTGGGCAAGACCGCGCTCGACTGTCAGGACTCGCCCGGTTTCGTCTCGAATCGCGTGTTGATGCCGATGATCAACGAGGCTATTTTTACTCTTTACGAGGGCGTTGCGAGCCGCGAGAGCATCGACGGCATCATGAAACTCGGTATGAACCACCCGATGGGCCCGCTCACGCTCGCGGACTTTATCGGTTTGGATGTATGCCTTGCCATCATGAATGTGTTATATGAGGGGCTCGGAGACCCGAAATACAGGCCCTGCCCGCTGCTGAAACGTTACGTGGACGCGGGCTGGCTTGGAAGAAAGAGCGGCCGCGGGTTCTACGAATACTGAAACAATGCGCCCGACGATCTCTCATTACTGTCAAAAGTGTCTTGCCGCAAATCCGCTGGGCCAGGAATTTTGCGGGCGGTGCGGCACGCGCTTGATGATCGTAGTAGAACCAACTTCGTCGCGGTTCGAAGCTGGTCCAGCAAGTCTTTCCACCGACGAGCATCTCCTCGAACGAATCTCCGCCGCAGAAAATCGTGTCGCACGACTAGCTGAACGTTTAGAGCGCAGCCTCGATCTACTCCTGCGTTACGCGCAGAACGCATATTTCGATCGTTCGCTGATGCGAGCGCTGGTTGGACTACTTACTGAAGATGGTGTCGTGGATACTGAGCGTCTCGAACGGATGTGGAGCGAGCGCTGCCAGCGAGACACAGTCGAGCAGGAAGAGAATGTTCATCGCGACGAGTTGCGCCTGCGCATAATTGCCGGCGCGCGTGTTTCAGACAAACAAGCTTTCGAAGATCTTGTCAACGAGGGCTTCCTGCTGATCGAAGACAAACAGATCCCGCAGGGCATCGCTAAACTCCAGAGCGCCGCCGAGATCGCGGAAGAGAATGCGGCGTTGAATCTGTTCATCGGCGAGCACTTCTTCCGTCGCGGTCAGACTAAACAGGCACGCGCGTACCTGACGAAGGCTCACGCCGCGATGCCTGACGATCTGCGAATCTCGCTGTTGCTTGGTTTGACGTGCGCTGACGACGGGGAGGTCGAGCTGGCGAAGGATCTGTTGAGCAGTACGACGGCGCAGGGTGGTTCTTCATTCGCGGTTCACTACGGTCTCGGCTGGGTGTTCGTGGCGGAAAAGAACTGGCGGCGTGCGCTGGGTGAGTTCAAACGGGCGTTGACCGTCAGACCATCGCCCGAGGCCCATTACGTGCTGGGCTGTCTTTATTACGAACTGAACCGTGACGAACTTGCTGTTCGCCACCTGCGAAAAGCCACCAAGATGGACCAAGGCTACGCGGAAGCGTTCTACCTGCTGGCGCAGGCGTACGAGCGAACGGGGCGCAAGGATCTGGCGCGACAGGCTTTGGAAAAAGCCGATCGAAAGAGCGTAAATCTTTTTGGCGCTCGTCGCCTGATGGCCGGCGCCGACAAGCGTTTGGCTGAGGCGCTCCGGGAAGATGCACTCTCGGGATTCAAGGTAAGCGACCAACGTTCACATTAGGCCACAAAAGGCACAAATACCTTTTGTGCTTCTTTGTGGCCGACTCGCGTTGACACGCGACGTTTGGCCGCTATAATGGCCCTTTTGCGCGGATAGCGCTGGGAAGACCTGTGCGGATTGAGCTGGAGAACCTGGAGGGTGGTAAGGGCGATTTCGCCCATGTTTATCAGCCTGACGAGCTGAATCCAGTAGACGAACGAGTTCGATTGACTGAGCCTGCGGCCGTAACCGGGAAGGTCAGACTTTCCGGAAATGAGGTTTTTGTAAGCGGTCACGTCGACACTCGAGCACAAGTTGAATGCGATCGCTGTTTGCAACCGGTAGAAGCGCCCGTTAGCGCGGATTTCACACTGGAATACATCCCCGGTTCGGAATACGAATCGAGTGAAGTCGCGGAGCTAACGGAAGCCGAGATGTCGGTTGCGGTGTTTGACGGCGCGGGGCTCGACGTCGACGAGATCGTAAAAGAGCAGATTTTGCTGGCCGTACCCACTCGCATGCTGTGCCGCGAGGATTGCAAAGGCATTTGCCCGGAATGCGGCATTGACAGAAATACGGGTGAATGTAGTTGTGTTGCAGATGATATCGATCCGCGTTGGGCGGCGCTCAAGAATTTAAAATAAGCCACAAAAAGGCACAAAAAATGGTTTCTGTCTTCTGTGCTTCTTGTGGTCATTTTACACGGAGTAATTATGCCAAATCCTAAGCGACGACATTCAAAAGCTCGTCGAGACAAACGACGCGCGCACGATGCGTTGCGTGTACCGCAAACGACATTGTGTCCGAATTGCCGTGAGCCCCGCATGCCCCACCGTGTTTGCCCCAAATGCGGCCATTACAAAGGCCGTGAAGTGGTGCAGGTCGAACAAAGCTAACTTAAGTCTGTGCGAAGTCAGACGCAGCATCAGGTCCCGTTGACGGGCAAGGTCGTTCTCGACGCGATGGGAAGTGACAATGCGCCGCACGTTGAGATCGACGGTGCTCTTGCTGCGACGCGAGACTTCGGCGTCGGAGTTATTCTGGTGGGCCAGGCGCACAGGGTTGAACCTGAACTGCGCAGGTGCGGTTGGCGAGGCGACGGCGATCGCGGCATCGAGTTGGTCGAAGCCGCTGAAGTGATTGCGATGGACGATCCCGTCGCGACTTCAGTGCGGCGGAAGAAAAAGAGTTCTTTGAGAATCGGCACCAAGCTCGTCATGGACGGTCGCGCGGACGGTTTTGTTTCGGCGGGAAACACGGGCGCGGCGATGGCGACGGCGAAGATGGTGATCGGCATGCTTCCGGGCGTCGATCGGCCCGCGCTGGCCGCGATGATTCCGACGAAGGCGGCAAAGCCCGTGTTGCTGCTCGACGTCGGCGCCAACTCCGAATGCAAGCCGCATCACCTGGCCCAGTTTGCGATCATGGGCGACGCTTACTCGCGCTCGGTCCTGGGCACCGTCAAACCGTCAGTCGGGTTGATGAGCATCGGCGAGGAAGAGGCGAAGGGAAACGATCTGACTAAGGAAGCGTTTCCGCTGTTGCGGCAGTTGAGCAATATCAACTTCGTCGGCAACGTCGAAGGACGCGACGTTTTTTCGGGAATGGTTGACGTGATCGTTACCGATGGTTTCACTGGAAACGTGATGTTGAAGCTGTCCGAGGGCCTGACTGAAGCGATGCTGTCGATGTTAAAGCGGGAATTGACGCAAACCGCGGTGACGAAAGCAGGCGCGATGCTGGCGAAACCGGCTTTTCGCAGTATTAAGAAGCGGCTCGATTATTCGGAATACGGTGGTGCACCGCTGCTCGGCGTCAGTCGCATCGTGGTTATCGGGCATGGGCGCTCAAACGCGCGTGCGATTCGAAACGCGATCAGGAGTGTGAAAGACTTTTCCGAACATCGCACTGCGGAGCGAATAGAAAAGGGATTAAATCAGACACAGATGACACAGATAAGTGCGGATTTTAATCTGCCTGTATCCGTGTAATCTGTGGTTAAATTAATTTTATGGTGAATCAACGCGCTGGAGTTCTGGGGACTGGTCATTCCTATCCCGCAGGCATTCTGACGAATGCAGATCTCGAACAGATGGTTGAGACCTCTGACGAGTGGATCACGACGCGCACCGGAATCAAGCAACGTCGCAAGGCTGCGCCCGACGAGTACACATCGCTATTCGCCGTGCGTGCAGCGAGACAGGCGATAGAACGCGCTCGTCTCGATCCATCCGATATCGATCTGCTTCTTTGTGCCACCGTCACTCCCGACCAGATACTTCCATCGACGGGTTGCATCGTCCAGGCGGAACTCGGCGCACACAACGCCGCGGCAATGGACGTGGTCGCCGCATGCTCGGGGTTTTTGTACGGCGTATCGCTGGCTGATTCGATGATCAGGACGGGTCAGGTGCGACATGCTGTCGTCGTCGGCGCTGAGATTCTGACGCAGTACGTCGATTACACCGATCGTCAAACGTGCGTGTTGTTTGGCGACGGCGCCGGCGCGGCAGTGCTTGGTCCAACCGAGACCAATCGCGGCATTCTCGCCAGCAAGATCAGATCAGACGGACGTTACGAAGAACAGCTTTATTCGCCAGGTGGTGGAACGCGTCGCAAACCAACGGCCGAAACGCTCGCCTCCGGCGATCACTACTTCAAGATGAAGGGCAACGAGCTGTTCAAAGTCGCTGTGCGTTCGATGGCTGAAGTTTCACGCGACGTTCTGGAACGCGGCGGTGTTAAGTCAGACGAGATCGATCTGTTTATTCCACACCAGGCCAACCAGCGCATCACTGAAGCAGTCGCAGACCGGCTGAACGTCGACATGTCGAAGGTTTATTCAAACATCGCTGTGCATGGGAACACGTCTTCGGCATCGATCCCGATCGCGCTCGACGAGTGTGTCGAAGCCGGGCGGATCAAAACGGGCGATCTGGTGTTGATGGCCTCGTTTGGCGGCGGCGTGACGTGGGGAGCGGTGTTAATGCGATGGTGAGCCGCAGATTTACGCAGATGGATACAGATCGATCCGTGTCATCTGTGGCTATTCTTTTTCCTGGGCAAGGATCGCAGAGCCCCGGGATGGGAAAGGAGCTATTTGAAAAGTTTCCGGTTGCGCGGCAGGTTTTTGAAGAGGCCGACGATGCGTTAGGTTTTCCGATCTCGCGGCTGTGCTTCGAAGGTCCGGCGGAAGATTTACAGTTAACCGAGAACACGCAACCCGCGATTTTGACGGTTTCTGTCGCGGCCTTCCGTGCATTGAAAGACGCTGGTATTGGCGCTCCGGCATTTGTCGCCGGACATAGTTTGGGTGAATACTCAGCGCTTGTAGCGGCCGGCGCTTTGAGTTTGTCTGACGCAGTTCGAACTGTGTGCGCGCGTGGTCGTTATATGCAGGAAGCTGTGCCGGTTGGGACCGGCGCGATGGCGGCTGTCATCGGCGGTGAGCTGACGGCGATTGAGAAAGCTTGTGAAGCGGCGAGTACCCATGGAATTGGTGGCCAGGTTTGCTCCGTTGCAAACATGAATTCGCCGAATCAGGTCGTGATCGCGGGCAACACCGAAGCTATCGATCGTGCGATCGAAGCGTTGAAGGGTGTTGCGAAGCGAGTGATGAAGTTGAACGTCAGTGCGCCGTTTCATTGTGCACTGATGAAACCGGCGCAGGATCGACTCGCTCCGGATCTCGCGGCGCTTCAGTTTAGCGAGCCCGCGGTGCCGGTCATTACCAATGTCGATGCGCGACCGACGAAAGCTCATGACGAGTTGCGGGATGCGCTTGTCAGGCAGGTTTCAGCACCGGTTCGCTGGTCGCAGTCGATGCAGTTGCTGATGCAACAAGGCGTCGATACATTTGTTGAAGTGGGTCCGGGAAAAGTTTTGACGGGTCTTATGCGTCAGATCAATCGCGACGCTAAGACACTGAACGTGGAGGATGCAGCAAGCTTGGAGGCAACACGCGTGGGACTTGCTGCATAGTTTGAGCAGTTTAATAAACTCACAGAGGAGCAAACACGATGCCCGATCAAGAGATCGAGAACAAGGTAAAGCAGATAATTGTCGACGAGCTTGGTGTCGATGAAAACGAGGTCACTCCGAACGCGCGATTTATCGACGACCTCGGCGCCGACTCACTGGACACGGTCGAACTCGTGATGCGGTTTGAAGAAGAGTTTGGCATTGAGATTCCCGACGAAGACGCTGAGAAGATTCAGAGTGTGCGGGATGCATACAACTATATCGATCAGCATAAGAAGTAGATGAATTTTAGCCGCAGATTTTCGCAGAT
>JBIOUJ010000104.1:0-7261 GCA_044867025.1 Pyrinomonadaceae bacterium | reverse complement strand
GGATGAGGTCAGTACCACCTGCGGTAGCGGGTGGGTCAACCATCGCGATCAGGCGTGATTGTGATCGTTGACCCACCCGCTACCGCAGGTGGTACTGACAATCACCCAAGTGCGATTCCCGCAGTTTAGACAAGCATCAGTTGTCCGTCACGAAACGCGAGGCAGACCCGACGCTACGGCGTTACGGACTGACCTCACCCAAGTGCAGTCGTACTTGGATGAGGTCAGTACCACCTGCGGTAGCGGGTGGGTCAACCATCGCGATCATGCGTGACTGTAATCGTTGACCCACCCGCTCCCCGCAGGTGGTACTGACCTCAACCAAGATTAAACTGCACCACCGCGTGACCACCGCCGCAATTGAAGAATACCGGAGTTTCGGATTATCCTGAAAAACCATGCCTGTTGCAGTTCGCGTCGAAGCGGTATCAAAGCAGTACCGGATCTACAACCGGCCCGCGGATCGACTCAAAGAATCTCTAACTCGCGGCCGCTGGAAGGCCCATCGCGAGTTCTGGGCACTGAAAGACATATCTTTCGAAGTCGAAACCGGCACCACGACAGGTATCATCGGACCAAACGGCTCCGGCAAATCCACGCTCCTGCAAATCATCACTGGAACACTCGAACCCACGCACGGCTCTGTCTCGCTGGAAGGTCGCGTCGCGGCCCTGCTGGAGCTCGGCGCCGGATTCAATCCGGAGTTCACCGGTATTGAAAACATCTTCATGAACACCGCGTTGATGGGCATCTCCAAAAGTGAAACCGAGAGCTTACTTCCGGAGATCGCAAACTTCGCCGAGATCGGAGATTTCATCTACCAGCCGCTTAAGACGTATTCGAGCGGCATGTACATCCGCCTCGCATTCGCAGCCGCAATCGCCGTCTCACCTCAAATACTGATCATCGACGAAGCACTCGCCGTCGGCGACGCGGTGTTTCAGCATCGCTGCACGCGTCGCATCAAGCAGATGCAGGAAAACGGGACCACGATTCTCTTCGTTTCACACGACCCGGGCGCAGTTCGCGCGCTTTGCTCGCGCGCAATCCTCCTGAACGGCGGCCGCATGGAAGCCGATGGCGCGCCCAGCGAAGTGCTGAACCGCTATCAAAAGATCATCATGGCGCGTGAAACGGCGTACGCTGAAATCTCCGCGCCCGTGCCGTCTGCGGATGAAGTGTTGACGCCCGAAGACGCGGCTCACTTTGACGCTCCTCGTTATACTTTTCGTCACGGCAACGGCGACGCAGAAGTCATCAAAGTCGAACTACTCGACACGTCGCGTCAGCGAGTCGAGATCGTCGAGACAGGCGAACAACTCTTCCTGCGCATGTACGTCGTGTTTCACAAAGCGGTCGAGGAGCCGGTGTTCGGTTTTTTGATTCGCAACCGGCACGGCATTCACTTGTACGGCACCAACACCGATATCCAGCACGCCGGCATCGGGCCAGTCGAACCCGGCGAGGTCGTCGAGGCAAGCTTCTCATTCAACTGCTGGCTCGCGCCTGACAACTACTCGATCGCGGTCGCGGTACACAGCGTCGATGCGATCAGCTTCGACTGGCTCGACGGTGCGCTATTCTTTCAGACCGTGAGCGCGAGCCCGATGGAAGGTGTCGCAAATCTCGACGGCACCGCCACGACTAGAAAGCTTTCCTCCACCAGCGATACGCTCTGCGTAACGCAGAGTTAGAGCAGCTATGATTATGAACGCCGCGAGCACCGAGCTAGACGTCGATCAGTTGATGAGCGCCATCAGGGATGCTGCGTCAAAAAAGCATCCCAACCTCGATGCCGGCGCCAACCACCAACCCATTCCTGACGTGTTGCTACAGCATTTCCAACTGAGGAAACAACGCGAGCCGTTAACTCTCTCACCGGAGTTCATATTTCACGGCAACGAGGCCTATCACGTCAACGACCTGCTGAAGTATCACGATCGCGATTTCGTGAAGAACGCCTATCGAGCGATTCTCAAACGCGAACCGGACGAAGCCGGATTTCTGCACAATCTTGGCCTGTTGCAAAGCGGCGCTTTCAACAAGATCGACATTCTTGCAAGCCTGCGGTATTCGGATGAAGGCGAGGCCAACGGCGTTACGATCAGCGGCTTGAAACTGCCGGCGACGATTCGCACCCTGGAACGAATCCCGGTCGTTGGTTACTTCCTTCAACTGCTGCTGGCGTTTGTGCAACTGCCGTCGATGATTCGAAGCCAGAGACAGTTTCAGGGCTACATCGTGGCCCAACAGTTAGCCATTGCTGATTACGTCAACGAAATCAACGAATACGTTAACGAGAGACAACGTGCTGATGAGAGAGACCTCCAGGAACGCCAGGATCGCGCAAACCTTATCAACCAGGTGCAGGCGCTCGAGGCCGCCGTAAATGAAAGGATCACGCCGCTGATCCATAGTGAACAACAACGGTTAGGAGATGCGGAAACGCTGCTCTTACATGTGGAAGATCGTGTCAAAACTCTCTCGCAAACACTGGTGCGAACTCGTCAACAGGTCAGCGAGCTTGCGAGCGACGTAAGAACCGCGGAACGAAATCTTCCACTCGCCGGCGCGCGCGTGCGCGAGGATCAAACGACGCGGTGGGACGATCTCTACGCAGCCTTCGAAGAAGAATTTCGCGGCACCCCAGAAGAAGTCGAAGAGCGCTTGAAATATTATTTACCGTTCGTCAAGGAATTGAATGCCGACAGCAGGATCCTCGATCTCGGCAGCGGTCGTGGCGACTGGCTTCACCTCCTGCGCAAAGAAGGTTTCAAACCACACGCAATCGAAGTCAACGAAGTTTTCGCTGAGCGCTCACGCAACGAGGGGTTCGACGTCACTCACGGCGACGTGATGGTCTACCTGGACCAACAGCCTGACAACAGTCTCGATCTCGTGACCGCATTTCATTTGATCGAACATATGAATGCCGACAAGCTCCTTCGCTTACTCGACGAGATCAAACGCACGCTCAAGCCCGGTGGCAAAGTGTTTATCGAAACGCCAAGCCCGGAAAACATCGTCGTCGCGGCGTGCAATTTCTACGCTGATCCGACTCATCACAAACCGGTCAACCCACACACGCTCATGTTTATTTTGCTCAAGAAAGGTTTCGTCGAACTGGGCCTGCAGTTTCTTCACCCGATTGACGACGGCCCCTTCCGCGAGTGCGAAGGCTCCGAGCAGTTGAACCTGTGGTTTTACGGGCCGAGAGACTATTCGGTGATCGCGCGCAAGCCGTGGTAGGAGATGGTGACCTAATTTGAGATTTTCTCTGCGTAACTCTGCGTTCCTCTGCGTCTCTGCGGTAAATATTTACGTAAAAAGCAGTAACCGCAGAGGCGCAGAGGAACGCAGAGATACGCAGAGAAGAAAGTAGGGCACTGCCTAGGAGATCGTAACTTGCCCCGAATCGCACTGCTGACACCAACTCTCAGTACAGCCGACGCCATCAGCAACGACATCTCCGGCATGCACGAAGTGCTGAAGAAGAGCGGATACGATGCGCGTCTCTTCGCAAATGAAAACCTTACGAACCATGACGTTTCACCGGCAGGAAAAATCAAAGACTTCCTCGTAAGCCCGAACGATATTTTGATCTATCACTACTCGATGGGTTGGAACATCGGGCTCAGGCTGCTTCACGAACTCAAGTGTCGAAAGGTTCTCAAGTATCACAACATCACTCCGCCGGAATTCTTCGTCGGATTCAGCACTGACTACGAACACGTATGTCGATCGGGGCGGCAACAGATCAAAGAGATCGCGCGTGCAAATTGCGACCTTTATCTTTCTGACTCTGAATACAACTCGCAGGAGTTGATTCAAGAGGGCGCCGATAGCTCCAGATGCTTCGTGGTCGCTCCGTTCCACCATATCGATCGCCTCGAATCAATAGCCCCTGACACTCAGGTGTTCGATCAGTTTGTAACGCAAGACATCAACATTCTGATGGTCGGGCGAGTAGCGCCGAACAAAGGTCATGCTTCTCTGATCGAGGCGCTCGCAACTTACCGCCGCGAGTACAACAGGTATGCGCGACTATTTTTTGTCGGGAAGGAAGCAGTGCAGCTTTCAGGTTATTCGCTATCGCTCCGGCAACTGGCGGCGGACCTCGCAATCGGCAACTCAGTGATCTTTACGGGCGCGGTCCCTGATGCGCAGCTCAAAGCGTATTACCTGGCGGCCGATTTCTTCATGTTGACCAGCCATCACGAGGGCTTTTGCGTCCCGCTGGTCGAGGCGATGGCGTTGAAGGTGCCGATAATCGCATGTGAGTCATCGGCCATTCCCGCGACCGTCGGTAAAGCCGGGCTGGTGTGGAAAGAACGCAATCCTTACCTGCTGGCGGAGTCGATCAACTACCTCGACCAGAATGAACACGTTGCCGCCGAGCTCGCGTTGATGGGACGTAAAAGGTACGAGCAGTTCTTCAGCAACGAGCGCATCGCAGAGACTTTTGTTGGCGCTCTGAGACAGGGCGGGTTGATATGAACAAGATCGCGATCGTCGTTCAGCGTTGTCATGAGACCGTCGTTGGGGGATCGGAGTCTCTCGCGTGGCACTATGCGATGTTGCTGAAGAACGATTATCACGTCGACATTCTTACCACTACCGCGATCGACATTCGCGATTGGGCCAATGCTCTGCCAGAAGGTGTCGAAACGCGTGACGGCGTATCGATCCACCGCTTTGCAGTGACGATTGGCAGGATTCCGCATTGGGGGAAGCTGTTCAAAAAGCTCGGCAACGATTTTGGTCGTAACCTCAAACGTGAAGAAGGTACTGGCAAGCGTTCGCGCCGTCTGCCCTGGAGCATCGCACTTCAGGAAGAGTTCATTCGAACGCAGGGACCGTACTCCGAATCGCTGCTTCAGTTTCTGCGCGAGCGACATTCTGATTACAAAGCGATCATCTTCACGACTTATCTTTATCCGACGAGCTATTTTGGAATCTATGAGGTTCCGAAACACACGGCGCTGCTCGCACCGACGCTTCACGATGAGATGACTGCGTACTTGTCGGCGTTTAAGTACGCTGCGCATCGAGCGCGATCGATCGTGTGGCTAACTAAGGCTGAGCAGGCTGTTGGAGTGAAGCTCTGGGGCGAGCTGCCGGGGCAGGTCGTTGCGATGAGTCTCGATACGGACAGTCGCGAACCTGCGCGGCTTCAAAACCCGTACTTGATTTATTGCGGGCGCGTCGATCCGAACAAAGGGTGCATCGAACT
The DNA here is from genome assembly GCA_044867025.1 of Pyrinomonadaceae bacterium. Taxonomy (GTDB): domain Bacteria; phylum Acidobacteriota; class Blastocatellia; order Pyrinomonadales; family Pyrinomonadaceae; genus PSRF01. The sequence goes on along the minus strand of JBIOUJ010000104.1, from coordinate 2,028 downwards.
GTTCAATTATTTCATTGAGTACAAGAAACGGCATCCGTCAAACCTGCGACTGCTGATCACTGGTAAAGATGATATGCCTGTGCCGCCGCATCCCGACATCGACTTTCGCGGGTTTGTGGACGATGAGGAGAAACTTCGGTTGATGGCGGGCGCGAAGATGTTTGTGATGCCGTCTGGCAATGAGAGCTTCAGTATCGTGACGCTGGAGGCGATGGCGCAACGGGCACCGGTGCTCGCGAGTGGAGTGAGTGAAGTGCTGGTGGACCACGTGAACACAAGCGGCGCGGGTCGGGTGTATGGAGATTATGAAACGTTCGCGGCGGCGCTGAGCGAGTTGTTGAACGATGATCGGAAGCTCGCGGTGATGGGCGAACTGGGAAGAGATTACGTCCTCGCACGCTTCACCCGCGAACGCGTCCGCGACGCATTGCTGAATGCCGTCCGAAACACGGATAACACGGACTGCGGCTCAAAGTTTTTCTCCGATTAGCAGGACGTTCTTACCTAGCGGGGGACTGAGAGTTGATTCCAATACTTTGGCGATTGGGACAACGCGCTGATCGTAGAACCGCACGGCGCCAGGTTCCATGTTGTTCGACTGGAGCACCTTGTACTTGACCCACCACGGCAGGACGCCGAACAGATCAAAATATCTCGACGCGATCACCTTAAACCCCGCCGCAACACACTTCTTCTCCAACTCCGTGCGCGTGTAACGTCGAAAGTGATTAATTTGACGGTCATAGCTTCCGTGCAACCAACGCAGCGCCGGTACGAAGATAAAAATCCTTCCACCCGCATCGAGCGTCTTATTGATCACACTCAACTCATGAACATCATCGGCAATGTGCTCGAGCACGTTGACGTAAATGATCGAATCCGGCCGCTCCGCTAATCGAATCTCCTCGGCAACGTTCTCGAAGACCTCGTTGTATGTCGTCACATTCTGCGACTCTGCCACACGCTCGCAAAGCTGTTGATACATCGCCGTCGACGGCTCCACCAGCGACAACGATTCCAAACGTCGCTCTAACAACAACTCCGAGAACGAACCTGTACCGGCTCCGACTTCAACCACTCTCGCGCCGAGATACGGTTCGAAGATCGACAATATCCATCGATGGTAATTGACGGCAAAAGACATCGCCTCGAGGTCTTTGCCGGCGTAACCATGCTTCTCAGGCATTTGTGTCTACTATTTGCCCCGCGCTGGTTTCGCGCGGCTCCGGAAGTTCGCGGTAGGCCGACGACAGCGGACAGAAGAGGTTGAACCTGAAGATGAGCCACACCGCTAATAGCCCATCCTTGACGCCGATCTTCTTTCCCTCTTCATACGTGCGGCCGTAATAACTGATCGGCACTTCGTAAATCGGACAACCAAGCTTCGCGACCTTCGCCGTCGCTTCGACTTCAAAGCCAAAGCCGCTCGAAACGATCACCATGTTGCGGATGATGTCGCCGCGAAACGCTTTGTAACCGGTTTCGATGTCGGTCATGTTCAGGTTTGTGAAGAGGTTTGAAGTGAAGGTGAGAAACTTGTTCGCGACGTAGTGGTAGAAGTACAAAACTCGCGTCGCCCGCCGCACTAAGAAACGAGAACCAAAACAAACATCAGCGTGACCGTCGAGAATCGGCCTGATCACGAGAGGGATCTCGTCAGGGTCGTACTCCAGGTCCGCATCCTGCACGATCACGATGTCGCCCTGGGTAAGCGAAAAGCCCAAACGGAGCGCCGCAGTCTTGCCTGAATTTTTCTTCTGTTGCGCGAGGCGGACACGCGGTTCAGCCGCGCTCAGCTCGCGCGCGATTTCAGCGCTGCGGTCCGTTGAACAGTCGTCGACAATAATGATTTCCAGCAGGTGCGGAAGAGACAGAAGCTTACGCACCACCTCAGCGAGTGAGGCTTCCTCGTTGTAGACAGGTATGACGACTGAAAGGCAGTCGGGGTATTGGGGCTTCACAGTAGACATAAATTACTAAACGGAACCATTTTTCAGCCTACTTGGACGCGGTCAGTACCACCTGCGG
>JBIOUJ010000103.1:0-21081 GCA_044867025.1 Pyrinomonadaceae bacterium | reverse complement strand
TTCATCTGCGAAAATCTGCGGCTGGTTTAAAGTGCCGTCAAGCCAAACGCGCTATAGAACTCGCGGTAGAGTTCGTTGTACTCGCGCAAGCCCACTTCCATGATGCGGGGCAGTTCTTCGAGGTCGGCGACGTTCACGACTGCGTTGACGTTGTTTAGAAATGCGGCATGCGCATCCATCGTGCGCAACGAAGGAGAAATGAGAACGAAGAAGAGACGGCGACGTTGCGGAGGACGAAGAACATTGATCTCTCTGATCACAAACACCGAACCCTGCTCGGCGGGATCAAACTGTGGTTCGAGTAAAACAACGTCCATCTTGTTAGCGCGCATCGTCTCGACAGCCTGGCGCGTGTCTTCGGCGACATAAACCTGACAACCAGTCTGGGTCAGCTTGCGCGCAATCAAATCGCGATGAGCTTCGCTCGTACAAACCAACGCCTTGCGCTTGTCCCATGATGGCCGGGCCATGGGATTGTCTGTGTTGCGCGCAGTGCCCTTCGAAAGCAGATCGACGAGCATGCGTAGACTATCGTCGTTCGGAACTGTTTCGGCCGGCGTAGCGGGCTCGTATGCGCGAGCTGTGGTTGGTTCAAAACGATGATGCTCAGTCGCAGGAGAACCACCCAACGCGAGCGCGCTCTGTTCCGTCGCGGGAGAAGGTGGACCCGAACTAACCGTGTTGTTGCACTTGGGACAGCGAACGTTAAAAGGCCGCTGTGGTGACTTCTCATCGTCAACCTGCAAGCGCGTCGAACATTTTTGGCAAACAAGAATCATTCTCTACTCAATCATCCCCAGCATCGAGCCCGCATCGGAAAACATATTCGCCGGCATGTTCTCTCCGTCTCTGCGAATGAAATCTTCAGCGGCGGTCATGCCCTTCAGCGACAGCAGCAGGTTGTTCTGGTTGGTCGCGAATGCAAGGCCGTCTTCGAGACTCACGACTTTCGATTCGATCAGGCCTTTGATGACAGTGTCGAAGTCCTGCATTCCGTCGAGCTTTCCATCGCGCATCGCGTCCAGGAGCGATTTGCCTTCTTCCTCGCCGGCCTCGATGTACTCGCGCGTACGCGGGCTCGATCTCAGGACCTCGACGGCCGCCACGCGACCGCTGTTGTCGGCGCGCGGGATTAAGCGCTGCGAGACTATGTAACGAAACGTCTGGGCCAATCGCGTGCGAATCACGGGCTCTTCGTTCTTCGGATAGAGTCCGATGATGCGATCGACTGTCTTCGAAGCATCTATCGTGTGAAGCGTCGAGAGCACCAGGTGACCCGTCTCAGCCGCTTCGAGTGCGATTTCCGTCGTCTCGTAGTCGCGCATCTCGCCGATGAGAATCACCTTCGGCGCCTGTCGCAAGGTCGCACGCAACGCCGAGGGAAAGTCACGCGTGTCGTGCCCGATTTCACGCTGGTTGATCGTGGATCTTTTGTGGTTGTGAAGGTATTCGATCGGATCTTCGATCGTGACGACGTGGTAGTACTTTTTCTCGTTGATGATGTCGATAATCGCTGCCTGCGTCGAGCTCTTGCCTGAGCCGGTTGGACCAGTGACCAGCACGAGCCCGTTGCGAAGCTCTGCGATATCTGACAAGTGCGGCGGCAAACCGAGTGACCTCAAGGTGGGGATGTCAGTCGGGATGACGCGCATCACGATTGAGTAGACGCCGCGTTGCTGAAAGATGTTGACGCGAAAGCGGGCGCGCGATGGAAGTGAATAGCTGAGATCCGCGGTTCCGGTGCGCGCGAGCCGTTCGGCGGCATCGGGATGGCCGTGCATCAGCGTGAGGGCGATTATCTCGGTCTGATAGGGCGAAAGTTTCTGAATGCCGAGCGGCTGGACCGGCGTCAGCTTCCCATTGATTTCCACCTGCGGGAGCTGGCCGACAGAGAAATTGAGGTCGCTGATCTTGTCAGAGACCACCAACATACGCTCAATAATGGGCGGTAAATCAAAAAAACTCATCGATGTCCGAGCTCTCCAAGAGGGTGTTTTCAGGTGCGTGCCGCTGGCAAGGTGGGAGCAGGCCGTTCAGGATTCTCGCGCAAAACAATGATTAACGCAAGAAGAATTTAGCCACGAAAAGCCACAAAAAGTCATACAAGAGAGTTAATGAGAGTTTGAGTAGCGTGAGGAATTTCAGCGGGATCTGAGAGTAAGGCGCTTACTACCGCGACCGAGTCCGCGCCGGCTTCGATCACTTCGCGCGCGTTTGAGTGCGAAATCCCACCAATTGCGACGAGCTGGACGTTGCCGACCGCCGCTCGCACCGCGCGCAGGCCTTCGAGACCCAGGGTTGGGGAAGGGTTGGTCTTAGTCGATGTTGCGAAAATTGGACCAACGGCGATGTAGTCAATGGGCAGTGTGAGGGCTTTTCCAGCTTGTTCGACGCTGTGCGTTGAGTAGCCGATGATGGCTTTGTCGCCGAGTAATCTTCGCGCTGCTTCCGGTGGCATGTCGTCCTGGCCCAGGTGAACGCCATGTGCACCCACGGCCAAAGCTATGTCCACCCGATCGTTGATTATCAGTGGAACCCCAGCGGCGACGGCCGCTCGAGCGTGTTCGTAAAACTGCAAAGCCGGCATATGCTTTTCGCGAAGTTGAACGAGTGTCGCGCCGCCGAGGCTCAGCAGACGGACCTGATCGGCGTGTGAGAGTCCTGACAGTTGAACATCGGTCAGTGGATAGACGCGCGGAAGCCGGAAAGAACTCTGCATTACGACTCGTCGGACTCTTTCTTCTTCGGCCGCATGTTGGCGGGGAGAATTCGCTTCCGCAAACGTATCGTCTCGGGAGTGACTTCCACGAGCTCATCATCCGCGATGAACTCGAGCGCCTGTTCCAGCGACAATTCCTTCGGGGGAACGAGACGCATGGCTTCATCGGCCGTCGATGCCCTCATGTTTGTGAGTTTCTTTTCCTTGATTGCGTTGACGTCGAGATCGACGGCCCTCGCGTTCTCGCCGACGATCATCCCTTCATAGACTCGAGTTCCGGGTCGCACGAAGAGCGTGCCGCGCTCTTGCAGGTTGAAGAGCGCGTACGTCGTCGTCTCGCCCATGCGATCGGCGACAAGCGAACCGGTCGCGCGCCCACGCATTGCTCCCAGCCATTCTCCCCAACGAAGAAACATCGTGTTGAGAAGACCGGTACCCTTCGTCTCGGTCAGAAACTCGTTGCGAAATCCGATCAACCCGCGTGACGGTGCTTCAAACTCCAAACGCACGCGGCCGGTACCGTGGTTCACCATCTTCGTCATCTGACCTTTGCGACGGCCGAGAGCTTCGGTGATGACACCGATGAACTCGTCCGGACAATCGACGACTACAGCCTCGATAGGTTCGAGCGTTTTGCCCTCGACTTTTCTCGTGATCGCTTCCGGCTTCGAAACCTGGAGCTCATAACCTTCGCGACGCATCATTTCGATGAGTATCGCCAACTGCAATTCGCCGCGTCCCGATACTTTGAACTGATCGGGCGAGTCGGTTTCCTCAACTCTGATCGCGACGTTGCCGAGAATCTCCTTGTCGAGTCGCTCCTTGATCTGGCGTGACGTCACAAACCTTCCTTCGCGGCCAGCGAACGGCGAGTTGTTGACACCAAAGATCATCGCGATCGTGGGTTCGTCGACCGCGATCGCAGGCAGCGGTTGAGGATTGTCAGTGGAAGTGATGGTGTCGCCAATGTTGATGTTCTCGATGCCGGCGAGTGCAACGATCTCGCCGAAGCCTGCGCGCTCGATGGGCTCTCGTTTCAGTCCCTCGAAGGCGTAGAGCTGCGACACCTTCGTTTTGTGAATCGATCGATCGGGTTTGACGACGGCGATCTGGTCGCCGATCTTGATCTCGCCGGAAAAGATCCTCCCGATTGCCAGGCGCCCGACGTAGTCGTTGTAGTCGAGGTTGGCGACGAGTAGTTGCAGCGAGTCAGTGCGCAACTCGCGCGGTGATGGTATCGAGTCGACAATCTGCTCGAAGAGTGGTTGTAGATTCTGTGAAGCGTCCTCCAACTTCCGCTTCGCCGTTCCGTCGCGTGAGACCGCATAGAGTATGGGAAACTCGATCTGCTCGTCGGTCGCATCGAGATCGAGGAACAGCTCATAGATTTCGTCGACGACTTCCGCGGGCCGCGCGTCGCCGCGATCGATCTTGTTGACCACTGCAATCGCAGGGAGACGAGCTTCGAGTGCTTTCCGGAGCACGAACCTTGTTTGCGGTAGACAACCTTCAGCGGCGTCGACGAGCAGCATCACCCCGTCCACCATCTTCAAAACGCGCTCGACCTCTCCGCCGAAGTCTGCGTGGCCAGGCGTATCCACGATATTGATCTTCACGTCGTGGTAACGCACGGCCGTGTTCTTCGCCATGATCGTGATCCCGCGCTCTCGCTCGAGATCCATCGAGTCCATCACGCGGTCGCGCACCTGTTCGTTCTCGCGGAAGGTGCCCGACTGCCGCAGCATCGCATCGACCAGCGTCGTCTTGCCGTGATCGACGTGCGCAATGATGGCGATATTTCGAATGTCTTTTCTCTCTTGCATCCGAATCATTTAGCCACGGAAGTTCACGATTTGGCTAATTGCCGCAGCGCCTCGAACAGCACGATGCCTGCGGCCGTGGCGAGGTTCAGGCTCCGCACATTTGGATTCAGCATTGGGATTTTCAGACAGCGATCCCAGTTGGCGCGCAGGAGTTTTTCAGGAAGCCCGCGTGTTTCGGGGCCAAAAACAAGACAGTCGTCCTGCTGAAAACTCCAATCCGTGTAAAGGCGATCGGCCTTGGTGGTGAGATAGACGAAGCGAGCTGCCGGCAACGACTGGTAAAACGCTTCGAGGTCTCGATGACGCGTGAGGTTTACGTGAGGCCAGTAATCAAGCCCGGCTCGGCGCACCGCGCGATCGTCCATGCGAAAGCCTGTGACACCGACGATGTGCAGCGGCACGTTAGTGGCAGCACACATACGAGCAATGTTGCCCGTGTTGGGTGGAATCTCGGGTTCGACTAACGCGACACTGATCATGAGAACAGTATAGGCGTGCAGGTCCTGTTCTGATCAAACGACAAAAAGAAACGACGAGCTTCGCTTGAAGGTCTCGTCGTTTCTTTTGTAAGGCCTCGTCGGCCTCAGATGTTTGTGTGCGCCAGTGGAAGGTTCGTGCCGTAACCTGCTGGTTCGGGTTATCTCTTCTTCGCGGCCTTCTTGGTTCCGCCCTTCTTCGCGGCCTTCTTGGTTCCGCCGCCGCCCTTCTTTCCTGCTTTCTTTCCACCTTTTTTAGTTGCCATAGCTTCTATGTGCTCCTTCTTTCGAGTTTAGTTTTTTGTTTTCTTCATGACCACAAGATAATGTGCTTGCTTCGTTCTTGTGGGCTAGAGTAAACGGCGCACAACATCTTGCTATATAAACGCAATCATCCCGGATGTCAATAACTTATTACTCCAATGTTGAAATATTTTTTTCTGCCGTCAAGCGCGCGCTCGCGTCGATCGAGAGCGTCCGCGCGTCACGAGAGCGCCATTGACGAACACAGATCTCATCTGCTCAACATGGACCATAAACTCTCGACGCGCACTCGGCGCGTTTAAGTTCCTAACTTGTGATGCAGATCGAAATTGTGTGAGTGAAGAACTGATGGTCCAACTTTTTTCTAACGGAACAATGGAGTGAAGATCCATCCATCGTGCGTTTCGATTCCGTAGTAAGTGAGCACGGAATCTCTTCTGCTTCGACTTGCAACTCCGACGAATGGACCAGTCGCATCGTCATCAAAAGCTGATGGAGTCTTTTTTTCAGGTTTCGTTCCGGTATTGATGGCTGTGATCACTCGCGGAACCGCAAGTAGTTGTAATTGCGTCATTTCCCGGTCGGTGCCTGGCGGAGGAGTACCGTTCAGGTAGAACAAAATTGACTGTTGAAAATCGACGAGTGCGTCAGTGCGCGGCAGAACAAAACGCCATTCACCTTCGATCGTGAGCGGATCGCGCGCCGCTGACGCGCGAAGAATATGACGGTTCTTCGACCCACCTGGAATCGGTATTCCCTGCAGCAGTTGGTCCATCGACGACGGCAACGCTTGATCTCCAGGAGGAATACCCGTGCGCCTTCGATACATGTAGTAATCTTTGATCGCATCAGCCACTTGCTCGCCGCGAAAGATTGCTTCCTGCTCGCGATCGCGCATCGACTGCTGCTGCAGACTCGGCGCCGCAGCCATCGCAAACAAGGCAAGGACAGTCATCATCGCCAGCAGCGCGACGAGCGTGTAACCAGCCTCCGATCGCCTGCTCGTCACCAAAACAGCGCGAGACGCAGCCGCCGAGCGACTTGAACTCGACCCGCATATATTGTGGTCGGCTGTGGCGCTATGGTTCGTCATCTTCTGAATCAACTCGCGGCGTTGGACGTGCTAGAGGACCAGCACTCTTATCGCCTTCACTCATCGCAATCGTGTGTTTGATCTTCAGAGTAGTGTCTACCAGCACCAACTCCTTATCGGAGATGCTCGTGACGCGAAACCTTCCGCTCAACACGTCGCCGCGAAGCACATTCATGATGTTCTTGTTGTTGCGCTCCTGAACAAGAGCGATGTCGTCCACTCGATTGGGCCGGCCGATGATACCGATGTACGTGTAGTTCGGTGTCGGCGCGGGCGCAACGTTGATCGATAACTGGTTTGAATAGAGCAGACCGTCGGGCGTGCGCACCATCACGTTGCGCGTTCCGGGACTCGCGATCATCGACGCCGAGACGGTCGCCGAAAGTTGCTGCGGGCTCTTGTAAGAAGTGGGGAGCTCGCGGCCATCGATGACGATGCGCGTCGCGGGCGTAAACTTATCGCCTGCGGCTTCGAGTTTGAAATCTGCGGTGCGAGCGTAGACGTTCGACGGAGAAACGGACGCCAGCAGAAGCGGCGGAGGCGAAGGCACCGGTGTTGGGGCTGCTTCTGTAGTCTTTGGGGCCGGTGCAGGAGGCACGTAGTACGCGAATATGTTCCGCCTGGCTTCAGGCACGCTGTACGAAGGCGGCTTGAACTCGATTGTAGTGAACGCTGCGAGGTCAGCCGGCGGTGTGTTGTTGTCGGTGCGTGGCGCTACCGGCGTTCCTCCTCTCGCGGGCGTTGGACTAGCAGCCGGTCGCGCGGTGCTTGACGTCGATGTGCCGCTGCCGAAACCGATTAACGTCCACCAGAGAAATATGATAGCCACCAGACCCAGAGCCCCGGCCCAGATGAGCTTCTTCTTTTCTCCCGGTTTGCTTAGATCGACCAATTGCATATCGGTTATAACTACTCGACCGGTGTGCCACCGCTTCCGGTATTGCGCTGGAAGTACGTAGCCATATTCAACTGAAGACTCACGAGTGAGCCACGAGTGCCCGACTCGGGGGTCGAGTCATCCGCCGAAGCAGGCGCGTTATTCTGCTGCGCGCGCTGTAATTCCACCTGGTTGATAACTACGAATTGTTTGCTTCGCTCGACATCCTGAATGAAGCGACGAACGTTCTGGTACTCGCCTTCGACGGTAACCATCACGGATATGCCCGGATAGAAACTCTGCCACTTCGTCACTACAGATTTTCCTGACAACGACTTCGTGCCCGTCGGATCGAGCGTCGTGTAGGTCGGACCTGACGTGTTTCGCAGTGCGTTCTTGATGATGAGTTGGTTCAACTCTTCGTACAACGCCATGCGCCCCTGATCCTGTCGCATGAGGTGCTCAGTCTCGAACGTATTCAAACTCGCCGCCACCTCGTCTACTCTTTGTTGCGTTCCGTGCTCTGTGTTAACCACGCTACTGAGCTTCTGGAGGTTTGTCTGCACTTGTTCGCGATCTCTGTTCAGCGAAGCGATGCGCGAACGAGCCGGTACGAGGAAATAGATATAACTAAACAGGACGAGCGCCAGCACGATGCAGCTCCCGGTCAGACCTGCGACTTCGGCGACTCCCAACATTTTGCCGCGACGTGAGGCGACAAACTCGCTCACGCGTCCTTTATACGCGCGCGACGCGCGGTGCGGAGGTTGAGGTTCTGTTTTCACTTCTGTGCTCATCTTGGAACCTCACTACTCTTCCGTGCATCGCCTGCTTCGGCGACGCTCTCTGACGACGAATAACCGGGCCGCGCACGATACACGACCGAGAACTCGTATTCAGTTCCGGTTTCACCTCGGCCCTTTTGCAGGTTCTGATTTCGCAACACGAGGTAGAAGGTGCCTTCCTTGTGCATCGCAGCGATCATGTCGCTAATGGTCGCGGGGTTTTTTGTAAAGACTGCCAGCTCGAGTTGAGCGACAGTTTGATTTGCGTCTCTGGTTACATCCTGAACAGAGATACGAGAGACTCTAACGTTGTTTGGAAGCGAAGCCTCCAAGTCTGCCAAAAGCTGCGACCACGAGAACAGTTTGCGGTCGACCAAGAGGTGCGCCGCCGGCAGGGCCTGCTGCTGGTCGGCCGTAAAAGCGGCCTTTAACGTCTCGGCCTCTTTCATCAGGGCATGTTCTTGTTGCTTCAACTTGTTAATTTCGATCTGTGCCTTGTCAGCCTGGGCTTTGGCTGTCGTCGTGAGCCGTACAACCAGAACCAACCCGATGAGCGACACGAAAAGGATGATCGCGGTCAAAGCCCACGGGAGAATTCGATTGCTGAACGGCCTCGAGGCCAGGTTAAGACTGTTATTCACCGGAAGAAATTCCTCGCTGAGAGCCTATCGGCAGGCCAACTTTGGCAAAGCATACACGCCCTGAGGAAGCAATCGCAAACACTCGCAAGCTTGCACGCCCCGCAGCCCGGGGAGTTTCAGAATAATGAGTACTGGTTCATTTTGAACGCCGAAGGCGTTGGCTAATTCCAGCCCAGGGTTGGAGCGGGAGCGACAACCCTGGGAATATCGCGACCGCCATGCGTTCAACCCTGTAAGGGTTAATGTTGCACAGGCCTAACGCTTTCAGCGTTTGTTCTTCTTGCTCCTGTGACCCAGGGTTCTCGCTGCGCTCGAACCCTGGGCTGGAATTAGCCAACGCTTTCGGCGTTTTTCAAACTGAACCAGTACCGAATAATGGGTCCTATGTGACCTAAAGCCACCCCTGCGCTATAATCCACCAACCCCCGAAACGCTCATGGAAGTACATCCGTTAGAAAACCCCGCGGTCGGGACCTGTTGCGATTCAGTTGAGACTGGAACAGTCGAGCGGGTCGCGGTTGCGAACCTGCCAACTGAATGGGGCGACTTTCAGATCGCCGCTTATCGCTCGTTGACTACCGAAGAAGAGTTTGTGGCTCTTTTCAAGGGTGAGATGCAGCGCGACGTGCCAACGCTGGTTCGGATTCACTCGCAATGTCTGACCGGAGATGTTTTCGGCTCGACCAAATGTGATTGCGGACGGCAGCTTCACGAAACCATGCAGATGATCCAGGAAGAAGGTCGGGGAGCAATCGTTTACCAGCAACAGGAAGGTCGCGGCATCGGGATTGTGAATAAGATCCGGGCGTACGCGCTTCAGGATCAGGGCGCCGATACGGTTGAAGCGAATGTGAAACTCGGTCTTGCGGTCGACTTGCGAGACTATCGCCAGTGCGCGGAGATTCTTTTCGACCTCGGGCTCTGCCAGGTAAAAGTTATCTCCAACAATCCTCTCAAACTCCGAGCACTCGAAGAGGCTGGTTTAAAGATCGTCGAACGAGTCTCTATCGAAGTGGAGCCGGGCGAACAAGCGGCCCACTACCTGCGAACGAAAAAAGAGAAACTCGGCCACCTGCTTTCCTGACAATCGGAAATCATTGTTGGATACGGTCAGTACCACCTGCGGTAGCGGGTGGGTCGATGATTATCAATGGATCGTGAATTCGAGGTTGACCCACCCGCTACCGCAGGTGGTACTGACCGTATCCAAGTGCAGCTAACGTCTACGACTTCGTACGCAGAGTCTTGATAGTATTTCGAATCCTGTCTGCGTTTGCCGCTTTGGGCTCCAGTTGCAAAAATCGCTCGAGTTCGTCGGCAGCTTGCTGGAAGTTGCCTGTCTGCCAGTAGAGGCCTCCAAGGTAATAGTGGGCTTGACTCGCTTTTGGACCACCGAGCGTGATCGCTTTCTTGAGTTCATTTTCAGCCTCTGTGTACCTCTTTGACGGAATCAGCGTGATACCCAAATACAAGTGCGCTGTAAAAGCATGTTCGTTCTTCTTTACAGCATCGCGTAGTTGAGTCTCAGCCTCTGCAAACTTTTTCTTTTGTAACAAGCAGATCCCGTAATTCAGACTGGGCTCGGGGGCGTCGGGCAAAAGCTGGGTCACTTTCTGCAACACTTCTTCAGCTTTATCGACGTCTCCTCGTTTCAGGTATTGAACGCCGAGCTCGTTGAGCGCCAATCCAAAATTCGGATGCAAAGCCACCGCACGTTTCAAGAAGTCGATAGCTTTGTCAGTCTCGTTGCGACTTGCCGCGTCCAAACCTTTTTCATAAAGCTCCACTGCGGGCTTCGGAACGGTGGCAAACGCGGCGTTAAGAACTCCCGGTTTGACTGACGCACCTTGTTGCTTTGGTCTTAGATAAATTTGAACGGAGAACGGACGCGACACCTGAACCATGGCCGGCATCGACGACCTTCTAGTGGTCGGGTTCGTCGGCTCGATATAAACCGGTTCGCGAACTGTCTCGAAGAACTCTCCTCCCTCTACCACAACGGTGTAATTCCCAGCCATCAACGATCGAAAGGCAAAACTCCCATTGGCATCGGAGAGCACGGTTAGATCACCCTGCCCACTGCTCTCCAACCTGATCTTGAGGCGGAGGTCGGCGCGCTGTCCTGAAGGGAACACAAGCCGGCCATTGATTGAATGCCGCCCACCGGTGCCCGTTAAGTCGACACCACCACCCGACTGCCCATGTGCGGCCAGTGGTAGAAAAAGTACCAACGTGCAGAGAATTGAATAACGGAAGAAGCTGACGAGTTTCTGAGCCATCTCGATAACTCCGTGTCGTGGCAGTTGCCGAGTTAAAAGTCTGAAATTATGAATGCGATTAGACGCGTTGAAGATTATCACAAAACAAGAAGGGAGGCGCAGATTCTACGCCTCCCTTTTCAAAATCCACGTCTTTCGACGTGGTCTCAAAGCAGTGTGTTTAGAACTGGAACTTCACACCAAGTCGAAGCGCGGACGGGAACTGGAAGATCTGTCCCGATCCGAAGAATGGATTCTCCAGCGGTTCAACGCCGGCGATTCCGCTGTTGATCTTGAAGGTCTGATCCAGCGTAATCGCACGTTGCTGATTGGTCACATTAAACCAGTCCACCTGGAATCGAAGTTGCCGGTTTTCACCCATCTGAATGGGATAGTACGCGCCCAGATCCAGGTTGTAGGTCCGTGGGCTGCGATTGCTGCCGACGCTTTCCACAACGTTTGGGAAGCCTGGATCCAGATTCGGCACCGACGGGATAATGGCAGTTCCACGCTGGACATCGAAGCCCTCGTTGTTGCCATAAACCGGATGCGGAATCAGCGCGTTGAACGGAATACCTGACTGCATGCGGAACGACGCGCTGGTATTCAAGCCAAACGGCCAGCGATAGCTGCCGTCAAACTTGAGTTGATGCGGCCGATCGTTGGGCAGTCGTCCGTAGGTGTTAGGAAGCAAGCTGACCAGGTCGAACAAGCTGGTGATGTTGGGGTCAGACTGGCCGTTGTCGTTGCGGAACAGTCCTTCGTAGTTACCGATCAAGCTCGAGAACACATACGAGGCGATGAACTGGTAGTTGTTCGAGAAGCGCTTCGTGGCTGAGAACTCGATTGCGCGGTAATAACGACGAGCCGGTCCGAAACAACCGATTTGCGGATCATTACACGCTTTGTCTTCCGTAGTAATGAAGTTGCCGGTTCCGCGTCGTCCCGGGTTGAACAGGAAGTAGTTGTTGCCATCGTCGAATGAACCGTCTTCGATGACCTCATCCTGCGCCCGATAAACACCGCGAACACCAACTGCGAGATCCCTAACGATCTCGTATTCAATACCGGCAGCCCACTCATTCACGGTCTGAGGTTTCAAACCTATATCGAGTGGCGTCGGGCTGGCGCCGAGATTGGCCGTTGCGAAAAGAACGTCACTGCCAGTGCTACCAAAGAGGCCCGGGACTATGATTGAGCCCGCAGGCGAACCATAATTACTGACGTTAAAGTTCTTGTCGGTTTGGCTTTCTTCGCTACCGGCACGAACGTTAATGTCGAGTGGTATTGGCGTCTCCAGGAAACGGGCAAAGTTCGCGAACAATTTGCCGCGCCCCTGACCCGTGAAATCCCAGCTAAAACCAAGGCGTGGTTGAGTGTTTGCAACCCAATCATTGAGCGTCAGGTAAGTGCTGCCACCCTGACCGTAAGCCTGCTGGAAGTCCCAGCGCAACCCAACGTTGACCTGGAGGTTCTTGGTCGCCCGGATGTCATCCTGGAAGTAGAAACCTTCGGTGTGGGTATAGGTGTCCGCGATGTTTTTGAAGTCGCGAACGCGCGTGGCCAGAAGAATCAGGAACGGATTGTTCAGCGCTTCGTCTGCCGTAATCGTATCGTTGACAGCACCGCCTGCAAAACCGGCGCTGGCTGCTATCAATGAAGCGCGGGCTGCAGCCGTCGCGTTCGGGCACACGATCTGATTTCCACGTGTGGTGCAAACGCTAAGGTTGTTGGTGGTGCGGAATCCGCTAGTCACATTATCGTCACTTCCACCCGTACCGGATTCCAATGCCTGCGGATTGCCAAAGGTCAATTCCGGACCGGTTGACACGGTGTTGATGTTGTAGATGTTTCGATTGAACTCGAAACCATACTTGAAGGTATGCTTGCCCCAAATGTTCTGCATTCTCGCCGCAGCCTCAAACCGGTTCCGGTCCTGATTACTGAAGAGACCAAAACCCTGCCGGATGAAGTTGCGCTGCAGCGATCCGCCTGGAGCATTCACAAAGGCGACGTTTCCGAAGTTATAGTTCACACACGGTGTGTCTAAACCTTCTTCCTCATCGGTACTTGTATCGTCGTCGTCATTGATACAACGAATATCCGGAATATTCGTCAGGGTCGCTCCCGCGACTGTTCCCGCGCCGGTCAGAATCGCGAAGTTGTCGGTAAGGAGCGGCGAGTCAGCAACGCCCGGGTCCGGAATCGTGTTCGCGCGTTGGAAGTGCAGTCCGCCCGAAAACTCACCGATGAAGTTCGGATTGAAGGTTGAGTTCAGACGGAACGCGTAGTTGTGACCGCCGGTCTGGATCTCGCCTCTAAAGCTGTTCGGATCAGCACCGAAGCCGGAACCTCCGAAAAGGAAGCCTTCCTGCTTGGTGAAATCGCCGAACGTCGAGAAGTTAAGGACGTGATTTTGACTCAGCGCCCACGTGATCTTGCCTGCATAGAACGGAGTAGTGAGCTTATTCTCGACCTCATCACGGAATGTTTGGGTAAAGAAGAAGTTCTTCCGAAATTGCGGGTTGAACGCGCCAAAGAACCAAAGTTTGTCTTTAACGATTGGACCGCCAATGTCAAAACCGGCGTCAACTTCTGAAAAGCCGTTGGGGGCCGACCCAGTGTAAGAAAATTGTTTGGTCTCACGTACGAAGCTCTGCGGATTGAAGAACACGAACGCGTCGCCGCGCACATCGTTCGAGCCGCTCTTCGTCACGACGTTAAAGATACCGCCGGTAGATTTTCCGTACTCGGCGCCGTAGGCACCGGTTTTGATCTCGACTTCCTGCACGAACTCGAAGGGAAGGTTCGCACCGGAACCACCGAACGCAGGGTCGGTTACGGTCACGCCGTCGAGAATGTAGTTGTTCTCAGGACCGGACGAACCAGCGACGGACGGATCGCGATCGCGACCTGACGCATCGCGCAATCCGGAACGGGAAACTGTCGGCGCGATCGAATAAAGAGACTGAACAGTTCGCTGCGTCGGGAAATTTGAAAACTGCTCGGTCGACACGTTTGTGCCGCTGGTGTTTTGAGTGACATCGATGGTCGCCCCCGCAGCAGCAGTAACGGTTACCGTCTCAGCAGCTCCTTGAGGCTTAAGCTGAACGGTGATACTCGACGTCCTGGACAGATTCACAGGTACGTTAGCCTGCTCGAATTTGGCGAAACCTTTCGCCGCTTCGATTAATACTGTGTACTGGCCAGGCTCGATATTCAGAATGCGGAAGAACCCTTCTTCATTTGTGGTGGTGCTGATAGGGACTCCGCCTTGACGGGTTGCGACTACCGTGACCCCGGGCACTGCTGCACCCGTAGGGTCGGTAACCGTACCCTCAATTGAACCTGTCGTCTGCGTCTGGCCTAATGCGCTTCCAAATAGTGCGAAGCAAACCAGAAGAGCCGACAGGCCGAAAAACTTAAAAACATTCTTCATTTCTGCTTTTCCTTTCTTGAACTAACGAAGTGCTGCGCCCTCCTGTGTTAAATCGCCCTTTTTGTTTTCGCAGCACTAGAAGAATTCCAAAAACGAGGCTTGAAATACGTGCATCGTCGCTGAGGATTTGGCAAGTGCCATGCCCGTAAGGTTTTTTTTGGAGATTTCCCGAATATTTGGAGCCTTGGCCTTACCGTCGCCCGAAGCTCTCGGCCCCTAAATCCAAAAAAATGGGAAAATCCAGAAATCTCAACCGGGGGTTTTTATCTCTGCGTTGCTTTGCCTCAAAAGTCGTCTCATTCACACCGGGCTTTAGCCCGGTGATAGACAAGAGGCATCGATACAAACCGTTTCCAACGGTTTTCGGTGCTTTTGCTGTCGAAATCGTTGAAACGGTTTCACAAGAATTGAAGTGGCCTTTCCACCGGGCTAAAGCCCGGTGTGAATGAGAGATTGCGCGGAGATCGATTTGGAGTTATTAAGAACCTCAATATGCCCGAACGTATCTATCGCGACCCCGTTCACAACATCATTCGTCTCCAAACTGACTCCGATGAAGGTGAGTTGATGATGCGGTTGATCGACGCCGCCGAGTTTCAACGATTGCGTCGCATCAAACAGCTCGGTCTTGGTCTATACACTTATCAAGGCGCCGAACATTCACGCTTCACTCACTCGCTCGGTGCGTTCCATCTAATGACGCGCGTGCTGGATCGTTTGAGTGAAACGTACACGATCGATCCAGAAGATCGCGTTGCGGCGCGCGCGGCTGCCTTGCTTCACGATGTGGGCCATGGTTCCTTTTCACACGTGATGGAGAAGGTGCTCGACTTCCATCACGAACGTTGGACCGTGCAGGTGATTCGGGATGAGCATTCTGAAATCGGAGCGCAACTGCGATCTCATTCAGACGAATTGCCTGACAAAGTTGCATCCATCATCGAAGGAAAGTTTCAGCCGTCTGCGCTTGCTCAACTCGTCTCATCACAACTCGACGTCGATCGCATGGACTACTTGTTGCGCGACTCACTGATGACCGGCGCGAAGTATGGAATCTACGATCTCGAGTGGATCATCAACGCGCTCGCGATCGACGAAGCTAACGATCGTATCTACGTTCAGGCGCGCGGAGTTTATGCAGTGGAGGAATATCTGCAAGCGCGCTATCACATGTTTCGCCAGGTTTACTTTCATCGCACGCTTCGATCGGCCGAAGCTGTTCTGCGCTCGATCATGCATCGCGCATTGGACTTGCTCAACGGTGGTGAAGAAGTGTGGCATGCGCCGGGTACTGCGTTTGAAAAGATCCTGCGCGGCAAGTCGGTGAGTGTTAGCGAACACATGCAGATCGACGATTCGGATTTCGTCTTTCACATCAAGCAGTGGCAAAACTCGAGCGACGCGATCTTGAGCGATCTCAGTCGCCGGTTTGTTTCTCGTCGTTTATTCAAAGCCGTCGATCTCGATATGGAGGGGCCGGAACAAGCTAAGTTCCTCGTAGCGGCGAGACAAGCGATCGAGCGCGCCGGTTTCGATCCCGAGTACTACTTCATCGAAGACCGCGCCAACGACGTGCCTTACTACAACTATTACGAAGCAGAAAAGTCGGAACCGAAGTCACACATCTACGTGGAGAGTGGTTATGCGTCACCACGGTTACAAGAGATCACGAAAGTCAGCAAAGTCGTGGAAGGACTCCAGCACCCGTACGAGTTGCACCGGCTTTGTTTTCCTGCGGAAGTAAAAACCGAAGTGTATGGACTCTATCATGGAGGCAGTCACAAAGAGGCACAAAAAGCGCAGACGCTTAGCTGAGGTTTTTGTACTCCTTTGTGTTATCGCAAACGTAAAAGCACAAACAGCTCAACGTCCGGTTATAAGCGTGCTGGACTTAGGGACAATGCCGCTCTCGAAAATCGCGGCGGACACGCTTCGCGCGAGGCTGAGTTCAACAGGTGAGATCGTTGTTGCTGATGCTGATTTGAGTCGCGCTGCCGCAAGAGGCATCGGTTACACAGGCTCATTAAATCTGACCACCACGGAAGCGCGTGATTTGGGCGCCGCGCTGGCTGCGGAGTTTTACATCATCGGCGATGCGCAGACGCTGCGCCGTTCGTCTTTCCAAACACCTGTTTATTACGAGTCGTATTGTTCGATCTTTCTGGTCAGCGCGCGCAGCGGTCGACTCCTTTTGTGGGAGCGGCCGAGTTTTGAAAACAAAGAGGCAACCAACGCCGAAGCTCAACTGTCACAGTATCTTTCCGGCGACGATCTGCGCCGGCGTTTGCTTGAAGCCGTCCGGAGGGCGCATGCAGACGAGCGCATTAAACGCGACGCTCCTCCCGCGACCGCTGAAGCAGTGATCGAGGAAGCACCCGACGACGAGAAGGCTGCAGAGATTCAGGGCATTCGGACGCCACGGCCTTATCGACGATTGCGACCCGCTTACCCCGACAGTGCGGCGCGCGCAGAAGCAGAAGCCACGGTAGATGTAGTTGTCGATGTTGGAACCGATGGCGAGGTCGGTGACGTACAAGTCGTTCGTTGGGCTGGGTTCGGTCTCGACGAAATAACGGTCGCCACTGTTCGTCAATTGCACTTCTTCCCGGCAATGAAGAACGGAACGCCAATACCGATGCGCGTGATGCTGCGCTACAACTTTCGGAAACCACCGAGGTAGAAATGGGAAGAACAAACATAAAAGCACGGTACGTAGTTGGTGTTTTGTACTTTGTACTTTGTGCTCTTTGCGTTCCTCAGTTTGCGCCTGGCGTTTCAAGAGCAGCTCGCGACGATTCATCGCTCGTCTCAACAGCAACTGTCGAAGGGCGGCTTGCGGTCTTCGACGACGCCTGGGAAACAATCGAGGATCGTTACTACGATCCGAAGTTTCATGGTGTCGACTGGCAAGCGAAACGCACGCTCTTTCGTCCCGCCGCGGCGCGCGCCGGCAACACTCACGATTTCTACGAAGTCTTGCGTCAAATGATCGCGTCGTTGCGAGACGCTCACACTCGAGTCTATTCACCCGATGAAAAGTTTGACTGGTGGAACCCGCGTTTCGTCACTATCGGCCTGACAACGCGTGAAGTCGAAGGTGTTCCGACAGTCGTCTATATCGAATCAAATTCACCCGCGTCACGAACTGACATTCGCCAGGGAGATGTGATCGTAAGCGTCGACGATGTTCCTGTTGCGGAGTTCGTTAATCGGCGGCTGGAAGCTTCTGGTCTAAGTCATGACTCCGAAGCGCGGTTTCGAGCGATCGGATCGCTGTTTGATGGCCAGGCAGGAACGACCGTGAAAGTCGGATGGGCCAGTCGCAATGGAAAACACAAGTCAGCGGTGTTGCAACGTTACTGGATCCAGAGAACCCTGGGATTCAACAACGAGCGAAAAGGAAAGATAGCCGTCCTCCGGCTCGACGCTTTTACTCAAACCGTGGCGCTCGATTTTTCGAAGTCGCTTCCTGAGGTGCTGGACGGTGCGGAAGGAATTGTTCTCGACTTGCGGTTCAACGGCGGTGGCGACGCTGAAGCGATGGCTGATGTCGCGTCGCTGTTTCTCGAAGACGGGATCAATCTCGGGAAGTTCGCAGATCGTTCGGGAGCTTCGTTTGAGCTTCAGACGTTTTCGAAGCGACTGTGGCGCATCCCGCGCATGTCGTCGATCAAACTTCCACTGGTCGTGCTGACAAGTGAAAGCACTTCGAGCGCGGCTGAGATTCTGGTGGCAGCGTTACAGGCGAAACAACGTGCGCGCGTGATCGGCACCGAGACGTGTGGTTGCGTGCTGGCGATTAGAAATCGTCATGCACTGCCGGATGGAGGCGTTCTGGACGTCAGTGAATTTGATTATCGCACCGCTGCTGGTTTGCGACTTGAAGGATCCGGTATCAAGCCGGACACGCTAATGAAACTCACGAGGGCCGACATTTACTCTCGCCGCGACGCCGCCCTCGAACTCGCGAAAGACATCCTCGACTAAAATATTTAGCCGCAGATTAAATGATATTATGCGAAACGAATGCTGTATCTATCGCAAGTATTAGGTCGCCCGATCCGCGACCTTGAAGGCGAGCGTGTGGCCACTGTGAAGGACGTCATCGTGCGCCTCGGCGCCGACGATCATCCTCCGGTGACGGGGCTTGTCGCGCGTTATCGTCGTCGCGATTTCTTCCTGTCGCGATGGCGCATCACCGAGCTGAATCAACACGGCGTGCGGTTGAACTCCGACATTCTCGACTTGCGTCCCTTCGTGCGTCGTGAAAGCGAAGTCTTACTCGCTCGCGACGTGCTCGACAAACAACTGATCGACGTCGATGGCAAACGGGTCGTGCGAGTCAACGACGTGCAGATTATCGAAGCCGCCGGCGACTGGCGTGTGACCGGCGCCGACGTCAGCCTCCAGGGACTCTGGCGACGCCTCGCGCCCGCAGGATTTGCCGGTACACGTGCGACGGTCGAGGTACTCGATTGGGCCGACGTCGGCTATCTCGCGACAGACGCAGCGACGGTCCAGTTGAAGTCGTCGAGCGACAAACTCGCTCGTCTGCATCCGGTGGAGATCGCGCGTCTTGCCGAAGCGCTCTCGTATCACCACGGATCCGAAGTCGTCGAATCTCTCGACGACGAAACAGCGGCCGAAACACTCGAGGAGATGCCTGCGGAAACACAGGCGCGAATACTCAGTGACATGGACCAGGAACGCGCCGCCGACATTCTCGAATGGATGTCGCCCGACGAAGCGGCCGACGTGCTCGGCGATCTTCCGGAAGAGAAGGCGGAGGAGTTGCTCGGACTGATGGAGCACGACGAGCAAGCGGACGTCGCCGAACTGCTTCCGTACGAAGACGACACGGCCGGCGGGTTGATGACGACTGAGTTTGTCACGCTGCCACGCGCGCTGACCGTCGGCGAAGCACTCGCACGGTTGCGCGAGATGGCGCAAACGCCAAACATGATTTACTACCTCTACGTCGTGGAGGAAGAGAACTCATGGCGGTTGTCAGGCGTGATAGCGTTGAGAAGTTTGATACTCGCCGATCCGTCGATGCCGCTCGAAGACATGATGCGCACCGAGTTTCAACGCGCGCAGCCGGAGGAGCCGGCGAGGGACGTGGCGCAGAGAATTGCGGAATACAATCTACTGGCGCTTCCCGTTATGGATGAGGATGGAGATATACTCGGAATCATAACGGTTGACGACGCGATGGAAATTCTGTTGCCGAAAGACTGGCGGCAACGTTTGCCGCGTTTATTTGGTTAAGCCACAAAAAGGCACAAAAAGCACACAAATGAGTTATCTCTCATAAGTGCTCTTTTATTCTCAGCTTTATCGTTTGTGCCTTTTGTGCTTTTTTGCGGCTACTTTTCTGGTGATTTTTGTGGCGATGAAGGACGGAGAACCTCCAAGTGGCAGAACCACGAGCAGCAGTTCGAGCTGTCGGCCTCCGTTTGCGCCGAACGGTCGCGCGCCGCAGGCGTCTGCTTATGTTCGTGGCTATTCTCGGTCCCGGCATGATCACGGCGAACGCCGGAAATGATGCCGGTGGAATCGCAACCTTCGCCTCCGTCGGCGCACAATTCGGTTATTCACTCCTCTGGATCCTCATTCCAATCGCAATCAGCCTGGGCATTGTTCAGGAGATGTGCGCGCGCATGGGGGCGGTTACGGGCAAAGGCCTCGCAGATCTGATTCGCGAGCAGTTCGGTGTGCGTTGGACTGCCCTCGTGATGCTTGCATTGTTAATCGCTAACGCCGGTGTGACTGTTTCCGAGTTCGTCGGCATCGCTGCGGCAACGGAGCTCTTCGGCGTCTCGCACTACATCTCCGTGCCGCTCGCCGCGGGGCTTGTGTGGTGGCTGATTGTTAAAGGTTCTTACAAGCGCGTCGAGAGAGCCTTTCTGATCATGTCGCTCGTCTTTCTCGGTTACATCGTTTCCGCATTTCTCGCCAAACCGGACTGGAGCGCTGTTGCGCTCGGTTTGGTAAAACCCGAATTCAGGTTCGAGCATGCGTTTCTTTTTACGATCGTCGCGGTGATCGGCACGACGATCTCGCCGTACATGCAGGTTTACGTGCAGTCGTCGGTCGTCGAAAAAGGAGTCACACCGGAGGATTACGGCAAGACAAAACTCGACGTGTGGGTAGGGACTATCTTCGCGATTCTGATCGTGTTCTTCATCGTCGTGTCGACAGCGGCAACGCTACACAAATCAGGGATCGAAATAAACACCGCGGCCGATGCAGCTCGTGCGCTACACCCTCTCGCTGGACGCTACGCTGAAATACTTTTCGGGCTCGGGCTCTTTGGCGCTTCAATGCTCGCAGCCGGGGTCCTGCCGCTGGCCACTGCCTATTCAATTAGCGAAGCACTGGGATTTGAGAAAGGTGTTTCCCGGAGTTTTCGAGAAGCGCCGATCTTTCTTGGCACGTTTACTTTTCTCGTGGCCGTCGGCGCGGCGATCGCGATTGTTCCAAACCTTCCGCTGTTCCGGGTGTTGTTGGTGACGCAGGTGATCAATGGACTGCTGCTTCCCGTAATTCTCTTCGCAGTCCTCCGCCTGGTGAATAATCGGGAGCTAATGGGCAGGCACGTCAACAGACCACTCTACAACCTGTTCGCGTGGGCAACCGCGATCGTAGTTACCGCCGTGTCGCTGCTCTATTTATTAATTACGCTCTTTCCCAGCTTGGTACGGTT
>JBIOUJ010000102.1:0-25573 GCA_044867025.1 Pyrinomonadaceae bacterium | reverse complement strand
ACAATCACGCATGATCGCGATGGTTGACCCACCCGCTACCGCAGGTGGTACCGACCTCATCCAAGAACGACCGTTCTGCCCCCGAAACGAAAATCGATGAATTGTCATAGATGATATGTAACAGACTAATTGCCCAAGGACCTCGGAGGAGGAGAATTCAAAAATGCCCAAAGTTTATTACGGCACCAAAGACGAAGCGCCGTTCGAGCTTAAACAAAGCGACGATCTGATTGCTGTCCGCACGCGCAGCGGACGCTCAATTACCACCGGTACCGGTCCAGTGCCCTCGCCGCTGGCCGCCCAGGTAAATGATGGCGAACTGGTTGTCGCTTATCCGGAAGCTGGAGTGGAAGTGTTTCGCGTGCCAGTCAAAAGCAGTAAACGCTCGCTTGCAGAGCGGAAAAGCGCCTTGATGGCGTCTCCCGACGTACGCTTTGCCGGTGGCGTCCTCGTCGATCCGAACACGAACGAACCCGTCCTTTATACAGAGAACCTGTTTGTCAAATTTGTCGACTCGGCAGATCCCGAAGATTGCATCGAGGTGTTGCGCGAGGCCGGACTAACCCTCAAAGAGCAGCTTGACTACGCAACCAACGCATTTTTCGTACAAGCCCCGGAAGGTTCGGGACAGGTTGTTTTTGACATCGCCGAGAAACTCATCCAGCGAAAGGATGTTGAATACGCTCATCCTGAGCTAATCCGTCGTCGAGTTCAAAAACAGATTTTTCCGCAGCAGTGGCACCTTAGAAGAACCACCATTGGAACAGGAATCGTAGATGCACATGCGAACGTCGAGTCGGCGCATGCAATCACGCTTGGTGAAGGCGCAACGATCGCGATTATTGACGACGGGGTTGACATAGACCATCCGGAATTCGGCGGTACCGGCAAGATCGTTGCTCCACGTGATGCCACCCTGCTAACGAACGATCCGCGGCCGAAGGATGCGGGTGGTACTGGACCGCGGTTTGGTGAAAACCACGGAACAGCCTGCGCCGGCGTAGCCTGCGCCAACGGAAACACCGGCGCCTGTGGTGTCGCGCCTAAAGCGCGCCTCATCCCGATCCGCCTTAGATCCGGCCTGGGTTCGGTGCAGGAAGCAAATGCATTCAAGTGGGCCGCTGACAACGGAGCCGATGTCATCTCGTGTAGTTGGGGTCCAGCAGATGGCGACTGGTTTGATCCGGATGATCCGATTCACAATCAGGTCGTTCAACTGCCTCCCAGCACGAGGCTTGCAATCGATAACGTCACCACAAACGGGCGCGGAGGTAAAGGTTGCGTTGTCCTGTTCGCCGCCGGTAACGGCAACGAATCAGTAGACAATGATGGTTACGCCGCTAACCCAAAAGTGATCGCGGTAGCTGCTTGTAACGATCGCAACGCGCGGAGTGTCTACAGCGACTTCGGCAATGCTATCTGGTGCTCGTTTCCGAGCAGCGACTTCGGACATCCGGAATCCAACCACCCCGAGCCGCTCACAAGTGGTATTTGGACCACGGACCGCGCCGGTCAAAAGGGCTACAACGTAGGCACAGCGGGCAGTGGCGATGTCGTTGGCAACTTTACAAACAGCTTTGGTGGCACCTCGAGCGCATGCCCGGGTGCGGCTGGAGTGGCCGCGTTGGTTATCTCCGTCAATCCGAACCTCAAGGGTCAAGAAGTTAGAGACATAATGAAACGCGCTTGCGATCGGATCGATCCGCAGGGAGGTAACTACAACGGCGCCGGGCATAGTTCGAAGTATGGTTTCGGTCGGCTTAACGCGCGCACGGCTGTTGACCTGGCCAAGCCGCAACCGCAGAACGCGGTCACAATCAGCAGGACCTTCGATGCACCCATACCTGACGTGCAGACCGTCTCGTTCCAACTCGACGTTCCAGACAACGCTCCTGTTGCGTCATTAACGGCGTCAGTAGATCTGAAGCACACGTTTATCGGCGACTTGGTTATCACTTTGAAACCGCCGGCAAGCACAGGCGTGGCGCCGATCGTTTTGCACGATCGGGCGGGTGGGTCGACTAAGAATTTAAAGAAGACTTACGACTCCGCAAACACCCCGAAGCTTGCTGGATTGGCGGGCAAAAGCTGCAACGGCTCCTGGACGCTGGAGATCAGGGACGCAGCGGCGGTGGACTCCGGCACCCTTACTTCCTTCTCACTTGGCCTCACCTTCCCACACCCTTAACGTGCACTGCACGTCTCCCCTGAAGGGCGTCCTCCTCAAGGCGCCCTTTTGTTTTAGCCATAAAAGGCACAAAAGCGGCAGAGCCTAAACCCTGCCGCTAGTCGTTGATCCTGCTGCGTGATCTACTTATCTGTTGAGACGGATAAAATTATCCCGCCTGGCGCTCCTTCAAGAACGTTTCCGAAGGATTTGGCCGCGACATCGTTGAAGTTGAAGTACCAATCTCCTATGTCGTCGTTCGGAAACTGGACTACAGCTTTGCTAAAAATTGGGAATACGGCTAAACGCCCTCCCATAGTGAGTGGTCTCGTGTGAACGTCAACGAACAATGAATTATTCGCGAAGGCTGTTCGCACTAAGCCCGCCAGTTGTTCAGCAGATTGCGGAACCACCGGAGAGACGGGTTGTCCGCCCTGATCGAGAACTTGAACCCTTAATGCCCAGGAGCCCCCGTCGCGGAAAAGCTTCATGATCGATGCAAGAGCTTGGGCTTGGGGTAATCCTTGACATGTAATCTTGACCAGGTAAGGCTTTTGCGAGATGTCCAGTTCGCTGACACGTACCGACGGATCGCTGCCGATCGTAGCGGCTATCTGATTTCTAAGTGTGTACCAGGGGGGTGATAGTTGTGGTTCTGGTTCTGGTGTACTCATGGGTATTCCTTTCAAGTAGAGAGAGAGGCTATTAACGGGAGGGCTAAAGCGGCGGGCGGATTATATATAAACTGGCAAGTTTCGCAAAGAAAAGCGGCAGGGTATAAGCCCTACCGCAAGTCGTTGATCCTGCTGGTGCATTGGATAACTTATTCCGATGGGAGAAACCGGGCTATTTATGTTTTTGAAGATCCGCCAAATACATGCCCTCATTAATAGTGTATACAAGGGCAACTTCAACCTTGCCTACTGAAGGCTTCACAAACAAACATGTTCTGGGGTTCGTCTCTTTTTCAAATCCCGGCGGGTATTCTACAAGTTTAGTGAAATCTCCATAATACGGAATCGTCTCATAGAGGAAAAATTTTCCAGTTCGTCCTGCTACTCTCAACACAAAGCCGTACTTATCGATAAACGCCTTTAATAGATTTAAAGGGCTAATCACCTCGTCAATGTGAACATCGGAAGCATAGATGCGGATCGGTTCCATGACCTGTTGGTGATAACCCGTTCGTCTCGATAAAACCAACAGAAAAGAATGTTCGCCGGTACTTACGGTTTCCTGCTCCTGCAGGTAAATCGAGATTGCGTTTTCAGTATTGGCTGAGGAAAGGACTCCACCTGGCAAGTGCTCAACGTCATCGGGCTGCTCTAGTGCATTCGTTATTTCTCCAAGCGAAATTGACCTTTGCTTTGCAAGGGAACGTGCTTCTTGAGGAATCGCGAGTGAATACAAATCAGGGCGTAAGTCGCCACGTTGGCCCACCCGTCTTTTGATCTCATCGGTATCGGTCGCAGATAAGGCCGCGTTGCTCATCTCTTTAGTTAGGAATCTGTATAACTCTGCTTTCTGTGATTCGGATTGAGCTGTCTGATTTATGTGCAGTTTTCGGTAGATTTCCGAAAGCAAACTATTTCGTAAGCTCTCATCAATAGAATCTTCAATCTGGTGTTCGGATTGGGGAGACAATGACAGTGTTAGACTGGCTAGTATTGCGGCTGCTTCAGCAGGCGGACGATGTTTCAGGGTTTGCAGCATAACTAGGGTTCGATGATATCAAACTCTGACCGCTTCAGGTCAGCAATCCGATACTCTGGCGTAAGTCCAGCTCGTGAGGGCCTCGGAACCGGCTGAACTCGCTTAGCCACCCGAGCGTAAGGGACAATGTAGATGAGGGGTCGCCACTGTTTGAACGCGCCATTCATCGCAGAGAAAACGATCTCATCCTTATCGGCACTAGTAATCTCGCCATCAGTTTCCCACTTAATTGCCCGACCGGTGATTAAGCCTTTTTGCTCATTAATTTTGTAATCATGTTCATCCTCTTCAGCTACGGCCAATTTGAGAGACGTGTATATTCCTTTTGGATTAGAGGTGGGTGGGCCATTATCAAAACTCTCACTTACCCACACATAGTGAAGATTTCCCCTATATTTTTCCTGTACATAAAATTTAAAGTAGCAATTCACTGAGTACAGTAAAAGCGGCGGCATGAGTCGGCTGAGATTTATATCATCACGGCGTTTCGCGGCAACTTGCGCGGCAAACCAAAAAGCGATAGTAGATCGGTCTCTTAATCGAACAGATGAGAGAACGAGAGCGCCCACACCTTAGACCATCACAATCTAAAAGTCCTTAAAGACTTCTCAAGAAGTTATTAGATCAGGTAGGAAAATGACTTTGGGCTTAATTGCCGCCTGGGCTGAGCGGCTGCGTGTGGTAATGCGAGCAGTCAAAGGCCAACACCAAAGACGGCATACTCGCGATGTTTATTTACGCCGCTTATCCGGCTCTTTCGCAACGCCCTTGAACTTATCGCCACCCTGCTTGTTGTCCATGAACTCGCCCTCATCCGGACTGTTTGGATCTTGGTTGCGCTTGACCCAATCACTCGTTTTCGGGTTTTCAACTTGTGTGCGGTTATCTACGGAACCTTTGCGATGTCCTTTTCCAGTGTTCTTCGCCATGCTAATACCCCTTTTGTTTAGTTAATGCCTAAAGTCGTTCACGTTACATGGAGAGACCCGTGCTTTGCTGGTATCGGCTGGATGAGCCAGACCGACTTTGAGGCTTGGGTTAAAGCCGATGTAGCGTTAAGCGACTCTGTGGGGATCTTAGCATACGAATCTGAGTCCATTGTGGTTTTGGTTCAATCGGTTGGCGAAAAACAAGTGGCGGACGAATTTCCAATTTCGCTCTCCATGAGTTGAAACCTTACATACAAAAAACGCGCGCGCGTGCGAGTATGCGTAACGTTTGCACAGTTATCGATGTTGACATTGCCGAAGCGTTGTCAGGGTGTGTGAAGTCTGTGAACATGAGTCACCACCGCACGACGACTTTCACGCGTGTTAGACTCTCTTTAACGACAAAACAGTAGCGCGTTACAATCAGGAGCGCTCGAACAACACGTTCCAGCGGAGGCTGCGAAGGAAATTTTATCGTTCCCTGAGTGCCGCTCGTGACGCCGCTGAACGTGAGCGTTAGGCTTCTTTCACCTAAGTATCCCGAAGTAATGTGAGGAGTGACTGCGATGAGAAGATACACACCAGTCGTTCTGGCGGCGCTGTTCCTGGCCGTTCAGTTCATCTTATCGCTCGCGGCGGCTGACCGGTTCATGAATCACGTGCATCAGAACACGGAATTGATGGAGCGGCAGATGGCCGAAAGGGGCGTGCCGCCTGAGCAAAGGCAGCACGTGATTTTGGCGGCGGATAGCATGGGCTTATCTGTCTCCTCTTACGTGCGGGAGGTGACCGGCCTAGCACTTGTCACGGATGCCGGGTTGCTGCTGCTCCTGCTGAGATTAGCGACAAAAAACGCGCGCGCGTGAGTAATGCGAAATTCTCGAAGGCTGATTGTTAAGTTGAGTCTGAGGTTTATGAGGTCCGCACTCTGGCATTCCAGACAAGCCAAAACTTCACGACCGGGCATGCAATCAGAGGCGACTTCCTGCATCGAGAGAATGCTCTACGGTTAACAGCTTTCAAAAGTTGGCACACTCTAGGCACACAAATTAGAAAAGGGCGTCCGATAGCGACGCCCTAACTTATTGATCCCTTTGGTGCACCCGGCACGACTCGAACGTGCGACCCCCTGATTCGTAGTCAGGTACTCTATCCAGCTGAGCTACGGGTGCGAAGTTTGTAATAGTAAAGCCTGAGGCCGAAATAGTAAAACGCAGCCGTTTTCACCTCGCGTAGTAGCCCGGTTTCGTTCTAGCCGTCAGATCGGAGTGTGCTACCTCGACCTTTATCTCGTGCCACTTGCCGCGCTGGCTCTCGCTCTTCGCCTGGTATCCGACCGTGTAAAGCGTTCGCAAGTTCGCGGCCACTTCGCGATAGAGTTGGGCCATGTACTGCAACTGGTTGATCTCATTCAAACGTCCACCAGTGCGATCGGCGAGTGATTGCAAACGAGTGCGCGCCGCTGCGTAGATGCCGATGATGTTCGGCGTCGGCATCGGCAGTCGCTTCGGATCACCTGAGGGCAAAGCCAGCGGATAGATCGTCACGCCTTGTCGATCCGCCGAGGCGAGTAC
Source organism: Pyrinomonadaceae bacterium (assembly GCA_044867025.1). Classification (GTDB taxonomy): domain Bacteria; phylum Acidobacteriota; class Blastocatellia; order Pyrinomonadales; family Pyrinomonadaceae; genus PSRF01. The sequence goes on along the minus strand of JBIOUJ010000102.1, from coordinate 19,190 downwards.
GCTATTCAACTCCGCACTCTCATTGGGCTTGATTGTGGCCAGCGCTTCTTCGTCGGTTTGCGCTTTCGTTAGAGTCGCGCGATCCAAGTTGCGCAAATGAGTATCGAGTCCATCCGTCAGGACCACGATGGCCTTGCGCCGTTTGCCCTCTTTCTCCAACTCCTGCAATGCATACTTTAGAGCTTTATAAAAATGCGTTTCACCCTTGCCGTCGGCAATCTGAATTGCGTATGCCGCTTTGTTTCTATCGGCAGTGAACCCGGTCATCGATTTAACTTCTGAATCGAACTTGATAACCGAGACGCGATCTTCCGGACCGAGTGCGTCGAGAAAACGCTCGCTCGCCAGTTTCAACTGCGGACGAAAGTTGATCGTCGAGCCCGACATGTCGAGCAAAAGCACCAGACTAAACGGAGAGTCGACAGGTTCGAAAAGCTGGATCGACTGTTTCACGCCGTCTTCGTAAATGATGAAATCGTTCCTGGTCAGTGACGTGACGGCGCGGCCCTGTTTGTCGACCACGCCAATGTTCAACTGCACCAGCGACGTCTCCGTCCGAATGACGTCGTCAACTTCCTGGGCGGACGCCGGAACACCGGAAAAAACGGCCAAAAGACCAATAATCAGAATTCGATAAACGTGTTTTTCGTATTGCATGCAAAAATCGGCCTGCAAAGTATGCCCGCGCGTGATTAGTTTTTCAAACGTGCTGATTTCGGACGCAATAGAGGGGAAATCGGTTGCTTAGTTGCGCTACAATCCCCGCTCGTCAGCGCTAGGAAAGGTCCTCACAAACTTGTCGGTCCTCACGACTTATCGTCCAAACTTTTGCGCGGAATGCGGCGCCAAGATCGTGCGTCTGCGCTGGCGTGCGTGGACCAGCCGGCGGTTTTGCGACAAGTGCTCTTCGCGGTTTGCGCGAACGCACTGGACTCAACGTACGTTGGCTGGAATAGCGTTGGTCTTCCTCGGACTGCTGATCGGCCGCGCGTGCCGTAGCGAACAACCATCGCTGGTGATTCAGCGCACCGTTACTTCACCCGCGACAAACGCATCGCCCGCGCAATCGCCAGTGACAGTCGAACAAACTTACACGTGTGGTGCGAGAACCAAGAAAGGCACACCCTGCTCAAGGCGTGTTCATGGTCCGGTGCGTTGCTGGCAACACAAAGGCGCTCCGGCGATGCTCCCAGCGGAAAAACTAATTATCCGAGAGTAACAGGGAAGTTTCGGTTGACGATTTGTTTGAGGGATTACCAGAACCAACTTAAGGGTTTGAGTTCTGGTAATCCCAAGTGCGGTATTACTTCTTGCCTTGCTCGGTAGCCTTCGACGTCTGACGGCTGTCGATCGTCTTGATGGGGCCGGCGGGCTTCGGTGGAAGCTTCACGGGTTGTTTCAGCTTCGCCATCATCTCTGCTATGGCGCGCTCGAGCTGTGGATCCTTGCCCGCGATCAGTGACTGCGGATCGTTGTCGACTTCGATGTCGGGATCGACACCGTAGCCTTCGATAATCCACTCGCCATTCTTATTCGCGAACCCAAACTCGGGAACGTTGACCACACCGCCGTCGATCAGTTGACCGCGATTGGTGATACCAACCACGCCACCCCACGAACGCTTACCGATCAGTGGTCCAAGTCCGGCTTCGCGAAACATCGCCGGGAAGATGTCGCCGTCAGAAGCAGAGTTTTCATCCAGTATCGCGGCCATTGGTCCAAGGAAAACGCCGTCCGGATACGTGGTGGCCTCCTCGTTCGTGCGTGCATAACCTAACGACAACACCTTTCGCCGCAGTCGCTCGATAAGCATGCGCGACACGTTGCCGCCGCCATTTGCACGCACGTCGACAATCAGCGCTTCCTTGCGCAACTGCGGGTAATACCACTTGATAAACTCGCGAATGCCGGCTGCGCCCATGTCAGGAACGTGGAGATACCCGACGCGCCCGTTCGTCGCTTTGCTCACCTTCTCACGGTTGTGATCGACCCAATCGAGGTAGATCAGGTTTTGTTCGTCGGTGATCGGACGGTACGAAACAGTCCGCGCACCCTGCATAGTCGGCGTTTTATTCAACGTCAACTGAACCGGATTGTCTGCCTTGTTTCTGAGCAGCCGGTATGGGTCGTCCGTCGCTTTCAACTCTTCACCGTCGATTGCAAGCACGTAATCGCCGACGCTCGCGTTCACACCAACCTCCGTTAGAGGCGAGCGATAAATGTCTTCCGCGTTTTCACCGCCGAAGATCTTCGAGATGCGGAAGCGTCCGGCCTGCTGGTCCAACTCGAAACGCGCGCCCGCCAAACCGGAACGCGGTCGTGGCGGAATCTGGAAATCACCACCATCGATGTACGCGTGCTGCACCGTAAGCTCGGAAATCATCTCGCTGATGACGTAGTTGAGATCCGAACGATGGCCCACGTACTTGAGCATTGGCTTGTACTGTTCGCGCAACGCAACCCAGTCGTAACCGTGCATGTTCGACACGTAAAACCAGTCGCGATAGCGTCGCCAAACTTCGTTGAAGATCTGATTCCACTCTTCGGCGGGCACTCGATCGACGTACAAACCCGAAGTTGCAATCGCCTTGCGCGTTTTATCGCCCGCAGGCGTGGCATCGTACAAGTTGTATGTCGTCTGTCCCGGTCCCTGTGCAACAAGGACCTTCGCACCATCGTCAGAAAGAATGTACCCACGCGTGTCTTCGACCAGCGTCGTTTCCTTGCGATCTTTCAAAGAGTAGATTCGCAACGCCGTGGTCCGATCACCCTGCCGGCCGTAATAACCTGCACCACCGACGAGGTAGAGCAAATATCCCGTTTTCACCGACAGACCACCGTAGTTATCGGCGGCAACTGGAACACGCGCGACGCGTTCTGAAATGCCGTCGAAATCGATCGTCAACGTTGCGGGCGGTTTCGCGGCCTCAGGCTTCGGCGATTCGGCCGGCGTCGCAGCCGCGTCCGCCGCGGGAGAAGCTGCGGGCTTCGGCGATTCTTCCGCCTTAGCGATCGTTACTTCATCGCTCTCAGGCGGAAACGGATGTTTGACGTCTTTCCGCAACGCAACGGCATAAATGTAAGTGTCGCGATTGGTTGCGTAATTGAATTCGATGTTCGAAAGCTGTGGCGCAAATTCTCTGTCGCTAAAGTAGTACAGATAATTGCCTTGGGGATCCCACGCGGGATTGTAGGAGTTGAAGTTAGTGTCAGTGATACGTCGCAACTGCCCGTCAGCCGCACTCCAAATAAACACCGACGCAAACTGGTTGTCGTTGGCCATCGTGAAGGCCAGGAAGTTTCCACGTGGAGACCAGATGTAATCGCGAAGCTGGCCGCGCGGTGAATCTGTAACCTCGACGATTTTGCGATCCGCAAGAGTCAGCACATACAGCTTGCCATCTTTGTCGCTGAATGCGATTCGTTTTCCATCAGGCGCCCATTCAGGCTGGTAACGCATCGCGGAGCCGCCGTTCGTAATCTGCTCGGCAGGCTTCGAACCATCCTGCGATATCAGGTAAAGCTCCTCTTCGCCACTCTTGTCTGAAATAAACGCGATCTGCGAACCATCGGGTGACCAGCTCGGCCACTTGTCGTGCGCGCCTGATGAATCAGTTAAATTCCGCGTCGGACCTTTTTCAATCGGAGCACTGAAAATGTCGCCGCGCGCTGCAAACAAGGCGCGCTCGCCTTTCGGACTCAAATTAACTGACTCGATCAGGTTTCCAGCGGCGACTCGACTCGGCCTGCGCGAGTTGCCTTCATCCGGAACGTTGATCGAGATCGGCGTGCTCTTTTTGGTTTGCGCATTCAGCACCTGAAGCTCGCCGTTCAACTCATAAACAATCTGTCCTTCATTGTCTGAGCTGGGCCAGCGAACGTCCCACGGCCGGTTGCTCGTGACCTGCGTGGTCCTGCCACTCGGGATGCTGTACGCGTAAAGATTGAAGTGCCCGTCGCGATCCGAGTTAAAGAAGATCGTGTCGCCAATCCACATCGCGTCGCGAGTAGCCCTCGGGCCTTCGGTGATGCGTTTGGCTGAATTGTTCTTCAGATTGAAGATGTAAAGTTGATTCGCCTGACCGCCGCCATAACGTTTTTCGGATCGGAAGTCGCGCGACTGTGGCGAGTAAACGATCTCGTCGTTGGTCGGAGACAGATCACCTGAACCGGCAGTCGGCATTGGGAACGCGGTCGCTGGACCACCGTCGACGGAAACTGAATACAGTCGCGCAATCGGAAGCGACCACGAGTCACGAAGCGCTCGGAAGTAGATCCGCTTGCTGTCTTTGCTCCAGCCAAACACCTGGTTGTCCCAACCCCAGCGCGGCGCGAGCGGTCCGCGCGCGGGATAGAACGTCAGTTGTCGTGGTTCGCCGCCCGAGGTCGGCACGACGTAGACCTGTTCGTCACCATCGTACTGGCCTGTGAACGCGATCCACTTTCCGTCAGGAGAGAATTTCCCGAAGACTTCCACGCCGGGGTGCGAAGTTAAATGCGTGGCGGAGCCGCCGCTGGACGGCGCTGTCCAGAGGTCGCCGGCGTAAGTGAAGACGACGCGGTCGCCCCGGATGTCGGGAAAGCGCAGGAGCTTGGTCTGGGAGTAAGCCGAGGTTGAGACCACCAACACTGCGGCGAACAGGGTTAATAATTTCTTCATATACAAAGGGAATCCTCCTAGAACTGTCCACAGATTACACAGATTACTTCCGATTTTTGAATGCGTCGTTCAATTCTGTGTGCCTACTGCTTAACACCACCGGACGGCCATCTATAAGCAAATATCTGATGCGGGTGCGAATTTCGAGCAAATCGCCGTCTGTTACGACCAGATTGGCCATTTTTCCAGCCTCGATCGAGCCCAAACGGTCGCCAACGTTCATTATCTGAGCGGGATAGAGCGTGACTGACTTCAGCGCATCGGCCTTCGAAAGACCGTAAGCCGCCGCCATTCCTGCATATTGAGCTAGATTCCGGACTTCTGAACCTGGGTCGCCGGTGGAAATGCAGAAACGTACGCCGGCCTGCAGAAGTTTCGCCGGTTGCTCATAAAGTACGTCGTACGGGTCGTCCTCACGACTCGGCAGCGAGAAAATGCCGGTCAGAATCACGGGAACGTTCTTCGCTTTCAACAGGCTTGCGACCTTCCACGCGTCGTTTCCGCCGAGAATTATCGGTTTCAGCTTCATCTCTTCCGCGAACCGGAGAGCGCCGCGGATTTCAGCTTCGCGTTCAGCACGGAAGATTACCGGCTGTTCACCGCGGACGTACGGAACGAGTGGTTCGAGAACGACGTTGCGATCCGGACGCGGCAACGACTTGTCTTTCGCGTAAGCATCCTGCGCACGGCCGTAGGCTTCTGCATCGCGGAGCATTTTTCGAACCTTGTCGAGTTCGCGCTCGTTCGCCGCCAGTGTTTCAGACGTTATTGCCTGTTGCTGTGGAGGGCCGAAACCTCCGCCGCCACCACCGCCTCCGAGGCGTGGGTAGTTAATGACAAGCGCCGCCTGTGGAACCACGGCCATCTCTTTCGGAGCGGTGCCGAGAAGATTGATCAATGCGGCCTGACCGGAGATCAATCCGCCGGCAGGCACCGTCACTGTCGTCGTCACACCTTCAACACGGGTGACGGCGATGTGAGCACTGTGTGGATTGACGGCGATGATTGCTTTCGCGTTTGGGTTTAGATCGCCGACTTCGGAAGTGTCGACGGTGCCGTTCGCGCCCTGTGGGACTTCGACGAGTCCCATGTTTGTGCCGGCGTCGATCATTCCTGGATAGACAGAAAGCCCTGTGCCGTCGATCGTCTGCGCACCAGCCGGAACGGAAACGTTCGTGCCGACAGCTTCGATCTTGCCGTCGCGAATCACAACTGTGCCGTTCTCGATGTCTGGACCACTCACGGTGACGATGCGAGCGTTGCGAATCGCGAAGGTGCCGCGCGCTGGAATCACGCCTTGTTGCGTGGTTGGATTGCCGATCTGCTGGGCCAGTACACAAGTGGCACAAATCAAAATTGCGATTACGATTTTGATCATCTCGGCTGCTCCTCCTCGTCGTCGCTTTCATGTGTGCGTGGACGGCGGCGTGGTCCTTGCGGTGACGTGCCCGGTGCCGCCGGCTTATTTGGCTCGGCTTGTTCCAATCGCACACGCTCCTTCGCGAGCTCCGGGCGTCGCGCGAGGTCCTCCTGACGATCGAAGAAGACTGTGCCGTCGACGAACGTCGTATCCACGCGCGAATAGACGCTGAACGGATGCCCGTTCCAGATTGCGATGTCGGCATCCTTACCGACTTCGATCGAGCCGACACGATCGTGAATCCCGAGCTGAATCGCGGGATTGAGCGTGATCATCTTGAGCGCCTGCTCTTCCGTCATGTCACCCCAGTGCATCGCTTTTGCCGCTTCGATGTTCAACCGTCGTGCTCTTTCGTCGGAATCGGAGTTCATCGAAACGACGACCCCAGCGCGCGTCAGGATCGCGGCGTTGTACGGGATAGCGTCGTAGGCTTCGATCTTGTATCCCCAGGAGTCTGCGAAGATCGACGCCCCTGCGCCGTGTGCCGCGATCTCTTTCGCGACTTTGTAACCCTCGAGCACGTGCTGAAAAGTTTTGACCTTGAAACCAAACTCATCGGCGAGATTGATCAGCATCAAGATCTCGCTCGCGATGTAGCAGTGCGCGTGAACGTAGCGTTTGCCTTCGAGAATCTCCACGAGTGGCTCGAGTTGCAGATCTCGTCTGGGCGGAATCAGGTTCTTGTCCTTGCCGGCCGCCGCGCGATACTCATCCCACGCGCGCTTGTAATCACGCGCGCGCGTGAACGCGTCGCGAATCACCTCTTCGACGCCCATCCGCGTGTTTGGATACCGGCGCGTGACACCGGGTATGTTCGGCGCGCTGGAACGCTTCACGTTTTCACCTAGCGCGAACTTGATTCCCGGCATCGCTCCGGGAAAAAGAAACTCACTCGCCGGACGTCCATACTTGATCTTCACGACTGTATTTAACCCGCCAATCGGATTCGCCGAGCCGTGCAGCAGATTCAACGTCGTAACGCCTCCCGCGAGTTCGCGATAGAGATCGACGTCAGTGGGATTCAACACGTCTTCTGTTCGCACCATCGACGTCACGGCGAGCGTGCTTTCGTTGATGGTGTCGAGCATCGAATGTGAATGGCAGTCGATAATGCCCGGCATCACGAACTTGCCCGTGGCGTCGATGACGCGTGCGTTCGCAGAGGCGTTCAGGTTCTTTCCGACGCCCGCGATCTTGCCGTTTCGCAGCAGCACATCCGTGTTCTCGAGTGTGCCGCGCGTCACGGTAATCACGGTTGCGTTGCGGATGAGTGTTTCGTTGTTGGTCTGTCTCTGCGCACGCGCCGCATTCAACGGCAGTGTGCTGATGATTGAGAGAAACAGGAGTCTGGCGATGAATCGTTTCATTGTGTACTCCGTCAATTTGGTATATCAGGCCACGGACAACACGGATTAAATCCGCGGATCAGTTCGGCTGACCCGATCGTGTGGCCGTAAATGTTCCTGGTGACGATCCGACGATCGTCACGCTGCCACGAATTTCGTTGTTGGCGAACGTGCCGGCGAATGTTGCTTCGCTCGTCTGCCCTTCGACGTTCACGGGAACGGTGAATCGCACTTCACCGGCACTCGTCGTCGAAGCATTCGAGATTTCACCGGCGCCGAGTGGTCCTGAGATCGATCCAGTGAGACGATCTCCTTCCTGGCGCAAATTCAATGTGATCGACCTGTCGCTCTGGCCGAGGTCGATGTTGACGGTCCACGTTCCAGTCAGAATGTTGCGAGATGAACCACCAGCCGGCGGTCTGAGGTCAACTGGACGGCCGTCAATGAAAACATGAACGACGCGAGTGTCGCCCGCAAAGAGGTCGCCGCGCGTCACAGTAAGGTTCGCAATCTTCCCCGCTTCAATCGATCCGAGTTGACTCTCGACGCCGAGTATCTGCGCCGGCCAGATCGTGAATGCACGCACGGCGTCCGCCGCCTGAAGGCCGTTCTCGATGACTCGCCTCGCATTCGCCATGAGATCTGCGATGTCCGTCACCAAACCTGACTGAAACGCGAAGCGCACGCCTGCCCTGGCGAGTTTGCCTGCTGTTTGTTGTGCTTCGACTCGTTCACGAAGAACTCGCATGGGCTCGGGCTCCGCTTCCGCCATCGCGGGCGTGGTGCGTTTCGGCAGGTTGAGCGAGAGCAACACCGGCACGTTCTGTTTTGCTAAACGCTCTGCGACACGATCCGCTTCGCGACCACCGGCAATGATGAGACGAAGTTTGAACTCGGACGCGAGGTCCAGCGCGCGGGTTATTTCTCGTTCAGTGTCGACCAGCATCACCACCGGCATTCGCCCGTCCACGACGGGAATCAACGCCGCGAGAGATCGATCGGTGTCAGGGCGGCGTGTGCCGCGCGGGTTCCGTTCGTAAATCGCCATCGAATCGCGATAGCGTTGCGCGTCGAGCATCATCTGTCGCAACGTCGAAAAGACGCCGAGGAGAGAGCCCGGATAAGTCCCGCGCAGCGGTGTGAAGCCAACGTGCATTGCGACCGGCGAGCGCACGATCATCTGCTGCGGGGTCTCGCCTGACAAATTGATCAACGCGGATTGGCCCATCCATATACCGGTGCGCGGCGTTGTCAGCGCAGTTGTGATTCCGACACTTCTCCACGATTCGATCTCGGTACCGCCGGTCCGAATGAGGTCTTCCACCATCACTTCGGGTTGCAGACCCGGAGGTTGAGTCGAATTTGGACCACCGCGCGGGCTGGGACCCGGCGCTGGGAGGAAAGCAGCTAAGCCAGTAGCAGGCGACGGCGATGGTGAAGCTTCGGGAAGGCCAAGATCGGTGTAAGAATCGATGAGACCGGGATAAACAGTTAATCCGGTACCGTCGATGACGCGCGCATCGGGAGGCGCATGAACATCGGCGCCGGCAGCGGCGATCAAGCCGTTGCGAATGACCACGGTGCCGCGTTCGATCACGGGTCCGGATACAGTGATGATGCGAGCATTTGTGATCGCGTAAGTATCAATGGCGCTGCGCTGAGCGTTGGTGATTGAGTTAAGGGAAAGCGCCACCAACAAAAGCGCCAGTACCGCGACAGGAAGGCGCGAACGGACTTTTGGCATAGACAACCAAATCCTCACGTTTCTGATTTTGCGAAAAAAGCTTCAGGAAAGTTGGGGAAGCTTATCGTAAGAATGGGCTGTGAGGGAAGCCACGATAAGGCACAAAGCACAAAACTGATTTAATGAAATCAAAATCAATTGTGCTTATGTGCCTTTTTGTGGGCTCAACTACCTGTTTCTGTTTGCCCGCGGTGTGGCGTTCGCGTTAGCGTTTGTGTTGCCGGCCGAAACCTTCAACTGGTTCTTCACGCTCTTCACGCCTTCGACTGCCTTAGCCACAGTCTCCGCACGAGCCTTCTGAGCTGCACTCGCGACAGTTCCCGTCAGCGTCACGACCGCGTTATCCACGTCAACATTGATCGTTGAATCGCGGAGATCATCAGCAGCCGCCAGGTCGAAGCGCGCCTTCACCCACAGCCAGCCGTCATTCAAGCCACTGCCAACCGTCCGGCCTGACTCGCGTGCCTCGCGATTGTATCTTTCCTTGTCGCGTTCGTACTCCTCGCGAGTCGGCGCGCGGTTCGTGTTCGTATTCGCGTTTACAACCGGCGTCGACTGGGCGACGGTATTCGCGTTACCGTTCGCATTCGCGTTTGCGTTCACGGTCCTATTGTTGTTAGCAGCGTTATCGCACCCGGCCACCAACACCGCGAGCGCCGCTATCAATATTATTCCCTCGATTCTGCGTCTCATTCTGCAAAAAACCTCCTTGCATTGAACAACCAAGTTCGGAAAACATACGTTCCCTGCTGGAGGTAGCAACTGGTGGGCCTAAACGCGGGATTCAGAACTTTTTACCACTTAACACTTCCTTCTTTTGTTGTGTCGATTTCTGCAACGTTTGGCGTGTCGCCGAAGAGGTAGCCTTTGATGTTGTCGAAGAGGAAGTTTTGCGCGTCAGGACTGGTGAGGTCCAGGCCGTAGTGATTGATGATCTGCGTCTGTTTTTGCAGCCAATCACGCCAGCAGGGCTGGCAGATCTCCGCCGCAATTCGTTGCCCCAGCGCATTTGGAAACGGTGCGAACCCGAGCCCCGGACGTTTTTCGCCGCAGTGTGTGCATTTAATATCGTCAGCCATGTTGAATGCCTCCTTGTTGTGCCGCTCGGATTGCAGCAATCGTATCATCATCCTTCGGCTTAAATAAGCCGAGCGGGCGCACGTCGCTGTGACGCAAAACTCCCTGCGCATCGATCACAAACACCGATCGCGCCACCTTCCCGGGTATCAGCGATCGCGCGCCATAAAGCTTCGATGCAGTGCCATCAGAATCTGACAGCAGACGCAAAGGCAGATCGTGGTGCGCAGCGAATTTCTTGTGCGACTCAACTGAATCTGACGAGATACCGACAACCTCCGCGCCAGTCGCCACATAATCATCCCAGCGATCGCGCACCGAACACATCTGCCTGGTGCAGATCGGAGTTTCGTCGCCGGGGTAAAATAGCAGCACAACGACTTTGCCGCGATGGTCCGACAAGCGCCAATCCTCGCCGTTCCCATCCTTGAGCGTGAAATCAGGCGCAGGTTCGTTGAGAGTTGCTTTGTCCATCACTTGATCAGTCCTGCGAGAATGTTCAGGGCTTCGTCGAGCTCTTCATCCGTGTTGAAGAAATGCGGCGACACGCGCAGGCCGGCGCCCGGCCGCCAGTCAACAAACACTCGCTGTTCCGCTAAACGTTCTGCCGTGTGTTGCGCGTTATCGACTCCGATCATTACCGATCCACCGCGCTGGTTCTTTTCAAGAGGCGTGTTGATGGTCCAACCTCGCTCGCGTCCGAACTCGATCATCGATGCGGTTCTGCGTTGGGATTCTGTCGCAATTTCGTCAATACCGACGGCTTCGATGATCTCGAGCCCGGGCATTGCTGAATAGAGCGCAGGAATACTCGGAGTGCCTTGTGCAAACCTTCTGACAGATTTCGCGTAACGCAAAGGCGCGTGCGCAAACTCGAAAGGCGAATCGTGTGCGACCCAGCCGGTCAAGCGAGGTCGAAGATCTTTTTGCAGATCCGGTCGCACGTATAAATAGCCACACGAGGGACCACCGCAGAGCCATTTGATCGTGCCGCCGATCAGAAAGTCGACGTTCCAGTCAGCAGCGTTTAGTTGCAACACGCCGGCTGACTGGTAAACGTCCAGCAGGACGAGAGCGCCTTTCGCATGCGCGCATTCGACGATCGCGCGCGCATCGACGCGGTATGAGCTGCGATAGGAAGTGTGCGACAGCGCGACGAGGCTCGTTTCGCTGTCGATCGCCTCGAGGATTCGTTCCAGCGGAACTGAAATACCGTCTGTCGACGGCACAACCTCGATTCTCGCGCCGAGTTGGCGCTGCGCGTCCCAGAAATATTCCATCGAAGGAAAGTCGAGCGCAGTCGTGACGACTTTGTTTCTGCTGCCGCTCTTGAAATCGAAGCACGAAGCGACTGTCGCCATCGCGATGGAAGCATTTGGCTGTATCTGAACTGAACCTGGCGCGCCGCCGAGGATGCGCGCGATGCGGTCGCCGACACGCCGCGACAGTGTCCACCAGTTCGTGGCCCATGCGTCTTCGCTGGTGTGATGTTCCCAAGCGTCGTAGTAAGCGATCATCGACTCGCGCACAGCACGAGGCACCGGGCCGAGGCTGTGACTCAGCAGGTGAATGCCCGTAGCTAAGGTTGGGAATTCTTCGCGATGGCGGTTCATCGTTACATCCTAAGCCACAGATCTCACAGATGAAGACAGATTGCCATCCGTATTTATCCGTGAAATCTGTGGCTCATTAGTTTCTGCTCGACAGACAAAGGGTCCTTCTGCAGCTCTTCGCAAACGCCCTTCGCCTCGTCGCCAATCGGCGGATCGTATCGCTCCTCGCGGATCGCAGTAAGGATCTCGCCGGCTACAAACTCTTTCGTCATCTTCGGTACGTCCGCGCCCCGACTCATGTCAGTATCGATCGTCGTCGGCATCACGGTGATCACCCGCACATTGTGAGACGAAAGATACGCGCGCAACGCCTGGCCCAACGACAGCAACGCCGCCTTCGTCGCGCAGTACGTTGCAACGATCGGCAGATTGACTTTCGCAAACGCCGTGGCGACGTTGACGATCATGCCGTCATGCTTGCTCATCATCCCGGGCGCAACAGCCCGCGTGACGCGCAACACGCCGAGATAATTCACTTCCATCTCGTCCTGCGCGGCTTCGAAATTCATCGTCAGCGGATTGCCGAAGCCTGCAACACCGGCATTGTTAATCAAAATGTCGAACGCGCCCATTCGCGAAACGGCCTCGACGTCCGCGTCGCGCCTCACGTCCAACTGCACCGGAGTCACACGCGGCCCCTGAAGCGCTTCGCGAGCTTCCGGGTTGCGCGTTCCGGCAATCACTTCGCCTACGCCCGCGTCGATCAGTGCTGTGACAAGTGCGCGGCCGAGTCCGCGGCCGGCGCCCGTGATGAGTACTCGTTTCCCTTCAATCTGCATGTGCGTCAACCTTCGAAACTTCACTACTACGTTGCATTCGCGCGAGCTGATACAACAGCACGCCGGCCAAACCCCAAACGACTATCAGCTCAACACTGGTCAACGAACCAGAATTGATCCGCTGCCTCAGGGTCTGTGTACTTAGTACTTGTGCATCCTCCAGCAACTGAATCACGATCAACACGGCCATCGAAAGCAGAGAGAAAACGGCCGCCGCCTGTTGCACGCGACGCGGCAGGCTGATCTCAATCTCGCCCGAAAGTGCCGGGTTCAGTCGAGGAAGGAACAAAAATACTAAGCTGTGTATGAAATAAAGCACGACGAGCGCAAACACTGCAACGTTCAAAGCGAGTGCAAGCTGTCCGCTCACCAACAAAATCGCACAAAGGATGAGCGTGAGCGTCAGGCCGCGGATGGGAGTCGCAGTGATTTTATTGATGACGCCGAGCCAGCGCGGCGCCAGTCCATCCTCGACAAACATGATTGCGAGGCGTGATGGAACGAAGATCGTTCCGTTAAGGGCAGTCATGATCGCGGCGACCGCACCGATGGTGACGAAGAACGCGGCGCCGGCCGGCAGATACAGCGACGCTACTTCCGCCATCGGCGCGCTGCTCACTTCCAATCGCGCGCCGGGCAGGACGCCAAACGAAACGATCGAAGTAAAGACATAGAACAGCGCGGTGATCATGATTCCCTTCAATAGAATTCTCGGTAGACGACGCGTGCTGTCTTTTACTTCGCCGGCCGTTTGCGCGATCGACTCGAAACCAGCGTAAGCGAAGAACAGCGGCAGCAAACTCGCGCCGAAACCGCCAACCCCGTGCGTGAAGAATGGTGTGTAGTTGGAAGTATCGAGAACAAACAATCCCGGAACGATCAGAACCAACAGCGCCAGGCATTTCAACGCCGACATCGCGACCTGCATGCGCCCGAACCAACGGATGCCAATGACGTGAATCGCGTAGAACACGACTAAGGCTGCCAAGGCCAGCGGTAATCGATACGTTTTCGCGTCGATGCGATTGCCGCTGAGCGCGATCAGGTATCCCGCGAGCGCGTTGGCAAGATACGCGCCTGCGCCGATGTACGAGATGATCTTGAGCCACGCGCCGACGTACGCGAGACGAAAGCCTTTGACGGTTCGCGAGATGTGCAGGTACTCGCCTCCCGGCTCGCGGCCGAGTGGTGTTGAAAGATACGCAGCGTAAGGAATCGACGTCGCAAGAATCGCGGGCGTGAGAATGAGGTAACCGAGGATCACACTTGGACCAGTCAGCGCCCATGCCTGGCTTGTGACCTGGAAAATGCCTGCGCCGATCAGGATACCGATCAGCGTCGCGTAGGATTCGAGCGTGCCGAGGTCACGACGTAGGCGCGATGTGGATGCATTGGACATCTGTTCAGAGTTCAACCTTTAGGTTGTCGTTAGGTTCCTGATGCTGAAGAGCAAGCTAAAGCTTGAACTCTGAACCAGTTACCGATTCATAAGTTCGTTTGACGGCAGCTTTGGATCCAGTACTTTCTCGGCGCTTTCAACACCAGCGACCGGGAGTTTCTGCGAATCGATCAACCCGAGTTGGGCCAAGACTGACGCCTGGTCCCAGTAGATGTGTTCGTGGGCCAACTTGCCGTCGCGGAAGTGAACGATGACGACGAGCGCTACCTTAACGTGTTTGCCCGTGGGCTCAACGCCGGGCAACATCCAGTCCATCTTGATGGTGTGCGTAAACTCAAACACCATTTCGTCGACGACGCGATCGATGCCGATGGTGCGCGATACCGGCGTCATGCCTGTGTCGGGCGGCATCTGTGGAATGAAACGCTTTGAATAGAACTCGCGCAGTTCATCGTGGCCCACGCCGCCGGTCATCACCGGAACGTGATTGACGTACGAATCAGGAACCATCGTTTCGAGCGTGTCGTCGGTGTTGCGCGTCGCGAATTCATATTTCACGTGGTCGTCCCAACGCGCGGAGAGAGTTTGTTGCGCGCTCGCGAGGCCCGCGCCCGCGAGATGCGTCACAAAGAATTCGAGACTGCGGAGGTTCGCGAGCTCCGCAGCCGCGGCGTCGTAATGCTCGCCGCCTGGACGTCCAAAAGCGTGGTCGAGACCTGCGTAATCGTGAATCGTAACGAGCGGATTGCGATCGAGTTTGTCGTGAATTTGTGCCTGCGCTTCAGGTGGACAGAATTTATCGTGCTCGGCGACGTGCAGGAGTAATGGACTGCTCAGGTGCTTTGCTTCATCCAAACTCTTTTCGATGCTGACGCCGTAATACCCGACGGCGCAATCGGGTTTGAACCGCGTCGACAAGAGGTAAGCGAGATTTCCACCCATGCAGAAACCGACGGCGCCAACGCGGCCGTTGCACGCGCTGTTACGACGCAGAAACTCCATCGCCGCGGCGGAGTCTTCGACGGCTTTGGCTTCGTCGATCTTCTCATACAACTCGATGGCCTTGTTCCAGTCGTCGCCGCGATCGGTGAGTTGCACGCCGGGTTCTATGCGCCAGAACAGATCCGGACAGATTGCGACGAAACCATGCGCTGCATACCAGTCGGCAACGCTGCGCATGTAGGCGTTGACACCGTAGATCTCCTGGAGCACGACGATGCCTGGCCCATAACCGCTGGCAGGCAAGGCAAGGTAAGCGTCGAACTCGCCGCCGTCGAAGGATTTGATTGTAATCATCATCCACAGATTACACAGATTACACAGAAGCAGACAAGAATCTGTGTAATCTGTGTAATCTGTGGATTAATTTTCCCCGACCCATTCCTTCCCTGCTGCACACACGCGGAGGAAGTTGCACATGAGGCAGTGGGGCGCGGTCTTGACGGGGAAGTCTTCGGGGTCGTTGGAGTAGATGGTGCGTTGCATTGCTTCGTCGATGGCTTGCTTGCAACGTGCAGGATCCAGTAGCTCGTCACTCAGATGGACCTCGATGTTCGGTTCGAGGAAGTGGAGTGTCACATGCAGCTTGTTCTCTTTCAGCGAGGGCAGTAGTTCGTGCACGGCGAGTGCATAAGCTTGCATTTGTAGTTCGTAGTCTTCAGCCGCGGTGTGCACCGCTTCGGTCTTGCTGGGATCTTCGAAATCAAACGCGAACTGCGTGTTCTTTGCGGGGGCGCGCGGAGCTTTCGGCTCGGGTGGCTCAGTCGCGGTGATGCGATTTGTCTTGAAGTCGATGATCTCGATCTCGACATCGCCGTCTGCCGAGCGCGTGATCAAAAGCTTATCGATGATACCGAAGAGAATTCCCAACGGGCGGCGCAAACGAAACCCGACCTCACTCCACAACCCCTCGCCTCCGGGCGCAGCGTTCTGGTCCAACCTTTTCGGCGCCGCCTCCACGCGCTTGAAAACGTCGCTGGCCAGATAATTTTTCGCAAGCGGCAGCAAATCTTTAATCGCCTTCTCGGTGTCAAGCTCCACCAAACGATCCGCGAGTTGCGCTTGCCGCAAGTGCACGACTTCTTCAAAGCTGCGTCGCAGGCACTCCTCCGCGTTTTGGTCCGGCGTGTACTGTTCGCAAAATCGGTGAATCACCGCGCCTTTCAAAGTGGCCGTCAGATTCGCCGGCGGTTCAGGCGCATCGGCGTTGTTCCAAACCGCCATTTCATCGCGCGAAGGCAGTTGCAGCACGCGATCGAAATAGTACTGCCGCGGACAGCGTCGATAATTGATCAGTTGCGTGACGCTGAACCGGTGAATGGCATTGCCGCTCTGCTGACCGATCGGACGAATGAGCGGAAACGCCTCCTGGAGCGAATCCGCTGAGTGCATGCTCGTCTGCGGCTCTTCCGTTCGCGTCGCAACTTCTTCTATTGGCTCTTCGGCAAGGTTGATCGTGAGTTGCATCTGAACGTCAGGCGTGAGTTCGACGATGCCGCTCGCCGAACGATCGCGCAATTCCAAAGCCTGCCAGATCCATCTGAGCCACGAGTCGTTCGTGAGGTTTAAGGTGGCGAGCTCCTGTGTTACGCCCGACAAGATCAAACGATCCTCAGCGCGCGACGCAGCCACGTAAAGAAGGCGCATGCTTTCAAACTGTTCGCGCCATGCGTGCCGCTTTTCGAAATTCGTAAACGTGCAGCCCGCGACGAGATTGCCGCGCCCGTCCGGCACTTTCAAAGTCAGACCCTGATGACGATCGAGCAGCACCCACGTGTCTGTCGCAACGCGCGAGAGTCGTTGCAGATCCGGAATGATCACGATCGGAAACTCCAGACCTTTCGCCTGGTGAATCGTCATCAATCGCACGGCGTCCGCAGCTTGATCGATCTGCCCTTCGCTTTCACGACTGCCGATCGCTTCAAACTCTTCAACGTAACGAACAAAGTCGCGAATCAAATGCGTGCCCGAACTCTCGAAACGAGCTGCGAGCGTGAACAGCCGCTCGACGTTTGCGAGGCGCTGTGCGCCGTCGAAATTCGCGGCAGTCACCGCCATGTATTCCGATTCTTCGACTGCGAAACGAAGCAGGTCCTGAATCTGGTAGTGATGCCTGCGAGCGACCAGTTGACTGATGAGCGTCGACGCACGATCGAGTAGCTTGTGTTCTTCAGGGCTGATGAACGCGATCTCACTGTGCTGGCGCAACGCTGTGTAAAGCGGACGAGTGAAGGACAGACGCGGGGACGCGTCTTCAAGCAGGGGTGCGCAACGCAGCGCGAGCAGCGCGTTATCTGAAATCCCACAAAGCGGTGAGCGAAGCACCGCTGCCAACGCAAGCTCGTCAGTCTTGTTGTCGAGGAAGCGGAGCAGTTGAATAAGATCGGTGATCTCTTCGCGCTCATAAAACCCGCGCCCGAGCACTGTTTGATACGGAATATTCGCGCGTCGAAATACTGACTCGTAAATCTGTACCTGCGTCATCGCGCGAAATAGCAACGCGATGTCGCTGTGTTTCAATTCGGGCGACGTGCGCTTGAGCATCACGATGCGTCGCGCGACCTGCTGCGCGTCGAGCACACGCGAATCCTGTTCGGCGCGTGGATCGTCCTCGAGCGACGGCTTCGTCGAAACCAGAAACTCAACGAGCGGACCTTCGTCTCGCAACTCGCGTTTTGCCTCGCTCTTCTCGTGTTTGACGTAGCCCAACTGGTCCAGGTTCTTGTATTCACTCGACGGAATGTCGTCAGGAACCTGAAACAAGCGCGCGAAGAGATAGTTGAAGAACGAGATCAGCGGCGGCTGGCTGCGAAAGTTCTGTTGCAGCGGCTTCTCTTCGCCGCCGGCCGCGAGCAGCGTCGCCGACATTTGGCGAAACACGTCGACGTCCGCGCCGCGAAAGCCGTAGATCGACTGCTTGCGATCGCCGACGATGAAAAGGTTCGCAGGCCTGCGGCCTTTCGCGAGTGCGAGTCGTTCGAGTAACACTCGCTGCACCGCGTTGGTGTCTTGAAACTCGTCGACGAGGAAGAACCTGTATCGCTCCGACGTTCGTGCGATGACTTCAGGACGCTCCAGCAACGAAAGCGTTCGCAATTCGAGATCGTCGAAGTCGAGCGCTGAGATCTTTTGCTTCTCTTCGTTGAGTCGCTGATCGACGCGCGTGAGCAGGTTGACCATCTCGAGCGCGTACTGGCGCGCAAACAGATCGAGACAGACCTGCGGCACGCGACCTTGCAACTCTTTGCCCCAGATCAGCGTGTCGAGTGCTTTTACGTGATCGGCAACGGGCGCGCGCGCCTGTGGTCGATGAGTGCGAAAATGTTCGACGAAGCGACAGAAGTCGGCGAGCGTTTCGTGCGAAGGAATTGTCCGCAGTAGTCTTTGCGCTGCTGCCCATGCTGAAACGACTTCGGCCTGGTTGGTCATCGCGGCTTTCGTCGTTCTGCGCACGCCGAGAAACTCGGACATGACGCGATCGAGTTCTTCGAGAGCGCGCGCGTGGTCTTCTTCGGTTGCGTGTACACGGGCGGTCGCCAGCGCGAGCTCTTCGAGGCTGAGGCCCTTTCCGCGTGCGTCGCGATAGAGTTGCGTCAGAGCGGCAGCGAGCCTGCTGCGTCCAACGCCGAGTGTCAGACGTGAGATCTCGATGTGGCCGTTGCTGATGAACTCGGAAAGAACTTCTTCGACGATCAGTTCCAGCATCATTGCCGCGCGATGTTCGTCGAGCAGCAGAAACTGCGGATCGATGCGCGCCTCGACGGGAAACTCGCGCAACATGCGCGCGCAAAAGCCGTGGATGGTTGTGATGACGGCGCCGTCGAGAGTGCGTTTGTAGTTGAGCCAGCGCCGGCGCTCCGGTTCGCCGGAGATGCGAAGCATCAGGTTGATCTCGCTGCGCAGGCGTTCGCGCATTTCGTTCGCAGCGCGATTCGTGAAAGTGATAGCTACGATTTGATCGATAGAGAGGCTGTGTTCGCGGAGTATGTGGATGTAGCGCTCGACGAGGACTGTGGTCTTGCCAGACCCCGGGCCTGCCGTCACCGAGATGTGCTTATTGATCTCGTATGCGGCGGCGGCTTGCTCTGGTAGAAGAACTCGTGCTTCTTCAGGCATATCGAATTTCTTTAAGCCGCAGATTTTCGCAGATGAA